>NZ_JBEOPN010000032.1:0-56088 GCF_040310085.1 Shewanella sp. S1-58-MNA-CIBAN-0166 | reverse complement strand
GTTCATCTGGTGATACAGATGGTTCACTCAAAAGCGGTGAACAGCGCTTCATACGACCTCACGTCGCACGCCCCATTACTTGTTAGAGAATATCCAATTTAAACTATGCTTGAACATAGTTATCGCTAGTTTATGAAAGCACCATTTTGAGGTAAATCTATCTACGATAAACATCATAAAAAGCTTTTCGATTGTACACTGTATTTTTATACAGTTATAATTCATTTGTGTTAAAACAACAGTGTTGTTTCTCGTTATGTAATTGCGAAAATTCTCGGTTTTACCTAAAGAATAATGCTATCTAGTGGTTCTTCGCAATCAAATCTAGCGATTAGCTTAAGGCTACGAATATCCCGCCAGTGCCGTTTATTTCCGTTTTTTGATTCACCGCCAAAACGAGTTAACGCTCTGGCTGCCAGATAGCAAGTAAAATCAAAGGATTATTTATATTCGCTATGCTTAATGCTATAAATAACCTTTGTTTTAGTTTTAAGCGTTATACGCTTAAATGGAGAGTCGAGTGAAGTCGAAGCCAGGAATCCTATATTTAGTTGTTGTTGCCTTAATTGCTGTGGCCACTGCTATTGCCCATATGTCTTGTATATTCCTAGGGCCTGAATGTTTTTCTGCTCAAATGGCTCCCCCTCAAGTTATTGAATCCGCTAAAAATGGGACTTGGTTAGCGCCAGTTGGAACCATATTTATATCGGCCATCTTCTTGGTTGTCGGGCTATATGCGTTATCTGGTGCAGGCATTATTAGAAAGTTACCTTTGCTAAAGCTTGGTATTTATACAATTTCAACACTTTGTATTATTCGTGGAGTATTACCTTTACAGCTTTGGATACGTCACCCAGAGAAGGTTAATTCAATTGTTTTTTACACTGGTGTAATTTGGTTAGTGACAGGTTTGTTATTTTTATTTGGCTATCTTTTAGTGCAAAAGTCAGCGTATAACAAACAAATTATGGCAGGGACGCGCAAACAACGCGCGCCCCATATTTGAAGCGTTATAAGCCTTTAGGATACCGATGAAACTTTTCGAGTTTTTAGCTCAAATGAAAGAAGAAAAATTTCCACTTCGCATAGATTACCGTGAACATATCGGGTGCGTTGATGTGGAAGTGGAAGCATTTTCAGAACGTTGGGTTGTCTCCTTCGATGAAGACGGTTTCGTTGATTTTGTCATTTATAAAGATATAAATGCACCCGACAATGAAAATGCTGATTTACTAGAATCTTTGTTTAATCGTCCCCAGCAAGCTTGGATAAATGCAGCAAAAGACTTGGGTATAGAATTTATATCGCCATACGAGTTTATTGGCTCAGATGGTGAAGAATATCAAATTACAGGTTTACTCCCCCAGTTTGGTGGTAAAAACGGTACATTGATTACATCTCGTAAAGATGATGATGAAGCTTGTTTTGAAGCAAGCAAATTAGATGGCTTTCAAGGCACGGGACTTAATCCTACATACTACGATAAATATGATCGTGACAATGTCATTGAAACTTTGCGAGACTGGGCATGGAACTCGAAAGAATCAAAACCAGAATGGTATGGTGAATAGGCTTATAATTTATTGGAATCAGGGTAAACTTTTATAAAAAGTAAATTGAAACACTGGCTTTTCTAAATCATTTCTGTCCACAAACGAGTTAGTAACGCTTGCAAAAGTCTAAACTCAACTCTGAACTTGAGGCCGTTGAAGAAAATAGCGTGAAGCACACATGGATGTGAGCTTAGCTTTCGCGGTACAGGATGTACCATCGGAAGCGTTAGCATTTTCGAATAAGGCCGAGGCAAGATTCAAAAGAGCCCAAAAGCTGGATTCAACCACGTCGCGAAATTATCGCTTTTCAGATAATTTTGATGTGGCGGCTGGGAGTTCCAAGAGGGAGCAGCCGTTGGTTTCCTCTTGGTCTGGTGTGGGCGAAGCGCCACGACGTTAGTGGCCGCAGGCCATAAAACCTAAATCAAAATCATAAAAAACAGCTGGATTCCGGCTCACAAGCATTACCGGAAAGACGTAAAATAGAAAAATAGATAAATAGATAAATAGAAAAACTAACTGCTCACATTCAAAAGCTAAAAAACAAAAAACGATCAACAAAAAAGCGAATCCGAAGATTCGCTTTTTTGTTAGTAAATATCACTAATTACTTGTGATATTTACCTGACAACTCATGCACAGAATTGATAAATGCACCAGCATGTTCAGGATCAACATGTTGATGAATACCATGTCCTAAGTTAAATACATGGCCAGTACCTTCACCATAACTTGCTAGAATTTGATCAACTTCTTGATGAATACGCTCTGGCGTAGCATACAACATTGATGGGTCCATGTTACCTTGTAACGCCACTTTATGACCTACGCGACGACGAGCATCACCAATATCAACAGTCCAATCTAAACCTAATGCATCACAGCCTGTTTCAGCCATAGACTCTAACCATAATCCGCCGCCCTTAGTGAACAAGGTAACTGGCACTTTACGGCCATCAGCAAAACGAGTTAAGCCATCAACAATTTTTTGCATATAACGTAATGAAAACTCACGGTAAGCGTGGTGTGATAACGCACCGCCCCACGAGTCAAATATCATTAACGATTGTGCACCGTTAGCCACCTGAGCGTTAAGATATAACACTACTGAGTCTGCTAACTTATCTAATAACATGTGTAATGCAGCAGGTTCTGCATACGCCATACGCTTGATTTTTTCGAAGGTTTTGCTTGAGCCGCCTTCAACCATGTAAGTGGCCAAAGTCCAAGGAGAACCCGAAAAACCAATTAACGGCACAGAGCCATTCAGTTCACGACGAATCGTACTCACTGCACGCATTACATAACCCAATTCATCTTCTGGATCTGGAATACATAATTTTTTGATTGCATCGATAGTATCCGTTGGACGTTCAAAACGCGGACCTTCACCTGCTTCAAAATACAAACCTAAGCCCATTGCGTCTGGCACGGTCAGGATATCTGAGAATAAAATCGCAGCATCTAAGTCATAACGACGTAACGGCTGTAAAGTGACTTCGCAAGCCAATTCGGCATTACGGCATAAAGACATAAAGTCACCCGCTTGAGCACGAACTTCTTTATACTCAGGTAAATAACGTCCTGCTTGACGCATCATCCATACTGGAGTGACATCAACAGGCTGCTTTAGCAACGCACGTAAATAACGATCATTCTTTAATTCTGCCATGTGGACTTTGTTCCTAGACTGTTATGATTTTTGCTGGGCGTTAGTTTAGCACTTACGCGATTAATGTAACCACTCATGCAGAATTTATGTGAGCTATTCCTAAATCTATGGTCGATTTTATTAACACAACCGCCACTATGCTCACAAAACACACAATACTGATGTGTAAATCGCAATTTATTGGATTAAAAGTTGCGTCGCGTTAAGTGGTTTGGTATAAAAAGTGTGCGCTAGCAAGAACAATCAAGAAGCCCGACAAATCGAGCCTTTGAAAACTTCGTTACCCCGTGATGGCATGCCATCACGGGGTTTTTTATTATCCCACTCCAAGACCCCTGTCCTTTTCATCCCCAAAGCAAGCTCGTCGATAAGCAAATAAAAATAAAACAGTTGATCGCAATACACTTTGTCCAATACATTAGTTGTAACAGAATGGCTGCCAATTAGAGAGAAGACATGCTAACAAAACTAGAAAAAGCAGAAAAACGCTGGGGCGGTTCTCATAATTTAATCGATCAATGGCTTAATCATCGCCGCAAATTATTAATCCAATATTTTATCGTTGCCGGATTAGCACCCTATTCTCGTAGCGAAAAATCACTTCCGAGCATGGATCAAGTGAAACAATTTTGTGCCCAATTAGTTGATTATGTCTCAGAAGGTCACTTTGAGGTTTACAACAACGTTATTAAAGCTTGTGAGAAGTTTGGTGAAACGAGTATCGAAACAGCCAACGCCTTATTACCGCTAATTAGCGAAAGTACTGACACGGCATTGGATTTTAATGATAAATATACCGACGCATCTGACGAACAAGTGCTGTATCAACTCGACAACGATTTATCACATTTAGCACAAGCGATGGAGTCGCGTTTCGAATTAGAAGATCAGCTGCTAGAATTGCTATATCAACGCCTTCCTTAATTGAGCCAGCCCATTAAAAAGTGCGATTAATTGACGCACTTTTTAATACGGTTAACTTGATTGCAGCAAACATTATTGCCGTTTATGCCAGTTTTCAGGCAACTCAACTTGTGACCACAAATGTTGACATAAATCTTGCGGCTGATGCCAATCGCCCATTTTTAACCACTCCACTAATGCATCGCCTACCTGTGGATACGCAATAGGCTTAGGTGACGGGCTTTTTAACCAACGCTTGAGCACGGCAGGATCTAAAGTTTGCATACTTTCTGCCGCAGCAAGTAATTCTAACGCCGCAACGTTAGCAGATTGCTCAAACTGACCCTGTAACGGTTTCACCAATAACTTTTTACCTAACGTCATCGCCTCACTGGCCAACTCAAAGCCAGCATTGCCAATCACCCCACCACATTGAGCCATGTGTTGTTTAAAGCCTTCACGATTAAAACCATGCCAATGAATATGATCTGCTAATGGTTTTAATGGTTTAGTGCTGTGGTAAACAGAAAAGTGATATTGATCAAATGGGGCTAAAAAGGCAGCTATACGATCAGGCTCTTCAAAGGGTAAATAGACTAAAATTTGGTGGCTATGATCACCACCATTGGGCCACACCTCCACAAATGGAGGTAAAATAGGAAAGCCAAAATGATGCCAATGACAACCTAAAGCGATGTCAACGGGTGCAAAATGGTTGAGCAGAAATTCATTAAACCAGCTGTTACCTTGTTTAGGGACTGGATACTGTAATGCTGCTTGATGACTAATGGCGATTGACGGCACATTTTGTTGTTTGGCCGCCCAAGCACTCACAGGTTCAAAATCGTTTAAAACTAAATCATAACCCGTTAAATCGAGCTGCTTAATTTCAGATAAAATGGGAGTGGTTAAATTGTATTTGGCGGTTTTAACACAATTAACACGACCATTTTCGGTTACGAAAGTCATACCATTACGGGTCTGATAATCGCCAAAGCATTGCATATCAAAGTAGTGCTGTGGTGTTCGGCCTGAAAAAAGAAAATCGACATCGATATTATGTTGCTTAAGCGCAGTAGACATTACGCGTGCGCGGCTGATATGGCCATTCCCTGTGCCTTGAACTCCGTACAAGATTTTCATATTGCCTTACATCCCTCAACGGCTTAATGATCAAGATTAAAACGCTGTACTTCTTTCTACATAAACAGTTACTACATGAAGAGTGGCTACGCGAACCTTTACCACATGTACTGTGACGGCATGAGCGATTACTTCATGAGCGTTCTTAACATAAGCTTTACAGCATCAGTTGATCGACCAGAAATACCGAGCCGATCCCCAACCCAGCGCCAGCCATAATATCCACAGGATAATGAACTCCCAGAGCGATACGCGATGAGCCAACAAAACAAGCCCAAGCAAACGCAATCGGTGCTAAGGCAGGAAACACCAGATTCACCACGCTAGCAAACACAAAGGCGCCAGCAGTGTGCCCTGAAGGTAAGCTAAATTTATCCGACGGTTCAAAACCAGACTCAAACCCAGCTAACGCATGGCAAGGACGATGACGTCGAATGCTATTTTTCAGCAGTAAATACAACGGAAACTCAACCAAGAAACTCCCCAACACTAAATTAAAAAAGTGTTGACCGTTGGGATGAAAAAACAATAGCGCAACAGATAAATAAGCATAATAGTGGCCATCACCGGTTGCAGATACACGTTTAGCAGCCTGACTTAGGCCGTTATCTCGACTAAATTGCACTATCCAATAAAACCAATATTTATCTAACTGGCTGATACTCTTCATGCCTGACTCCATGTCAAACGTCGGTAATATCATTTAGCTAATATTCATCCGACTAAAGTTATGTATTTGTTAACAGTTTAGATAATAGACAGAGGTAATGAACACGAGGTGACAGTTAGCCTAAAGTTTTATGACACAGCCCAGAGTTGAGTTTCACGTTAGAAATAACCATAAATTCGAGAATAAGCATAAATTAGCGAATAACCATAAAGAAGCTTAACGGCTGATGTTTACCCGCGAGGTCACTTCAACTGAGAATAAGAGATGGGATAAATCGATAACAACGGTTTTATTTAAAATCGGCACTATGTGCTTGCCATTGATGTTACTCACAAGATGTATTGACTCGTCAATAGAGAGCTTATTGTGGGCCATTAAAACGCAGACAGGGGAATACAGAGCGGTTTGATAGCCATTTATTGCTTTAAATCAAAGCGATTTAAAGCAATAACCCCTCAAGTTTGGCTTGAGGGGTTATTAATCGCGACCGTGTTATCGTCATTCACTAACACGATAACTTAATATGACTCGTGCAATTATGCAGTTTGTGGCTGTGCACCTTTATTACGATAAATCTTAATTAAGTGAAAAATGTTAATGCATGCAACAAAGGCATTCATGCCCGCTACTGGCCATGCTTCGATTGCATATCCGTAGGCGACAAAAAAAGAACAGCCAATAAAGTTTAACCATCTTAGTAAAACGATGTCTTTCATCATTAGTGAAATGGCAACCATAACGGATGCGGCATAGCCTAATACTTCAATAATATTGATATTTTCCATAAGAACCTCTGTTTCAGGCTCTCTGCCTTCCGTATGCGTAACGGGGGTTCCGTGCCCCTAAAGCTAGTATTATTTTGTAAACTAACATTAATAAATCTAGCAATATGCTAACAAACTGTAGAGCAAAAATGTAATTAAAAAACGTATTAGGATGACCTAAATCAACATATATCGACTAATTGGTTCAATTTGAAAGAAAATTACTTACAAATTTGATCCCTGTTCTCTATTTAGGCCAATGCGTCATCTGCACATAAGTCACACCATAAGTTGATTTATAACAATCCAGTGATTGATAAGGCTTTTATTTTCATAAAAAGCTCATATAATTCATTTAACTTTGCTTTACCCAGCAATTTACCTTTGCTGTCCAACAGGAGTGAAATATGGAATACAACACCTCAGAACTCTGCGACATGTATATAGATGTAGTCGATGTCGTCGAACCAATGTTCAGTAACTACGGTGGTTGCAGCTCCTTCGGTGGCTCAATCAGTACAATTAAGTGTTTTGAAGATAATGGCCTGATTGCTGAAGCTTTAGAAGAAGACGGTGAAGGTAAAGTATTATTAGTTGATGGTGGCGGATCGTTAAGACGTGCGCTACTCGATGCTAGAATTGCTGAAATTGCTGTAGCCAATAATTGGGAAGGTATTCTCATTTACGGTTCAGTACGTGACGTTGACGCTCTTGAAGAACTTGATATTGGTATCCAAGCGCTTGCTTCGATTCCTGTCGGTGCTGAAAGTAACGGTGTGGGCGAAATCGAAATTCCAGTTAATTTTGGTGGCGTGACCTTCTTACCGGGTGATCATATCTATGCTGATAACACGGGCGTTATTCTGTCTCCAGAACCATTAGATATTGAATAACCCCGTCATAGCCAATTTAGCTTTGTAAAAAGCTGGCAGACAATTCCTTTAAAAACCAGCTATGCTGGTTTTTTTGTGGCTGTAATTCGGAGAATCACCATGTTTAGCGCATTTACTCAGCAGCATTGCGATGCATTATTAAGTTTACGCCCTAATGAAACCAAAATAGGCCAACAGGTTTATCTGGCATCGGCTGAACTGTCATTAGCGCAAAATGCACAACAGGCTAAATCCAGTGGCGCCCAGTTTGCCATTATTGCCATTGCAGAAGATGTGGGACCACGAGCTAACCTCGGCCGAGGCGGCGCTGATGATGCCTTTATCGCTAGCATCAAACAGTTGATTAATTTACAGTCCAATCGATTTCTTAATGGTAACGAATGTGCCATTTTAGGCCAGATCAGTCTTGATACATCAGTATCCACAACCGCTACCGTTGAGCAATTACGCCAAGCAACCGCAAAATTGGATGACATCGTCATTGCTGCAGTAAGTGAAATCATGCAAGCAGGATTAGAACCCATCGTTATCGGCGGCGGCCACAATAATGCTTATGGTTTATTAATGGCAACAAAAGCCACTACAGGCCTACCTGTCGCAGCCGTCAACCTCGATCCACACAGTGATTTTAGACCACGAGAAGGTCGCCACAGTGGTAATGGATTTAGTTATGCCGCCGCCAATGGCGCACTCGACCATTATCATATTCTCGGCTTGCATGAATTAAAAAATAGCGAAGAAACCCTAGAACAACTGAGCCTGTTTGGCGCTACATGGAACAGTTTTCAACAAATTTGGATCCGGCGTGAACTGTCGCTAGAAACCGCATTAAAACAAATCGCTAAATCATTAAATCAAACCCAACTGCCCGTCGCATTAGAGCTCGATGTCGATGCGATTGCCAATATGCCCAGCAGTGCAGCGACTTTTGCCGGTATATCGATACTCGATGCCTGCCATTATGTGCATTATATTGCTAGGCATTGTCCATGCCATTACGCTCATTTTGCAGAAACTGCCCCAGCATGTCATCACGCGGGTTTAGAAGCGGGTTACCGCGATGCAGGTCAAGGTCTCAGTGAGTTAATTTATGCTTATCTTCAGGGTCGATTAACCGGTCTGAATTAGAATCAGCTACGGCTATTCATTAAAGGCTAATTTTATGCTCTAATGCAGGCAATTTTTTAGCCTTAACTGCTGCTTTTTATTGGGGCTAATCGACGCGAAGCTCATTGCTGCGTTCAAGTTGAAGTGAAATGTATATTAGGTGCAAGGTAAGACAACTAATTGATTGTTGTCACACTCTCGCACCACAGCATTTCAGCAATCATTCGCAATGGCATACACTCGCTATTAATTATCGCACATTATAGGAATATACCGATGTCTGAAGGCGAACCGAAAAACACTCATTTTGGATATAAAACTGTCGAAGCCGATAAAAAAGCAGACTTAGTCGCTGACGTGTTTCATTCCGTCGCGGCAAAATACGACATTATGAATGACGTGATGTCTTTTGGAGTTCACCGCTTTTGGAAGCGCCACACCATTGAAGTCGCGGCTGCAAGACCGGGAATGAAAGTGCTTGATTTAGCCGGTGGTACTGGCGATCTCACGGCTAAGTTTTCACATTTAGTCGGCGATAGAGGTCAAGTCGTTCTTGCTGACATTAATGATTCAATGCTCAAGGTCGGTCGCACTAAATTACGTGACAAAGGTATCGTCAATAACGTCAGCTATGTTCAAGCTAACGCTGAAGCACTGCCGTTTCCTGATAACCATTTTGATATCATCACTATCGCGTTTGGTTTACGTAATGTTACCGATAAAGATGCGGCGTTACGTTCAATGCAACGAGTATTAAAGCCTGGTGGAAAACTACTCGTGCTTGAGTTTTCAACACCTAAACATGAATTAATGCGTAAAGTTTACGACATGTATAGCTTTAAGGTGTTACCTAAAATGGGCGCATTAATCACTAAAGATGCTGACAGCTACGAATACCTTGCCGAATCAATTCGGATGCATCCTGATCAAGAAACGCTTAAACAAATGATGGTAGATGCAGGTTTTGAACAAGTCGACTACACCAACATGACAGACGGCGTTGTCGCATTGCATAGAGGTTATAAGTTCTAATGACCCCTAATCACTTTGCTTTGTTAACTTGTGCTGCCATTGAAACCGCTTTTAACCAACTGCCAGCACAGGCTAAAAGTGACTATGCTCGCCAAAAGTCATTGCACGGCAAAGTATTTTGTATCCAGCTGAGTCAGTTAAATTGGCCCATTTATTTGGTGTTTGCCAAACAAATTCAAGTACTCAGCCATTACGAAGGTGATGTAGCAGTAACCGTACGTGCTGATGTATCAACATTATATCAGCTGACTGAAGGCGCTAATTTAACTGAGCTTATCAAACAAGATAAACTCAGTTTGGAAGGCGATATTCAATTACTGCAATCGTTAAGCCATTATTTACAGAATATTCATGTTGATTTTGCCGAACCATTATCACGTTATATTGGTGATGCTCCGACGCATAAACTCGTTGCTACAGCAAAACAATTTAACCATGATATCAAGCTGGTCTTACAAAAAACTCGCTCACACATCAGCCAGTTAACCACTGAAGAATATCGCCTAGCGCCGCATAAAATCGAATGGCTACATTTTCGTGATAATCTGGACGAACTGGTGAGTCAAACCGAACGTATCGAAGCCAAGATAGCCCAATTAAGAGATCAAATAACGCAATGACAACTGCAAGTATCAGGCGTGGTTACCATGTCATTAAAACCATTCTGCATTTTGGCTTAGATGACTTAATACCTAAACACAAAAAGCCCTGGTATTTCGCCATTGTGCGCAACAGCTTATTTTGGATCCGTAATAAGCATAAAACTAAATCGCCTGCAGAGCGCTTAAAATTAGCGATGCAAGATTTAGGGCCGGTATACATCAAATTAGGACAAATGCTGTCGACTCGCCGTGATTTACTTGACGACGAATGGGCGTATCAGTTGGCCATGTTGCAAGACAGAGTGCCACCGTTTGATTCTGCTTTAGCACGAGAAGCCATTGAAGCTGAGCTTGGTGCTCCTATCGCAACCTATTTTGATGATTTTAACGATACACCACTTGCCTCTGCATCCATATCGCAAGTACACACCGCTACCTTAAAATCTAACGGTAAAGCCGTGGTGCTTAAAGTGCTGCGACCTAATGTTGAGCAGCAGATATTAGCTGACTTACAGTTAATGACTCAAACGGCTAACTTACTCGAAACCTTATTAGGTGACGGTAATCGTTTACGCCCAGCAGAAGTGATTGAAGATTACCGCACCACCATTTTAGGCGAGCTAAACTTAAAGCTAGAAGCGCTTAACGCCATCAAACTGCGCAATAATTTTCTGGATTCTAATTCGCTGTATGTGCCTTTTGTTTACGAAGAACACAGTTATCAACGCCTTATGGTCATGGAACGCATTTACGGTATTCCAGTCTCTGACACCGAAGCGTTACGAGCTCAAGGTACCAACTTTAAACTGCTTGCTGAACGCGGTGTAGAATTGTTTTTCACCCAAGTGTTTCGCGACAATTTTTTCCACGCAGATATGCATCCAGGCAACATTTTTATCAGTCGTGAACATCCAGACGACCCATTTTATATCGGCCTAGACTGCGGCATTATGGGCACATTAACCGAAGTGGATAAACGTTACCTAGCAGAAAACTTTTTAGCCTTTTTTAATCGCGATTATCACCGTATTGCCCAGCTGTATATTGAGTCAGGTTGGGTATCTGAACACACAGATATTATTGCGTTTGAACAAGCTGTAAAAGTAGTTTGCGAACCCATGTTTAATAAACCATTGGATGAAATTTCATTCGGTCATGTTCTGTTAGAGCTGTTTAGAACTGCGCGTCATTTTGATATTGTGGTGCAGCCACAATTGGTGTTACTCGAAAAAACCTTACTGTATATTGAAGGTTTAGGCCGTCAGTTATATCCACAATTAGATTTATGGCAAACCGCCAAACCCTTCCTAGAAAATTGGATGTCAGAACAAGTTGGCCCTAAAGCCATGTTCAATAAAGTAAAATCAAATGCGCCATTTTGGGCCGATAAACTCCCTGAGTTTCCTGAATTGATTTACGACAATTTAAAACTAGGCCGTAAATTACTCGGCACTCAACAGCAAATGTTAGATAAGTACTTGCGCTACCAACAGAAATCTCACAAGAGTAATTATCTACTTATCACTTCGGCTGTATTATTGATCTGTGGCACAATTTTATTTACTCAAATAGCTACACTATGGCCTGCATATACCTGTATAGGTGCAGGCATATTGATTTGGGCAATAGGATGGCGATCTAGGCCAAAGAATCGTAAGTTTTAGCTAGCACTAATTTATTAGAGGTTCATAATACTTAAAGAATTGGGTGTTATTATGGATTTTGAAATAACTTTTTTACAAAAACCATTTTTACTTTAAAGAGGAAAATCTTCATGGGCGGCATCAGTATTTGGCAGCTTCTAATCGTAGCGTTAATTGTCATTCTATTATTTGGGACTAAAAAATTGCGTTCTTTGGGCGGTGATTTAGGTGGAGCAGTAAAAGGCTTTAAAAACGCCATGACTCCAGAAGATGAAAGTAAATCACTAGAAGACAAAGACCAAACGGCAGCGACTTCGCAACAGGCTGCAGAAAAGCAACCTGAAACAGAATCTAAAGATAAACAGGCGTAATTTATTATGTTTGACGGTATCGGCTTTATGGAGCTGCTGCTGATCGGTATTTTGGGGCTAGTGGTACTAGGCCCCGAAAGACTACCGGTTGCAGTACGTTCGTTAACAGGTTGGATCCGTGCGCTTAAGCGCATGGCTAACTCTGTCAAAGATGAACTTGAGCAAGAGCTTAAAATTGATCAGTTACATGCTGATTTAAAAAAAGCTGAAAGCAAAGGTTTAGCCAATTTGTCGCCAGAGTTACAAGAGTCGATTGATCAGCTGAAAAAAGCCGCTGAATCAGTGAATCGTCCTTATAAGGTTGAAGACACATCACCTGTCGAGCCAAAAAAATCAGCTGACGAGTCTCCTTCAGTCAAAGAAGCTAAGTCATCTGAAGTGACTAGCGAAAACAGTTCAAACCCTAAATCAAACGGATAATCCATGTCGCAACAGCAACCGCTTATTAGCCATTTGCTTGAATTACGTAACAAATTGCTTAAAGCCATTGGCAGCGTGTTATTGGTATTCATTACTATTGTGTATTGGGCTAACGATATTTATCACTACATAGCTCTGCCTTTAATGCGCTCGCTTCCAGAAACGGGCAGTATGATTGCAACCGACGTAGCCGCGCCTTTTTTTGCACCCTTTAAATTAACACTAGTATTAGCATTCTTCATCGCCATTCCCTATGTGCTTTATCAAGTATGGTCTTTTGTAGCGCCTGGGTTATATAAACATGAAAAACGCTTAGTTGTTCCCTTGTTAGCCAGCAGCACTCTGTTGTTTTATCTTGGAATAGCCTTTGCCTACTATATTGTTTTCCCAGTTGTATTTGGGTTTTTCACCAGTGTCGTTCCAGAAGGCGTGCAAGTTGCTACTGATATCAGCAGTTATTTGAGTTTTATTCTAAAATTATTTTTTGCCTTTGGTTTAGCTTTTGAAATACCTGTAGCAGTCGTCTTGCTTTGCTGGGCTGGTGTTACAACACCCGATGAGTTACGCCAAAAACGCCCTTATATTGTAGTAGGAGCTTTTGTTGTTGGCATGGTACTCACACCGCCCGATATTATCTCGCAGACTATGCTAGCCGTACCAATGCTGTTATTGTTTGAAGGTGGACTAATCGCCGCACGTTTCTACAGCAAAAAAGAAGATGAGCCAGAGAACGAAGAAGCTGAAAATTAAGCGATAAAGAAAGGCTCTACAGACTAAAATAATAAGGAAGAATCAATGCGTTTAAGTTTAATTGCCGTCGGGATCATATTGATCTCGGCTAATGCATATGCCAATACCAATCTTGGCCAGCAACTGTCTATATGTGCCGCTAAAACGGACAAAACTGTGCGATTAACTTGTTATGACGAATTAGCTGCTAATGCTAAACCCAGTGCTCACATAATGACGACGGCAAATACAACTAAGATTGCCCCATCTGAGGCTCCAAGGCCACCCGCTACACCAAACGTTGTGTTACCTTTGGTTGCAACAAGTCCTCAAGTACTCAGCGTTGATGATTTTGGTTTACAAAAGAAAGTCATAGAAGATGAAGTCGATAAGATTTACTCTGAAGTCATTAGTGTTAAGAAAGATGCGTTAGGCGCATTTGTGATAACACTCAGCAATGGTCAAGTCTGGAAGCAAAGTAGCTCAAAGTATTATAAAATCAAAAAAGGTCAACGCATCTTTATTGAAACAGGTGCATTGAATTCATTTTTATTGGGTAGCGATGATCGCAATGCTACTACCCGAGTTAGACGATTAAAGTAACTACAGTACTTTTATTACATGACTCAATACATCGACATTGCTGTTAATCTGCTTAGCGACAGGCTGAAGCACGATATTGACACTATTATCAATGACGCGGCGAAACATCATGTTTCGCCGTTAATTGTTATTGGCAGCGATCTCGATGAAAGCTCCGACTCAATATCTCTCTGCCAACAATACCCGCAACAACTCTACTGCACGACAGGTGTACATCCGCATCATGCATCATCTTGGGATCAACATAGCAAAGCACGTTTAACTCAGCTGGCCAAACAAGACACCGTGGTAGCTATTGGTGAATGTGGGCTTGACTACAATCGTGACTTTTCACCACGCCCGGTACAAAGAAAGGCATTTGCAGCGCAATTAGAGCTAGCTTGCGAACTCAATATGCCAGTGCTGATGCATTGTCGTGAAGCGCATAGCGATTTTATCGCCATTGTAAATGAGTATCGAGCTCATCTCCCTAATGCCTTACTACACTGCTTTACTGGCAGTAAAGATGAGTTAATTGAGTGCTTAGCCGCTGATTTATATATTGGCATTACTGGGTGGATTTGCGATGAACGTCGAGGGCAAGACCTTGCTCAATTAGTACCATTAATTCCTAATAATCGCATTATGGCAGAAACCGATAGTCCTTACTTATTACCTCGCAGTATGCGACCTAAACCTAAATCGAGTAAAAATCTACCCCAATACTTACCTTATATTGTCGAATACATGGCCAATTTACGCCAACAATCAGTACAATCATTAGCGCAAGAATGTTATAAAAACAGTTGTGACTTTTTCCAACTGCCAGTTCATTTTAGCGTGAATAATAACTCATGATGGCCATCATAACTCATCAGTTACAACAGCAATGTAAATATCACTTTAGGGTGTTAATTGGATTATTTTTGCTGTTGATTAGCCAAAACTGTTGGGCTAATACACTCTCTGGAGTACCGCTTAGACTGACATCAGACTCCATAACAAAAATTGAATTACACGACTGGGTTTATGCCAATCAAAGTAATGATATTGAAACTCTAACCACATTATTACAACTGCCAGAAAACAGCTGGAAAAAACTTGATACCAATCAACCATATCAAATAGGCATTAAAAACTATTGGGTGAGTTTTAGTATATTTAATCCCAACGACCATCTATCACGCATTATTGCCTTAGATAACCCATTACTCGACAGTGTTAAAATATACCACCTGATCAATGGGGAACTGGTCAGTACTGAAATAATGGGCGACTCCTTACCGTTTAAGCAACGACCATTACAAAGCAATATCTTTTTATACCCAGTTAATTTTGAACCTGGTGATACACATACTTTTTATTTAAAAATAAACAGCAAAGGTAGCATCAGTTTGCCATTAGTGTTGTGGTCATCAAACGACCTAACCCAACTCACTGAAACTAAGAATTTGTTTAATGGCATGCAAATAGGATTATTACTCGCTATTTGCTTGTTCAGTTTATTTATCGCGCTCGCGTCGGCATCTTATAGTTACAGTTATTACAGCGGCTATGTATTAGGGCTTACGTTACTCACGGCGACAATTCATGGCGTATCATTTCGCTATTTGTGGCCTCAATGGCCCATTATACAACAGTATATTTTCATTATTATTATCCCATTAACATTGGGTTTTTCATTGATGTTTACTGAAAAAGTATTGCAACTAAAATATCATAATCTAAAAATGCTGCGTATTTGTCGCATCATGGCAGTGCTCTGTTTTGGCTTAACGATCATCATGCCATTTATTAACTACAGTTTTGCTCTGTATGTTTTAGCATTTGTGGTGTTAACTATCAGCACAATCCTAATGGCTTTCTCATTAATCCAAGCTTTTAGCGGCCAACGCAATGCCCCTTTATATGCCATTGGCCGTATGGGCTTAATGATTGGGTGCATCATTACAGGGCTAATTTATCTCGGTCTAATCACCCTAAACATATCGCCACAGATCCCCGTAATGATAGGACTCACTTTTGAAGTCATCACCATGGCGGCAGTGCTCGCCTTACGTTATAACGATGAACGAAAGGCTAAATTTGAGATCCAGCAACAGACATTAGAGCAAGAACAACGGCTGCGAGAAATCCGTGAAGAAGCACTGCGTAGTGAGGCTGGAAATAGTGAAAAACTTGAGCAAATGGTTCAAGAACGGACACTTGAATTAGAAATTACCTTACGTGAACTCAATGAGGTGAATCAAAAGCTGACAGAACAAAACACCATAGACAGCCTTACTGGAGTGAAGAATCGTAGTGCTTTTGATCGTCGCCTCATTGCAGAAGGCCGTATTAGCCGACGCCAACAGACACCGATGTCTTTGTTAATGATTGATATCGATAAATTTAAAAATATCAATGACCAATATGGTCACCTTAGTGGCGACTTCACCATAAAGATGATTGCAAATACATTATGTGAATACATTAAACGTCCAACGGATCTCGTATCACGTTTTGGTGGTGAAGAATTTGCTATTATATTACCTAGTACAGATATAGAAGGTGCTGTGCTAGTTGCGGAGCAAATTCGCCAAGCTATCAGCGATCTTACCATTGCCCATAATGGTTACACGATACCCTTAACGGTCAGTATCGGTGTGAGTGAGACAATTATCGACAGTGATGAGCATCCAATGCTATTACTAGAACAAGCAGATAAAGCCCTGTATAAAGCCAAACGCAGTGGCCGTAACAAAGTCTGCTATTACCCGCTCGAAACAGACGAGATCTAAACCAGGAGTCGAAATTGAATATTATTACTAGTGCCTTTCCACAGCGCAGAATGCGCCGCATGCGTAAACATGAATTTAGCCGTCGTTTAATGTCTGAAAATACCTTAACAGTTAACGATCTCATTTATCCAATGTTTGTGTTAGAAGGTTTTCAACGCTCAGAAAAAATTGCTTCAATGCCAGGAATTGAACGATTTTCAGTTGATCTATTGTTAAAAGAAGCCGCTGAGCTGGTTGAGCTTGGCATTCCGCTTATTGCATTATTCCCCGTGACGCCAGCGGATAAAAAGAGTTTACTTGCGGAAGAGTCGTACAATCCAGATGGATTAGTGCAGCGTGCCGTGCGTGAATTAAAGCAAGCATTCCCACAGCTT
Source organism: Shewanella sp. S1-58-MNA-CIBAN-0166 (assembly GCF_040310085.1). Classification (NCBI taxonomy): domain Bacteria; kingdom Pseudomonadati; phylum Pseudomonadota; class Gammaproteobacteria; order Alteromonadales; family Shewanellaceae; genus Shewanella; species Shewanella sp. S1-58-MNA-CIBAN-0166. The sequence continues at coordinate 38,850 of NZ_JBEOPN010000032.1, read as the reverse complement.
GGTATCATGACTGATGTAGCTTTAGATCCCTACACGACTCATGGTCAAGACGGTATTATCGATGACACTGGTTATATCATGAATGACATCACCACCGAGATCCTAGTCAAGCAGGCTTTATCTCATGCCGCTGCAGGGGCAGATATTGTCGCGCCATCAGACATGATGGACGGTCGTATAGGTGCAATTCGCCAAGCCCTTGAAGAAAATGGCTTTGTGAATACTCAGATCATGGCTTATTCCGCTAAGTATTCCTCAAGTTATTATGGTCCTTTTCGTGATGCTGTCGGATCGGCTAGTAATTTAAAAGGTGGCAATAAACACAGCTACCAAATGGATCCGGCCAATAGCGACGAAGCATTACACGAAGTGGCATTAGATATTCAAGAAGGTGCTGACATGGTCATGGTTAAACCAGGGATGCCTTATTTAGACATAGTACGCCGTGTCAAAACTGAATTAGCAGTGCCAACATTTGCTTACCAAGTCAGTGGTGAGTACGCCATGCACATGGCTGCTATTCAAAACGGTTGGTTAGCAGAAAAAGCCATTGTGATGGAGTCATTACTTTGCTTTAAGCGCGCTGGTGCTGATGGTATTTTAACCTACTTTGCTAAACGTGCTGCTCAGTGGCTTAAAGAACAAAACTCATAAACCTCCGATATTAAGTGGTTATAAAGCCAATCCATCTCGGGTTGGCTTTTTTAATTTAACACCGCCTACTTTGCGTCGGTTTTAATTCGATTTCCTCGTGGGGCAAGTCACATACACCTCATTATCGTGATCAGCTCTACATCATAGCTCATAGTCTCTTAACAGCCCTGTTTAAGCATGCTTGAATACACTCAAGAACAGTATTTTCTTCTTAAGCGAGACATTATCATGCACAATAACGTTAGAACATTATTGGCCACCACGGCACTCTTTTTCAGTGCCCAAATGCTGCCTATGGCCGCATCTGCGAATTCAGGTTGCGCATTTGAAAAAGATCAACAAGGCTTTATGGCAACATGCAGCGAGGAGAAACAAGAAGTGATTTTAACTGGCGTAATCCAACCACAAACTCTAACGACTGAATTACCAGGCTATACTGAAGGGTTTACCAATTACCAAGTTGATGCGCAAGCAATCGATGTACTCAAAGCCATTAATGAACCGACGCAAATAGTCGTGATTATTGGCACTTGGTGCCCTGACTGCCATCGCGAAACACCGCACTTTATGCGAATTATTGAAGCGGCAGCCAATCCCAACATTGAAGTTGAATACATTGGTGTCGACCGAAGCAAGCAGGACCCTGAAGGTTTAGCGGCAAAATATGCGTTCAGCCGCATTCCAACGTTTATTGTTAAACAGCAAGGCAATGAGCTAGGTCGTATCGTTGAACGCCCTCAAGCCACACTGGAAGCCGATTTAGTTGAGATTTTAAAGTAGTTATGTAAGAAGTTATTGAAAATTTTTGTTTAAACAACTAAAAGTAATAACTTAATAATCAAAAAAATAGGTCACCAATGGTGACCTATTTTTTATTACGCTTATGTCAGTAACTACAACGAGACTTTAGCGGCTATGCGATCGGCTAACAGTTGTAATACGCCTTCGCGAAGTGCACCACCAGCAAGATGTAAACGACTCATTGATAGACTTTCAAACAACGCGATTAAAATCGCAACTCCCGCAGCAAATGTGGGAGCTTGTTCGGCATTTAAACCGTTAATACCACTAAGCCTTGCATCTGCTTGCGATAATATTTCATCACGAAAAGCATACAAAATCTTAAGGGTAATCACTTCAGAGCGTTGTCGATGCTGTAACACCGATACCACTGATTGAACCGCACCAGAAGCCCCTACAACACTTTGCCACCCTAAATTGAGTAAGTGAGGACGATGTTCTGCCAAAATCGTATTAACGTAATCTACGGCCTGTTCAAAATCGATGCTTTGAAGCGGCGCATGACTAAAAAATCGTTGATTAAATAGCACGCACCCCATTGGCAAACTGGTTTTAAACAACACCTGACTGCCGTCACCAATAATAAACTCGGTACTAGCGCCGCCAATATCAATCACTAACCGGCGTCCCTCACCTTTAGTGGTGGCCACCATACCTTGATAAATCAGTTCAGCTTCGCGCAACCCCGAAATGACCTCGATTGGATGCAACAATATTGGCATCGCTCGCTGGTGAAATTCATCGGCATTACGGATAACACGCAAAGTAGCGGTAGCAAATACAGCCACATTAGCGCTATCGATATGGTGCTGCGCTAACATGTCGGCAAACATGGCTAAGCATTCTAAACCACGCAGCATAACAGGTTCAGACAACATACCGTCATCACCTATACCTTCGGCAAGGCGTACTTTGCGTTTATATTTAGCGATAACAATCGGCTTATTACCCACCGAATTAGCCACTAACATATTGAAACTGTTAGAACCTAATGTTATCGCCGCATACGGCTGAGATACAGTTAACAATGGCATTGACTATGGTCTACGAGTCCTATGGCGTGGCGGACGCGAAGTATTTCCACCACTACGATGCGCACCTTTACTTCCACCATCACGAGTCCGAGATGTAGGAGGCTTACGATGAATACGCGCCGGAGGCGGAATATCATCTAGTAACGCATCTTTATCGTAATTAGATACTGGAATTGAATGATTAATATAAGTTTCAATTTCAGGTAAATTCAGTGCATATTCTTCACAAGCAAAACTGACTGAAATACCTTTCTGTCCCGCACGACCTGTTCGGCCAATACGATGCACATAATCTTCACAATCATCAGGTAAATCATAGTTATATACATGTGACACATCAGAAATATGTAACCCACGAGCGGCCACATCTGTTGCCACTAAAACATCGATATCACCTGAGGTAAATTGCTCAAGAATGCGAATACGCTTCTTTTGCGGAACATCGCCGGTTAACAAACCCACACGATGACCATCACCTTCTAAATAAGACCACAACTTTTCACAGCTGTGTTTTGTGTTCGAAAACACAATCGCTTTATCTGGCCAATCTTCTTCGATTAGACTCAGTAATAAACGCATCTTGTCTTCCATCGACGGATAGAAAATTTCTTCTTTGATATTTTTAGAAGTTTTTTCTAATGGTTCGATTTCAACTTTTTCAGGATCATTCATATGATCGTATGCTAATTCCTGCACTTTCATTGAAAGCGTGGCAGAAAACAACATATTCAAACGTGACTTAGCATCAGGCATTCTGCGGAACAAAAAGCGAATGTCTTTAATAAAACCAAGATCAAACATACGGTCGGCTTCATCAAGCACTACGGCTTGAATGTGGCTTAGACTAATGACACCCTGACGTACATAATCAATAATACGTCCGGTTGTACCAATCAGAATATCAACGCCTTTGTCTAATACAGCACGTTGGGTTTCATAGCTTTCGCCACCGTAAACAATACCAACTTTTAAGCCTGTATGTGCCGCTAATAACTTGGCATCTTTAGCAATCTGAATTGCTAATTCTCGCGTTGGCGCCATAATAATAGCGCGGGGTTCGGTTGCTTTGCGACTCTCAGGTGCAGCAACATTGAGTAAGTGGTTAAATGTGGCCACTAAAAATGCCATAGTTTTACCGGTGCCGGTTTGGGCTTGTCCGGCAATATCTTTTGCATTAAGTAAAATAGGTAAAGATAACGCCTGTATTGGCGTGCAAAACTCAAAGCCGTTCTCGTTCAATGCCGCGAGTATTTCGGGCTTTAAAGGGAAGTCGGCGAATTTCTGGGTCGATAAATGTGTTTGGCTCATAGCACAAGCATACCTGTAGGGGTTGCAAAAAAAGATTCGATCGTTTGAAATAGCTACATTACTAAAACGGTCTCTTGAAAAGCTATTTAACTGACCCAATATACATGGTAAGCCATTAATAAACTAGCAATGGAACCAAATCTGGAGAACTACATGAGCGATAAAATTGTATACCTAAGCGATGACAGCTTTGAAAACGACGTATTAAAGTCTGAAACACCAGTATTAGTCGACTTCTGGGCTGAGTGGTGTGGTCCTTGTAAAATGATTGCCCCAATCCTAAACGATGTTGCCGAAGAGTACGCAGGCAAACTAACCGTCGCAAAACTAAACGTTGACCAAAACAACGTTTCACCTGCGAAATACGGCGTACGCGGTATTCCAACATTGTTAATGTTCAAAGGTGGCGAGCTAGTGGCAACTAAAGTTGGTGCACTATCAAAGACGCAACTAAAAGAATTCATTGACGCTAAAATCTAACTAGAAATAGCCTAGAAATGTTAAACGGCACAAGTTTTGAACAATTTGTGCCGTTTTTAGATTTTATTTACGCTAAATTTCTGGACGGCCAACATATAAAGTGCTAATTTATTCATCAGATTTTTTCAATTAACCTCTTCTCGTTTATCAATCATAAAATATCTTTTCAAACTTGCTGATTGATTGCGGTAAGCTTCGTCGCGCAAAACAAGACTCCCATACATGAATTTAACAGAATTAAAAGACACGCCAATTTCAGATCTAGTTTCGCTTGCTGAAAGCATGAATCTGGAAAATATGGCTCGTACCCGTAAACAAGATATCATCTTCTCAATTTTGAAAGCTCACGCTAAAAGCGGAGAAGACATCTTCGGTGGCGGTGTATTAGAAATCCTCCAAGACGGATTTGGATTTTTAAGAAGTTCAGATGGCTCATACCTTGCGGGTCCTGACGATATTTATGTTTCTCCAAGTCAAATTCGTCGATTTAACATGCGTACTGGTGACAGTATTTTTGGTAAAATTCGACCGCCGAAAGAAGGCGAAAGATATTTTGCACTGTTGAAAGTCAGTGAAGTCAACTTTGATAAACCAGAAAGCTCTCGCAACAAAATCCTGTTTGAAAACTTAACCCCATTACATGCAGAAGAACGCCTTCGCATGGAGCGCGGTAATGGTTCAACAGAAGACATCACCTCGCGTATTCTTGATCTTTGTTCTCCAATCGGTAAAGGCCAACGTGGTTTGATTGTTGCGCCGCCAAAAGCCGGTAAAACATTGTTACTACAGAATATTGCTCAAAGTATTACTTATAACAACCCAGATGTGGTGTTAATGGTATTACTTATCGATGAACGTCCTGAAGAAGTGACCGAAATGCAGCGTATGGTAAAAGGCGAAGTGATTGCTTCTACCTTTGATGAACCAGCCAGCCGTCACGTTCAAGTAGCCGAAATGGTTATCGAGAAAGCAAAACGTTTAGTTGAGCATAAAAAAGACGTCGTCATTTTGTTAGATTCGATTACTCGTTTAGCCCGTGCTTATAACACCGTCATCCCTTCATCGGGTAAAGTGTTAACCGGTGGTGTTGATGCTAACGCACTGCATCGTCCAAAGCGTTTCTTTGGTGCTGCACGTAACATTGAACACGGTGGCAGCTTAACCATTATCGCCACAGCCTTGGTTGATACAGGCTCGAAAATGGACGAAGTAATCTACGAAGAATTTAAAGGTACTGGTAACCAAGAGTTACACCTTTCTCGTAAAGCTGCTGAAAAACGCGTATTCCCTGCGATTGATTTCAATCGCTCTGGTACTCGTCGTGAAGAAAAGCTAACGACAACTGAAGAACTTCAAAAAATGTGGATTTTACGTAAAATCTTACATCCAATGGATGAAGTTTCTGCGATGGAATTCTTAATCGATAAATTGGCTATGACCAAAACTAACGAAGAATTCTTCACAGCAATGAAACGCGCTAAGTAATTAATTACCTAAACGCAAAATAATCGCAAAAATGCCGCTAATTTAGCGGCATTTTTATATGTATATCAAGGTTACTAACCAAAGCCATGCCTAGAATCTAGAGCGGACTTCGTCCTGATAGTACGCTTCGCTGCTATAAAAGCTTTAGCTTGTATCGTCTGTAGCTGCGTAGCACTCTAGCAGCGCAGCGCTCTAGCATCTAGTCTTTCCACTTGCCATCGCCTGTTATCGTTTTACCGTTCGTTATCGATCCCCCCGCTTTTAAAGCATTAGCTTGTATAGCATCTAGCAGCTAAGCGCTCTAGCATCTAGTCTTTGTACTTCTATCGCTTGCTATCGCCTGTTATCGTTTTACCGTTCGCTACCGCTCTTTCCACCTAAACAGATGCCATTTTCCGACGTAAATACGCAATTTGCTGCATATGCGGTAAATCTTTCGGGCAAGTATCTTGGCAGCCGAGTAACGTCATGCAACCAAACACGCCATCTTGATTACCTATGACATGGTAAAAATCATCTGCGGTTCGAGTATCACGGCTGTCTAATTCAAAACGGGCAATTTTCATCATACCGACTGCGCCAACAAAAGTGTCACGCATTTGTTTAGTCGCACAAGCAGAAACACATACACCACATTCTACGCATCGCTCTAACTCATAAAGCTTGGTTGCTTCTTCCGGTGACATCGGCGTTTCGATACGATGAATATCATTATCTGCACTATTCGGATGCAACCACAACGATAAACGCTCAGATAATTCGCGCATAAATTTACCGGTATTCACCGACAGATCGCCAATTAAATCAAAGCCAGGTAATGGCATCAATTTAATATGTCCATCTGGATAATTAGCGGTTAAGGTTCGACAAGCTAACGTCGGAAAACCATTGATCACCATGGCACAACTGCCGCAAATCCCCGCACGACAAACAAAATCAAATTGTAGTGATGGATCTTGTGTTTCACGTAGCTGATTCAACGCGATAAACACCGTCATTCCGGGTGCCTCTGTTAAGCTGTAACTCACCATTTTAGGTTTGTCGCCAGGCTCTTGCGGGTCATATCGAAAAATTGAAAAAGTTAACGTGCGTGCTTGGCTCATATTACTTTTCTCCAGACTCAGCGTTGATTTTGGCTAAAATATCAGTGAATCGCTGATTACGTGGTTGATATTCTTCAGGTAACTCATAAGGCATTAATGCCGCTTGCTTGGCATACCTATCTGCATCGTCACCGAGTTCAGCTAAAATAGCTTCAACCTGTTGCTGACGTTTTTGGGTATCAGGATGAGCAATCGCATTATCAACACCATAACCTCGATAACCAGGCGGTAATTCCATTCGCATCACATCAAGGGCTTCATAACTCATTTCTGGTCGTAAACTATTCGCATCTGGCCAACTTGTTAAGGTACGGTTCAACCAGTCTTGGTCATTACGCTGTGGAAAATCTTCGCGAGAATGCGCGCCTCGACTTTCGGTACGAGCAAGCGCCCCGCATGCAACGGTCACTGCCACTTTCAACATTCGTTTGACGCGTAACGCTTCAACAAGCTCAGGATTTGCATGACGTTTTTTGCACTTTAACCCGAGGTTTTTCGAACGTTCAAGCAGTTCAGTTAATTGGTTAACAGCCAGTTCAAGTTCAGGCCCATTGCGGAAAATACCGACGTAATCCATCATGATTTTTTGCATTGCAGCTTTAAGTTTAAATGGATCTTCTGTTCCTTCGCCTTCAATAAGCTGATCAACTTCTGTTTGTAACTGCTTACCAAACTGGGCGATTAAATCGGTATCAACGACCAAACTATTTTGCTCACCAAAGTCAGCGACGTACTTACCGATAATCATTCCGCCAACCACAGTTTCTGCTAGGGAGTTGCCACCGAGTCGATTAAAGCCGTGCATATCCCAACAAGCCGCTTCTCCAACACTAAACAGCCCTGATAATTGTGGACTTTCGCCATTGGCTTTAGTACGAATACCGCCCATAGAATAATGTTGTGTAGGCCGAACAGGGATCCAATCTTTAACCGGATCAATACCTAAAAAGTTCTCACAAATCTCTTTAACTTCACGCAAATTGGTATCAATGTGCTTTTGACCTAATAAGGTAATATCCAGCCATAAATGCGGCCCATAAGGGCTATTTACGCCTTTTCCTTTGCGCATATGCTCAGTCATTCTACGAGACACAACATCTCGCGAAGCCAGTTCTTTTTTCTCTGGTTCATAGTCGGGCATAAAGCGGTAACCGTCTTTATCACGCAGCACACCACCATCACCACGGCAACCTTCCGTCGTTAAAATACCCACTGGAACAATAGCCGTAGGGTGAAACTGTACCGCTTCCATATTGCCCAGCGTCGCGACGCCAGTGTCTAGCGCCAATGCTTGACCAATCCCCTCACAAATAATGGCATTGGTCGACACCACATAAATCCGCCCATAGCCACCTGTGGCAATAGTGGTAGATTTAGCGATGTAAGCGCGTAATTCACCCGTAATTAAGCAACGAGCGATGACACCATGGCAACGCACTCCATCATGAATAAGCGTTAATGCTTCCATCCGCTCATGCACAGGAATACCTAGCGAAATAGCCTTATTATCGACGGCATACAATAAAGAATGACCTGCACCGTCTGCGGTATAGCAAGTACGCCACTTTTTGGTACCCCCAAAATCACGCGCGTTAATGAGTCCATGAGCAGCTTCTGCTTCAGTGATAGTCACTTTTTCCGCATTAACAATAACTTGTCTATCGCCTTTAGTTACTCGAGTCCAAGGAACGCCCCACTGAGCTAACTCTCTTACCGCTTTGGGTGCACAGTGAGCAAACATTCGAGCAACATCTTGATCGCAGCCCCAATCGGAACCTTTTACCGTATCTTGAAAATGGATGTCTTCATCATCACCTTCACCTTTTATGGTATTGGCTAAACTGGCTTGCATGCCACCTTGGGCAGCGACAGAGTGCGATCGCTTAGCGGGAACAAGCGATAACACCAAGGTATCGAGGCCACGTTCTTTTGAGGCTATCGCGACTCTTAACCCTGCCAGTCCAGCGCCTACTACCAAGGTGTCGGTATAAATAATTTTCATTTTAATTCCTTATAACATCGACACATATGGCACCACAGGTAACGCCAAAGAACGGCCAATAAAAATATAAGTCAGCAAACTCGCTACTCCTAGCACCATTAAATACGCTAACAGCACCTTAGCAAATTTGAGCATGGCAAAGCGTTGCTCAACCAAGCCCCATTTCACCACTACTCGATATAAACCAAATACGCCATGCACTGCTACAACAGGTAATAGCAGGATATATAAAACCCAAGCATTAAGGTGGTACACACGCTCGGCCGAAAGATGTGGGCCTATTTCAGGATTGGTTATCATGGTGAATAAGTGCGTTGGTACGAGGAAGAACAATAAAAAACCAGTGATCATTTGCCAAAACCAGATTTTGGTATCTTCATGAGGTAAAAAACGCATTTGATTGCGTAAGGCGCGCCATTGGCCTAATTGAGTCGGAAAACGCCGTAATGCAAATACCGCATGGATCAGTACTACCAATAACATAAAGCAGGAAAAAATTTGAGTTACCAGCGGGTAACCATGACCAGTTTCACTGAATATTCCACCCTCAAGAAACTGTGCCACTTGGTAGAAGGCTTCTTTGCCAAACAAAATACTCGACTCAAAATGCAAATGCATCACTAGAAAAAGTCCCAGTATTACACCGGACAAACTTTGTAGTTTATCCGCTCGAGCAGCCCAAAGAGGGTGAGCAAAACCTTTGTCGGTATTTACCGCACTGTCGACTTTCGTTTGCAAAGAATTCGCAGCCATAAAGCATCATATCCTGTTAAGCACAATAACAAGTATTGACCATATCAAGAGTTTTTGAATAGCGGCAATGAACAATGATCAAACCGTGATAATGTTCACCTATTATTAAGCGGGAGTTAGAAGCATGTCACACAAACTAGCAAATAAAAACTTAAACAATACTGATAGTTAACTAAATATCGAAACGAGTATTCGGTAGATAAAACAATCTAACGTGTATCTAAAAAGGTGTCGTAACGCTAATAATTACGGGCAATATTGACGTAATTTATCGCGTAATAGCAACATGACCTGAGTGATATTTTCGCGACCAGGACAGATCAAATTTAACGCAACTGACTCACCAACACATTCAGTAAGTTTCGGGACTAACTTACCTGTTTTCTAATCATCAGCAATATCCTGCGCGCTTTTTAATATAAACGTGACCGAAAATGGTCCATCTTCATCTAGCAAACAACCAATAAACTCTCACCTAAACGAGCATCTTAAAATAACTTGGGTATAATAAGCGCCAATTTGATATTACTTTTACCACAGTTAGGAAAATCCCATGGCTTGGATCCAATTACGCATTCACACTCATCGCGATAACGCCGACTTGCTTGGCGACTTATTAATGGATCACGGTTCACTTTCCATCACCTACGAAGATGGCCAAGACGAGCCTATTTTCGAACCTAAGTTAGGTGAAACACCGCTGTGGCAAGATACCGTAATGATTGCATTGTTTGATGCAGGTACTAACTTAGCACCCACAATCGAATTTTTAGAATCGATGCCATTTTTAGGCAAAGGCTTTAATCATAAAATTGAACAAGTCGAAGATAAAGACTGGATCCGCGAATGGATGGACAGCTTTCACCCAATCCAATTTGGTACACGTTTATGGATTTGCCCTAGCTGGCGTGAAATTCCTGATCCGACTGCGGTTAACGTCATTCTCGATCCAGGTTTAGCCTTTGGTACAGGTACTCACCCTACCACGGCCTTATGTTTAGAATGGTTAGACAGCCTAGATTTATCAAACCAAGAAGTCATCGATTTTGGTTGTGGATCGGGTATTTTGGCTATTGCCGCAATCAAACTCGGCGCCAAGAAAGTAACAGGTGTTGATATTGACTATCAGGCTATTGACGCTTCAAAAGCCAATGCTGAACGTAACGACGTAGTGGATAAATTGGCCCTATATTTACCAGAAGATCAACCAGCCAACTTACAAGCAGACGTATTAGTCGCCAATATTCTTGCCGGTCCGTTAAAAGAGCTAGCACCGCTGATAGCTGAAAAAGTCAAAATAGGTGGCAAACTGGCGCTATCGGGTTTATTGCAAGAACAAGCACAAGAAGTATCCGACTTCTACAGCCAATGGTTCATCATGGATCCAGTATGTAACAAAGAAGACTGGAGTCGCTTAACAGGAATACGTAAGTAGCCTGCCCACAAGCCTAAAACGCACTCAATTATGGGCTATATTATGAGCGGATTGCGTGCGTAAATTCTCGTTTACAGGTTGTTAACATCAATAATTGACACTGGTATATATGAAAACGTCTCTCTGCAACACGCACCAGTGCTCAAAAATGGCCGAAAAACGCCAATTATTAGTCAAAGATGTGACGGCTAATAAAAGTCAAGCAAAAAAGTTGCATTTAGGTCATTTATTGACCTTTTCACGGCCGTAAAAAAGGGCTACTATAGCGCCCCTTTGGAGAGCAAGGTGAAGTCCGAAATGCAAATTGGCCCGTATCAACTGTCTAATCAGCTGATTGTGGCACCAATGGCAGGTGTCACCGATCAGGCCTTCCGAAATCTCTGTTTACGCTATGGCGCAGCTTTAGCCGTATCAGAAATGCTTTCATCGAATCCCGACGTTTGGGACAGCGACAAAAGCCGCCAGCGCATGATGCATTCTGGTGAAGAAGGAATACGCTCCGTACAAATAGCAGGTGCAGATCCTGATTTAATGGCCAATGCCGCTAAGTTCAACGTTGAACAAGGTGCGCACATCATTGATATCAATATGGGCTGTCCAGCAAAGAAAGTGAATAAAAAATTTGCTGGTTCTGCGTTAATGCAAAGCCCCAGCTTAGTAAAAGAGATTTTACAAGCCGTGGTTGCTGCAGTAGACGTGCCAGTAACGTTAAAGATACGCACGGGTTGGGAGCCTGAACATCGTAATGGTGTTGAAATAGCCCAAATTGCTGAAGATTGTGGCATTGTCTCGCTCGCCGTTCACGGCCGAACCAGACAATGCATGTACAAAGGCTTTGCCGAGTACGACACCATTAAAGCAATTAAACAGAATGTCTCAATTCCTGTTGTCGCTAACGGGGACATCGACACACCAGAGAAAGCCAAGTTTGTACTTGACTACACTGGCGCCGATGCCCTGATGATTGGAAGAGGTGCACAAGGACGGCCTTGGATTTTTAAAGAAATCCTACATTATCTGGAAACAGGTAAAAAGTTAGCGCCAATTAAGGCAGAAGAGCAACGCAGTGTGATGCTTGAACACCTTAAGAAACTTTATGACTTATATGGCGAATACAAAGGTGTCCGATTTGCTAGAAAGCATGTCGGGTGGTACCTAAACCATGAGGAACAGCGCCAATTTCGTGCTGACTTCAATCGGCTTGAAACCGCTGCCCAGCAACATTCCCTCGTAGAATGTTATTTTGATGAATTAGTTTAGAATTTAATAAAGAGCAGAATAGAATGTTTGATCAGACAACTAACACAGAAGTTCACCAGCTTACCGTAGGCAAAATCGAAACAGCAAACGGCACTATCAAGCCGCAGTTATTACGTGACGCAGTAAAACGTGCCGTGACTAACTTCTTCTCTCAGTTAGACGGTCAGGAAGCTTCTGAAGTATATGAAATGGTATTGTGCGAAGTTGAAGCACCTTTACTAGACATCATCATGCAACACACTCGTGGCAACCAAACGCGCGCTGCTAATATGTTAGGTATCAACCGTGGTACTTTACGTAAAAAATTAAAGAAATACGGCATGAACTAAGACCTAGCGTCTAAGTGATTGTAATGAAACGGGCTTATCAGCAATGATAAGCCCGTTTTGTTTTATCAGTTACACTCGTAGTAACACATCACTTATCAGCAAGTGTTATATACGAGTAGAAACAGTCATCCATTTCTAATAACTACTGCACCTGTTGCGGAGAGATTTTGGCTTTATCAATGGTATTGCTACAACTAGGCACGCGGTTACCTCGATAATTTTTACAGCCCCAAAAAGCACCTCTAGCACTTTCTCTTAAGTTCATATCACCGCCACAGACGTTACATATCGGCGCCATATGGCTACAACTGTCATTGAGACATACCTTGAAACCGATAAAACGTTTACGTGTCATCGGACTGCCGCATTCGTCACAGCCTGCTTCTTTGTGATCGCATAATGGAAAGAGTGAGCAAGAAAAGAATGATGTGAACTTGCCCACTCGTGGTTTTAATATCCCAGTGGTACATCGGACACAGTTAATTTGTTCAAACAAGGATTGCACCAAAGACGTACTAAATTCTTGTTGTTCAACGGCATAATCTTGTTGGATCAGTTCCACAATAAATGGGCTCACATTGGTCATATCGGCGATAACGTAAACTCGGTGCTTTGCGCGGGTTAGCGCGACATAAAATAAACGCCGTTCTTCTGCAAACTCAAAATTTTCAGCTTTAGGTAAAAATGCATCAAGTAAAGGTGGCGTTATTTTTTTCGACGGAAATCCATGTATGCCTTGGGTCATTCCCATAATCACCACATAGTCGGCCTCTTTACCTTTGGAAGCATGAAACGATAAACACTCAATCACGAACATCGGGTATTTAGCCGTTAACTGACGCAACATGTCTTTATCTGGCAACTGAAACCAGAAACGGGCCAGCAAATATACTGTCGGTTTAGCTTTAAGCTTATCACCAGCTTGAGTAACGCGGACGGCCAGAGCATTTAAGGCTTGCTCTAATGCGTTGTTACTCAGCTCATCTTTAGTTGCGCCCTCATTGGTACCACGACGAAGTATTGATACTGCAGGCTTGGCAACTTGTACCAATGAATGGATATCTTTGTTGAGTTGATGCGGGTTTTTACTCACAAAAGCGCTAGCCACTTCACCGATACGGTTATTAAATCTAAAAGTAAGATCCAAATGCGTTTCGCTGGCATGGCCAAAATAACGTTTAAATTGAGTCGTTAAACGGACATCTGCACCACTAAAGCGATAAATAGCCTGCCAATCGTCGCCAACACAAAATAATGAAGTATCGCTGTTACCTTTTTTCGTGCGCGAATCTCGCAAGGCTCGCACTAAACGCGCTCTGGGTTCTGAAATATCTTGAAACTCATCGACCATGATATATCGCCATGGACTGACATATTGACCACTTTGCAGGTATGCGAGCGCTTTGGCTATCATGTCCTCAAAGTCGATATCACCGTGAGCTGATAAGTACTGTTGGTACTGCTGTAAAATGGGTTCGAGTAATTCAAATGCTTTACGCGTTTGGGCCGCATCAGCAGCATTGGCAAATACCTTTTCCAGCCCAGCCTCGTCAATACAAGCTGCTTTGTATAAGCCAATGAGCTGACTAAACAATTTTGCCAGCTCAGTCACTCGCCCAAGCTCATAAAGAGTTGCCAATATCGCGTCATCGGGTAAAGGTGAGTAGTTAACTTTAAATACCGTTAAAGCTTGCTCAAGCTTGTTGATTAACTGATTTTTCTTGTGCTGATAATAAAATAATTCGATGCAGTTGGTTTGGCGCTGATGATGTAACAGTCGTTTCCATTCCATTGATGCTAAATAGGCTGCTTGATCGATATAAGGAGCCGTATTATTGGCTTCATCAATGCCATAATATTCAATATAAACCTCATATTCAGGTAGATAAAAATCAGCTTGATACTGGCGAAAATCAACCGTGCTGACATCAAATTCATACTTGGCTTCATATTGATACTCTATGCCATTGGTAAACAACCAATTGGCGATATGCAACTCACCAAAACTTTTGACCCTCTCACCTTTCAATGAGCGAATGTCGTTATCATTTAAATATTCAAAATACTCACCTTGTGTTGAAAATTCGAATGGGCTTTTTTCAACGTAATAATAACGACTGAAATAGTCAAAAAGTTGTTTACGATAAGATTCATTTTCAATCAAAACTTCTAATCTATCGTGCACCCATTTGTCTTTGGCGGGTTCATCATTTACCCACGCTGATAAGCTAGGTTTCACACCTTCAACATCGGCAATAATTTTCAGGCCTAAACTGTGAAAAGTACTGGCCTTAATATCATCACTGCCCAGTTTGTGTTTAATTCGCAGATCCATTTCCATGGCGGCTTTTTTGCCATAAGCCAGTAATAGAATGTCATTAGCTTTAGCTTGGCCACTATTTAGTAAATAGCCTGCACGGCCTACCATTACACTGGTTTTCCCCGTGCCAGCGCCCGCGAGCAGTAGATTATTATCATCATCGATAATAGATGCTCGGCGCTGCTTATCGGTTAATGGCTGTGACTCCACATGATCAAAAAAGTCTGCAAATGCGAGTAACTGCGATTGAATATAGCCTTCACGTAGGCGATCTATATCCGCTTTATTCCAGTGGTAAAAAGCGTGTAGTTGAATTAATGCGGTACGTATATTGGCGGGTAACTCGACCCCTTCACTCCAGGGAAACCAGCGAAAATACTCACGCTCGATTCTAGCGCGCATTTTTTCTAGTAATGACTGGCGTAAATACCGGCTTGATATGGCTTTTTCAACTCGTAATATCAAATCGCAAAGCGATTTTTGATGAGATAAAGCCCAGAGTATTTCGACCTGTTGCTTAAAATGAGATTTAGCCAAATAACTTAAAAATGGAATTTGATAATGAGCACCAGCCGTCTTAAAAATCAGTAAGTTACCGAGTAAACTGGCACTAAACAGTGGCGGATGATCTAATTGCTGCCATGATAATTGCCCCATAATAAGCGGTTTATTGGTATGCCGAAATCTTGCTAAAAATCGGCCTTGGCTAGGCATAAAAGTCATACCCTCTTGCGTCAATTTGATCGCATTTACGTCACGCTGATACAAATGCCCAAACCAACTATGAGGGATAAAGTTAACTGAATTTTCTAATGACAAAGTAAAACCTACGACTCAATGGTTTCAGGGGTAACCGGCTTATATTTAAGATAACTATATCGTAATTAAGCATTCATTACGGACAATACTGGGTGTGCGAATGACTCAATGGGCTTTCGCGCTGATACCAATGATAATTGATTTACATTAACCATAAAAGTAAACATATACACAGCATTTAACATACTGAGCATGACATTTGTCCGCGGCTCAATCGCTAGTTCTGCCGACGAATCCCAGCGGGCGACAAAACCACTATTTATTTTCAAGCAACTGCACTAAACGATGGTTATATTTCAGTAGAGATGTCTATCTAAGCATCATTTAGTCTTTTTACATCAATAAAGATAAAAACAAAATAACAATATTAAACAATCACTTATTAATTTCACGTTCACCGCGCAAGACAATAATGCCAATTAAGAAAAAATAAATGGAATAGAATCGACGGCCGCCTCGTTATCACAGTGTCAATCACGACATTACGAGGGAATTAAAAATGAAAACATTACTTAAACCAACGATTATTGCTCTGGCTTGTTTCTCAACCATGGCAATAAGTGCCGAAATGTCAGCATCGACAACCGTATCAGCCCAAGCTGATGTTCAATTAAGCCAAAACCAACAGAATAGCCCAAATGCTAACGCTGAAACACAAAGCAATAATGAGTCAACAATTGCCTCAAGCGAGCCGACCAACACCGCCTCAGATCAAACTGCTTCAAATGAAGCAGAGTCAGGCGGCTCGAGTGACTCCACGCAAACTTCATCAACTGAAATGGCAGCCACAACTGACAACCAAGTTGCGATAACCATACCCACAACAGAAATGCTCACTACGGTAACGTCAGCACTTGATACATCAATCACCAACGCTGACTCAGCAACAACACTTGCTAATAACCAATTAGCCAACACCACAACTGTTGGTGCTGGCATAGCTAATAGCCTGATTAATAACGCCTCGACGGCTGCGCAATTGGTGTCAACTCAAGTAATAGCATCTGGTTCTGCCGGATTATCTGCAGCAACAGAGTTATCGGTTAATCAAGCAGAGACATCACTCAACACCGCAGCAGCGACAGTAAACGCAGCACAACTTGGTGCGAACACCGCCGCAGAAGAGATTCAATCACGTATGAGTGCCGATACACTGTTTGCCACTAGCACAGCAGTATCTGATTCAGTAAGCGCGGCAGTTTCTGGGACAACATCATCGGCCATCAATGCCGCAGCAACCAGCGCAGTGCAACAACAGTTACAGGCAAGTGCAAGTGAACTCATGCAGCAGAACACTCGCGAACAAGTGACGCAAGCGGTGAGCCAAACAGTGAATGCAGAAGTCACTAACACCATTCAAAATACCATTCGCTTATCAAGCGGTCTTTAAGTCGAATACTCCATATGCCGGCAATACTGCCGGCCTATCTTTATTGTTAGGAGTCCTTATGATGACTTTACACTCTCGCGTTACCTGTACATTATTTCTGCTGGCTTGCGCTCATATGGGAGTAGCGGCAGAAACCCTATCCGTTAACGGTAAGCTAAAAGCAGGTATGGAATACCAGTCTAACGTCAACATCAGTGAACTTGAACAAGCCAGTGGTGAGTCGGATACGGCGACGGTTTTAGAGGGAGAAATCAATGCAGCTTGGCAAGTTAGCGACAATTTCCGCCTAGACAGTGGCTATAGTATTAATGACAAACGCTATCGAAATGCCAGTGCTTATGACAGTCGCTTACAGCTGGCTTTTATCGATGCGAGCTATGCCTTTGATAATCTAACACTGGGCAGCAGTGTCTATCTGGCTCAAGCTGATTTAGATGGCAGCGATTTTTTAGCGCTCAACCAATTTAGCGTGTATGCCATGCATAATCTTAGCGACAGCTGGTTTATTCGTCCCAGCGTAGTGTATGCCGACAAAGATTTTGCTCAGTTTGAATCGCGTGACGCTAGCAATAAAAGTGCTAATATCGATTCATTTTGGTTTTTTCAACAGGGCCAACGCTTTATCTCATTAGGCGCAACTTATGAGGATGAAGATACACTTGATAAAGCCTTTAGCTATCGCGCTAAAAGTATGAATATCCGCTTGTCTAATCAATTTGATTTATGGCACGTTGTACAAAAAATTCAACTAGGAATGAAATTAACTCAAAGAGATTATGCTTTGGCCATTGACGATAATAAACGTAACGATATACATCAACACATTGATGCTAAGTGGGAGTTAAATATTAATTCCACTTTTGCGCTGCTGACATCCGTTGAATATGGTGACTATCAGTCAATCTTGACCAGTGCAGATTATGATGAAACACGAGCAGGACTGATGTTACAAGCCAGTTTTTAAGGGCGTGTTACTACCCCATAACCAAATTGTGGATCTTTACCTGGTGCGCCTAAATCAATCACCTGCTGCTGTAATTGCAGCAACACCTGCTCCAATAGCAGCTCTGGTGTTGCAGCCAGCATACAGGCCACTTTGGCCGATACAACGGGCGTGGCCATTGAAGTGCCACTTTCAATACCCACGCTTCCATCTGCTCGGGTAGTCAACACCTTTACTCCTTGCGCCGCAAAATCAATGTAATCCCCCTGATTAGCCCAACGATATAATCCCAGCTGTTTATCTACCGCAGTGACGGCAATAACGTCTGAATATGCAGCTGGATATAATGGCTTAGCGGCTGGCCCACCGTTACCTGCTGCAGCCACTAAAATGGTCTTTGTTTCAGCTAAACGAGATACAACTTCATGTAATATTGGATTATCTGGTCCAGTCAAACTCATATTGATCACCCGCACCTGTTGACCTACTAACCAATTTAACGCCTGCAAGATACTGTCGAGTGTAGCCCCTTGTTGATACGCATTTTGGGCATAAAAGGCTCCTGCGCTGTATAAGGTTAATGACGGTAACAACGGCTTAAGTTGATCATTGTTACCCGCTAATACGCCTGCCACTGCGGTTCCGTGACTATATGAAGATGGGATGTCATCAGTAAGAAAATTTTGTTGGATCAATACTAAGCGATCTTCGGCTATATGCAGCGCCTTATGCCGGGGCACAATCGCGGTATCTATCATGCCTAATCTTATCGGTCTATGGCACATCGCTGTCGTTTCACTTGAAACCACTTGCTGCACTGCCGTTATCTGATCCGTTGTCGCTCTGTCTGCTTGGATAGCCGTTTCAGTACTCGCCTGCGCATCCGTAACTGTGCTTGCTTGATTAGCCGCTTGCGACTGGTATATATAATTTCGGTTTAAATAAGGTGCCAGTAGTGTAGGTAAAGTATTGCGTAATGCATCGACGCTATCAAGCTCGATCGGTACTTGTATTTTAACCAACTGTAAGCCTAACATTGCCAGTTCAGTGCGGCTTTGCACATACATTTCCAGCTCAGGAGTCGTCGTTAACAGCTGTTGCCATTGTGCTATGGATATTAACAATAGCCATTCACGCTCAACGGCGCGTAAACCATGTTCAACTTCAATATCGTTCCATACAGGCTGACCTGCACTATTTAGCACAGGCACTACAGCAGGCAACTGTAATAAGGGGTCTAACAATGTCGCCTTTAGCGCTAATGTTTGCTGTAATTGCTGCTCCAGCAAACGTTGCTGCTTCAGTGCTTGTAAGCGCTCGGCGCTTCGGCTTACGCTTTGATCGAGTTTATCTATCACTGCTGCAGGAAGTGCTGGCACAGACAATAATTGCCCGTAAGACACTAAAGGTATGAGGGTTAAACTCAGTAATGCGAGTGAATATGCTGTCATTGTTCTCATTGATTTATCTACCTGCGCTGATAGTGTGTAAGATAAAAACGTCTGACAACAAAAAAAATTCCCTCCATGTTGGAATAACTTTGCCCATTGAACCGTTATCAGGGTAAAGAGGAGTATACCCTAAATATGAAACCCGAATTAATCCTACTACTACCAGCATTAAGACGCTTTGCCTACTCATTAACGGGCTCAATGCATGATGCCGATGACTTGGTGCAAAATACCTTATTACGGATACTTAAATCGCCGCCACCGGAAGATGTTCTGTTAGCTAAATGGGCCTTTAAGATATGTCGAAATCAATGGATTGATGATTATCGCTCACAAAAAGTACGCACCTTAGCCACCAGTAAACCAGAACTGCAGGCAGAAAATTACACCGACGGTGAAGCGGACATCATTAACGATATCACCTTAGGTGAGGTGAATAGCGCGATGAACAATTTGTCTGATGATCAGCGTGAAGTATTATCGTTAATTGCTGTACAAGGCATGAGCTACAGCGAAGCGGCTGAGATACTCGCCATTCCAACAGGAACAATCATGAGCCGCCTAGCAAGAGCTCGATCCAACATGGTCAGCTTTTTTAAACAACCTAACGGGAGCATGGCATGAACCTCAGCGATGAAACCTTATCAGCCTTTTTAGATGCAGAACTACCAGAGCAAGACATGGAGCAAGTCAGGCAAGCGATTGCCGATAATGAAGCGGTTGCCGAACGTTTAGCAGAACTGGCAATGGTTGATCCTATGGTACAAACATTCTATCAAGCCATTGACCAACAGCCCGTTCCAAAAGCCATTAGCACACTACTTGAAACGCCTAGTGCACCGTTTGAAGAGCCTAGCGCTACAGAGAGTAACATTGTAGCCTTTCCTTGGTGGCGCCAAGCACAGCAACAGGTGCAACAATATGCTGCAGCAGTTGCGGTTATCGCGCTAATAGCGGGTTATGGCGTGTATCAACTAGACACGCCACTACAGACCAATACCACAACGGCAGGCATAGACCCAACCATAACAGAACAACTAACGCATTTTCCAAGCGGTGTTATTGCATTGTTAGATGATGACAGCATCATGTCTATTCAACTCAGTTTTTATAATCAACAGGGAGATTTTTGTCGCCAGTATGGTTTGCAAGACCTAAGCCTGCGCAGCGAAAATATTGCCTGTCAGCAGCAGGGGCAATGGCAACAAGTCGCTAATATTGAATATACTATTAGCCAAGATCAGCAAGCTGAATACCAAACGGCTAGCGGCGGTTCTGCACTTGATAGCTTACTCGACAATATTATGGTTGGCGCGCCATTAACAACAGCACAAGAACAGCAAATACTTAGCAAGTTAACAGACTAATTCGCTATGAATTTTTACCTAAAAGGTTATGGACATGTATAAACTTGGCGCCATTGTCGCGGTATTACTCGTTACGCTAGTGGGCGGTTGTGTAAATACAACACCTAGAGTCAAATATACTCAAGCAGATGGCTATCGCTATATTGAGCATAAAATAACTGACAATTATTTTATGCTCAATATTATCAGTAAAAATAAAACCAATATCGATGCTTACGCATTAACACAAGCATCAATGTTAACTGAGCAACAAGGTTACGATTGGTTTATTATTGTCGAACAAAGCGGGCTAATAACCACGCCATCGCGCGTTGAAAAGGTCATCGAAATACGCATGGGCACAGGAGTAAAACCATAAATTGGTTTACACTCTATTGCTATCCATAAAGCACATAAAGGATTTCACACACAATGTCTCGCCTAATCGAGCAACTCTCTTTGCGCATTCGTATCTCCGTTAAACGACCAAAATCGACTAATCACAATATCGCTATGATTAACTCAACATTGGGTAGGTTAGCAGGATCATTAATAGGATTAATAGTTGTTGCTACACCAGCTTATGCAGCAGCAACCGATATAACACCATTGCCACAAGCGGTAACCAACAACGCAATAGCGTTGGTGCAAAGCGATAAACACACTTACTTGTTGAGCTTTATGGGGCTAGGTAAAGCTAAAGATTATCAAGCTGTACATAACAAGGCATGGGCACTAAATTTAAACACCCCTAATGCCCAATGGCAAACTATTAAGCCGGTACCTCATATTGCGCCTTTAGCGGGCAGGCTGGCATCGATTGCGATTGGCATTAACGATAAGGCGTATGTGTTTGGCGGTTATACCGTGGCCGACAATCATGACGAAATTAGCACAATTGATAATTACCAATACTCGATTAAGACCAATCAATATACTCGTATTGCCGACATGCCAGTGGCTGTTGATGACACCACTGCAGTAGCATATCAACAGCGTTACATCTATTTATTTGGCGGCTGGCACAACGACGGCAACGTCAATTTAGTCCAAGTGTATGACACCCAGACCAACACTTGGGCTCAAGCGAGCCCAATACCAGCACCGGCTGTATTTGGTCAAGCAGTAGGAATGGTAGGTAATCAGCTGGTGTTATGCGACGGCGTAAAAGTACAAGCTAATATCAACGCGCGCCGCAGTTACCAAGCATTACCCGTGTGTTTGTATGGTGAAGTCAATCCAGATAATCATTTGCGAATTGATTGGCAATTACTGCCGCATTACTCTGTCGCGGCTAATATCAACGTAAGTAAATCTACAATAACTGAATCAAACGTAAATCAAGCAATAGCAAACACTACCAAATCAAACACAGCTGCAACTGCTACAGCTCATTACCGCATGGCTGCTACCGGGATTAAAACAGCAACTGGTGGCCAAATTGTATTTTTAGGCGGAAGTGATAATCCGTATAACTATTCAGGTATTGGTTATAACGGTGAACCTAGCGAACCAAACGCCTATGGTTATCGATTCGACTTGGCTACCAAGCAGTGGCTCGCACCGCAGACACTATCGCAGCCAAGCATGGATCACCGTGGGTTAGTGTGTTGGCAAGGTAGCTTATTAAGAGTCGGCGGTATGCTACAGCAACAAAAAGTCAGTTCAAAAGTACTGCTAAGCACTTTGGCGCAAGGCGAGTCTTGTACTCAATAACGTATCAATTTTCAATTAATGTGTGAGTTAGCTAACAGATTAGTGGTGAATAAATTGAGCATTGTTAAAGATGCACATAAAATACATGTAAATTATGTGCACCTTTGGAATTGCCATGTTAACCGAACAAGCAGCACCCGCATTACAGCACTTATCATTAATTGATTTGATAGATCATATTGAAGCGACTCATCATCAATACATTCGTGAAACCGCCCCATTATTAGTGGAATACACAGATAAAATGGTTCGCGCACACGGTGATGATCACAGCGAGATAAAGCCTCTGGCACATGCGGTTAATGAGTTAATTGCCGAATTAATGCCGCACTTAATGAAAGAAGAACGCATTTTATTTCCGGCGATTAAATCGCTCAGCTTAGGCAAAACTGTTGATGGATGCTTTGGTCATATTAGTAATCCTATCAACATGATGTTGCATGAACACGATAATGCAGACCACATGTTGCAAACCATTCGAAACTTAACCAATAACTACACGCCACCTGCAGGTGTTTGCCATACGTGGCAAGCGTGTTATCGCACCTTGGCTGAATTTGATGCCGATTTGCAAATCCATATAGAGATTGAAAACACTTTATTATTCCCAAAAGCTTTAGCACTATAATGCTCCTAGGTTCCCCATTTTGAAGCAACTTCGAGATCATCCTTACGGATTTGCTTCCTTTTTTTTGCGAAACTTCATACAGTACATAATGAGTTTACCGTACTTCAATATGGAGCCTAAATGTCACCTCATCATTACCCAACCTTTGCCCTAGACGACATAGCAAACTTACATGAATCTGCCCAAGTTGAATTTAAGTTAGCAGGTGGAAGAGATGGTAATGGAATGTTGCCCGAAGGCATGTGGGAAAGCTATAGTGCTTTTGCTAACACCTTAGGCGGGGAAATTATTTTAGGGGTAAAAGAACAACAAGGTGAGTTTACGATTGAGGGCATTATTAATCCAATGCCAATGCTCAGTGAAATTTGGGCCATTTTACATGACCCGAAAAAAATCAGTCACAATATTTTAGCGCCTACCGACGTACAAATAATCGAAATTATGGCTAAAAAGCTGATCAGAATTCATGTGCCCTGTGTCGACGTAAAACTCCGACCTATTTATGTTGGCACCGATCCTTACAGTGGTACCTATTTTCGAGTTGGCGATGCCGATATGCATGCGAGCCGTGAGCAAGTTGAACAAATGAGCCTAAAAGCCGGAATCGATCTCAAGCTAAAGCAACTGAAGCAGTAAATCCAATTGGTTAATCTCGATATGCGGTAATACCGGTTGCGCCTTTTTATGCCGTTGCTGCATGCATGGGTTTAGCCACACACTTTGACACCCCGCCATTTTAGCTCCAGCAATGTCAGACAACGGATGATCGCCCACATGCAATAACGCCGACGGCTTAATATCTAATTGACGACAAGCAAGGCTAAACATGTCGGCGGCAGGTTTCATTTTAACCCCATGGCCAGGATGTAGCACAAACTGCATCACCTTACCTAACCCAATGCGCTGGGTGTCGACATTACCATTAGTGATGCCGATTAGTGGGTACCGTTGGCTTAGGCGTTCTAGTAATCCCAGCACGTTATCATCAATAGTAAAATCACTGCGATGATGATGAAAGCATGTCATGCCATCTTGTGCACCTTGGCTGGCTTCAGTCTCACTATAACCAAAGTGTAATAAACCTTGATGCAACATGGCATAGCGTGCTGCACTAGTATCATGAGCTAACTCTGGATGTAGTTTGAACAGTGCATGTTTGAGTTGCTGCCATTGAGCGGTATCCCATGCAGTGGTGGCAGGATAGGCTTGATTAATTAACGAGAACAGCTGCTCACTGGCATGTATTACATAAGGAAGATTATTGTAAAGTGTATCGTCTAAATCAAAACTAATCGCGCTAAAAGGTTGTAGGCGCTGATATTGGATCATCGAAGCTTTAGGCAATTGCAAAGTCATTATTTCCCCCTGTCTTTTTTCGCTCTTGGATGCGCGTTATCGTACACTTTAGCAAGGTGTTGAAAATCTAAACTGGTGTAAATTTGTGTAGTCGATAAGTTCGCATGACCAAGTAATTCTTGTACTGCACGTAAATCTTGGCTTGATTCAAGCATATGGGTTGCAAACGAATGACGCAACTTATGTGGGTGAACTTTTACCGCCATGGCCTGTTCTTGGCCCCACTTAGCCATACGCGCTTGAATACTGCGATGTGACAATCGTTTACCTTGGCTGCTAACAAATAACGCATCCCCAGCTTCTGCACAAGGTAACTGGTTACGGCAATCCAACCACGTTTTGATCGCGGTTAATGCCACTTGGCCAATGGGCACAACACGCTGTTTACTGCCCTTACCCATCACTTTAACTTCGCTTTGATCAAACTTAATGTCAACGCAATCTAAGCTGGCTAACTCCGCTAAACGTAAGCCACTTGAATAAAATAATTCCATAATGGCTTTATCACGCAAGCTCAAAGGATCATCACCTTCTATGGACAATAAATGGCTGACAGCATCCACATCCATATTTTTCGGTAAGGGTTTATTTTGTTTAGGTGCGCTTAACGTCTGTGCCGGGTTTACGGTGACAGCATCTTCGCGCAGCAAAAAATCAAAAAATTGTTTTAAGGCAGATAAACACAAAGATAATGAACGGGGACTCAGCCCTTTACGGTGTAATGTAGCCAGTACTGCTTGCAGCTGATCACGGCTAACGTCAATCAGCTGAGTTGATTCAGCTAACATGTCTTCGACACGACGTAATTCAAATAGGTAGTTGCGCACGGTATAGGCTGAGAGCTGTCTTTCTGAAGACAAATGTTGGCTAAATATCGCTTGCCAGTCAGTTGGCTTCATCAAGATACTCCCAGATTGTAACGACTAAGACCGCCGTCATTTGAGCCTATTTCATCGCTCAAGAATACTCGTTTAAAACAGTTACAAACGATTGACGTAATCCGTGTATTCTCAACAATACTCTTAGCTTAACGATTACATTTTCGGCAACATATGATCTAATAAACGACGCAACTGACTGAATAACAATGAGTCCATATCAGGATGGAAATGCGTTGGGTCTTTACTGGCTATAGCAAATATCACTTGGCCATTTTCATCAGATAATTTAGTTAATGCCACAGAACCAACTTCACTACCAAACAAACGTTTGGATTCTGATTGAGTTAACCGGCCAAAATAATAACCACTTTGAACCCGATGACGCCAAATTTTAGCTAATTCGCTGTCGATATCGTGCACAGTAATTAATCTGACATGACTAAAGCCAAACTCGTTTTTTAATCCTTCTGACAAAACTAAACGCAGCTCACCCAAATCTTGGCTCGCAAGCATTTTAAACGACAACTCAGTATTATATTTGAATATTCTCTCATTATGAGTGGCGATATTCATTAACGAGGTAATTTCTTCTTCTAGCTGGCTAACACGTTGACGCAACAATTCTTGTCGACGTTCAACTAATGATACCGCGCCACGTTCCGCATGCGGTACACGCATGGCCACTAATAACTCAGGATAACGATTAAAAAAGTCAGGATTATCCAATAAGTATTCGCGGATCAACATTTCATCAAACGGAGCTTGTTGTAGGCTAGCCATCATGTCGATGCCAAGATCTTGTCCAATTGAATTAATATCTTTTGCTTGTTCGCTGCTAACCGTATTGTCAGCGGCCACATTAGTCACACTGGCTTTTGAGGTAATGTCACTCATAGTTGTATTTGTCCATCATATACATGTTCTGCCGGTCCGGTCATCCATAACGGCTTACCCTCGCCTTCCCAATTTATGATTAAGCTGCCACCTGGTAAATCGACTCTCACCTGTTTATCGAGCTTATCTTGCAATTGCCCAACCGCTGCCGCGGCACATGCTCCTGTACCGCATGCTAAGGTTTCTGCGGCGCCGCGCTCATACACACGTAACTTAATGTGCCCAGGATTAATCACTTGCATAAAGCCAACATTCACGCCTTTAGGAAAGCGCTCATGACGAGTCAAGCTACTGCCAATTTCATCTACGTTAACGGCTTGTACGTCTTCCACTTCAATCACACAATGTGGATTACCCATTGAAATGGCACCGCATAAATAAGTTTGCATCGGCGTTTGCAATAAATAGGTTTTTTCGCTTTTTTTAGCTTTAAATGGAATTTGGCTTGGCTCGATAACGGGAACGCCCATATTAACGGTCACGTTACCATCGCGCTCAATGCGTAAAGTTATTTTACCCGAATTAGTGCTCACGCGAATTTTATTCTTTTGCGTTAAACCTTTATTGCGAACAAAACGAGCAAAACAGCGAGCACCATTGCCACACTGTTCAACTTCACTGCCATCGGCATTAAAAATACGATAATGGAAATCTAAATCTGGATCATAAGGCGGCTCAACCAACAAAAGTTGATCAAAACCAATCCCAAAATTCCGATCGGCAAGACGGCGAATTTGTTCAGGCGAAAAAAACACATTTTGTGTTACGCCATCAACGACCATAAAGTCATTACCCAGTCCGTGCATCTTAGTGAAATGGATCACAAAAGTTTCCTTATAAAACGTTATGCCGCTAGCTTACTGCCTATGGCAATAAATGTTCGCCTTGCCAAAGTTGCTCTAGCGTTTCACGCTGACGAACAACAAAATCATTACCACCATCAACCATAATTTCAGCCACTCTTGGGCGAGAATTATAATTTGAGGCCATCGCAAAACCGTAAGCGCCACTTGAGCGTATCGCTAATAAGTCGCCTGATTTAACCGCTAACTGTCTGTCTTTACCCAGAAAGTCACCCGTTTCGCATACTGGACCTACAATATCATAAGCAAAGGTTGGCGCGTCATTTTGTTGTACCGGAATAATATTTTGCCATGCGCTATACAGCGATGGGCGAATAAGATCATTCATTGCACCATCAACAATGGCAAAACGCTTATCACTATTTTCTTTCAGATAAAGCACTTGAGTGACGAAAATCCCTGCATTGGCAGCAATGGCACGACCTGGTTCAAAAATTAACTTCAATTTACGGCCATTTAAGCGATCAAGTAATGCTGCAGCATATACGTCTGGATGTGGCGGAGTTTCATTGTTATATGTTACCCCTAAGCCGCCACCCACATCAAAATGTTCAATTTGAATGCCTAACTCGCCTAAGCGATCGATCAATGCAAGCATACGGTCCATAGCATCTAAAAATGGCTTTATTTCGGTGAGCTGTGAACCAATATGGCAATCCACACCTTTAACATGTAAATGGGTTAATTCTGCTGCACGGGCAAACACCACTTCGGCTTCTTCCATGGCAATGCCAAATTTATTTTCTTTAAGACCTGTTGAAATATATGGATGCGTACCGGCATCAACATCTGGATTAATGCGTAATGAAACTGGTGCCACTTTACCCAAGCGCCTCGCGACGTCATTAAGTTGTTCAAGTTCGGCACTTGACTCGACATTAAAACAGTAAATGCCAATATTCAGAGCTTGCTCCATTTCGGCAACGGTTTTACCCACACCAGAGAAAACCACTTTTTTAGGATCGCCGCCAGCTTGCAGCACACGCGAGAGTTCACCGCCAGAGACAATATCAAAACCACTGCCTAAGCGAGCCAATACATTTAATACCGCAAGGTTTGAATTCGCCTTCACTGCATAACAAATAAGATGCGGATGGTCAGCAACGGCATTATTAAAAGCATGCCAATGGCGCTCTAATGTGGCACGAGAATAAATGTACAACGGCGTACCGTGAGTGTTGGCCAGTTTTGCTACATCGCAGTCTTCTGCGAATAGTGAATTATTTTGATATGAAAAGTAATCCAAAATGCGGTCCCTTATAAATGCTATTCTTGTTGTGAAGTTGAAGGTTGAGAGTCGAGTTCCTCAGTTTGCTTTAGCACATCAGTGCTAGCAGGTTTTGGGGCGACTTTATTGGCCACCGGCTCGGGAGTTTTGTATAAAACGCCTTTTTGACCACATGCGGTTACGAATAGGCTAGCAAGCATAATAAATAAAAGCAGTCTCATTTTTTTCAACATCTGTGCATCTAGTGAATAATGGTCTTATAATCGCATTCATAACGCATAAAGCAAAGGATAGAAATACATGGCTATTACAGATACTGAGTTTCATCGATTAGCCGATGAAATGTTTGGCGAAATAGAGAACGCGGTAGAAAAAGCGATTGACGAGCAAGATGCCGATGTTGATATCAACGCCAGTGGCAATGTTTTACAGCTGGCTTTTGAAGACAGTTCGCAAATCGTCATCAATAAACAAGAGCCTCTTCATGAAATTTGGCTGGCGACAAAATCAGGTGGTTATCACTTTAATTACAAAGATGGTAAATGGTTAGATACCCGTAATGGCTTGGAATTTATGTCTTTTGTGATTGATGCCATCAATAAACAAAGTGGCATTTTGCTCGAGATAAACGCATAAACCTCGTAAGAACTTAGTGTGTGATAGCACTAAGTGAGTCATTTAATTGTCATTGAGATTGGGCTTTTGCTTAAAATGCTGAGCCCATCTCATCTACTGACAAACCAAAAGGTATTACCGTTAACTTGCCTTCAATATCCACAAGCTGAAAAAACTGCGGCATATTAAACACAGGGGATCGTTGCTTTTGCTCGTCGAATACATACAAATGACTTTCTTTGGCAACAAAATCATTAATACTAGTGTGTTGGTATTGTAAATGCTCAAGCTGATTATGCTCGTCTGCAATGAACACATCGAGCGTTTGAAGACGTTCGCGTAAAAAATACTGCTTCGCCCCCATGGCGATGAACTTTTGGATCACCGATGGCGCATTCAAATGGGAATGGTCAGCTAAATCAGCATACGGCAACACAGACGAATTAAGATTTTCTGTACCTGTTGTGGAATCAATTTTACGATACATCATACCTAATGAATTGAAATGCATACTATAATGTTGATCGCCTATCGTTATCGGATGCATCAATGTATTTGTCTGATTGACCTTTTTCATTAAACCATAACAACGTAACAGTAAGGTTTTCAGTTGATTAAAAATCGGTTGTTTTAATTTTGCCGAGCAGCTAATAATTGATAAATCAACTTGCTCATTTGAACGTTTTAGTCCCAAAATAATAAATGAAATCGCTTCAAGCAATGCGGTTTTCCCATTAAAACGATGACTCTGCCACTCACCCCAACTGTTTAAACAAACAACCGCCACCGATGACAACATACTGATTTTTGTCTGGCCGAAGGATAGAATATTGGCATTAACATGTTCCAACATCAGTTCTTGTTCATTCAATTGAGTGGTCGGATCTTTATCCATATTGGTAATCAACACAATTTTTTTATAGCACCATGGTTCGCATAAATCACGCTTATAGACCGTTGGTACATTGTGCATAACAGGGATAAGTTTACGCGTTAGGTAACTTAATTTATCAGTCCGTCTTTTACCTCGTCCAACTTGAAACCATTTAGTCTCTACCGTTGCGAGTCCATTCAACACTGACCAGGCAACTAAACTGCATATATTATCCGCATCGTGAATAGGATGATTATCGAACTCATTTCCTTGATTGTGCACAACAGCTTGAGACGGATCCTGTTCAATATAAGCTTGACGATATAAATAAAAACGTGATGCTTGCTTGCAATGAAAGATAGTCAACGATTTTTCAGCAGTCGATAAACTCCACAAGCGGTTCAGAGGTTGTAATAAATGTTCATCCTCACTAAAATAAGTGTGTAATTTACGCGCCAACAAGCCTAATTCTTCAACCCGCATACGTTCGCTTAGCGTTTGTTTTGAAGCAAATTTTAATAGATTCTTATAACTGACTAATAACAGTTCACTAAGTTGCTGATTGAACCATTTTAACTGACCTGCATGCCAATGAGGGCTATTATCCAATGTGGCCACCAACTCATGACTCCATGTCCACTGCTTAACCAAAGAGCTAATTTTTTCTACCCGCCAGTCCGCTGCACCATGAGGTGATAAACGCGATAACGTGACACCCGATTTTAAGTAAAAACAACGCCTGACAATTTCTAAACGATTGTCATCACCTTGAGCAATCAAGTAGGCTTCAATACGCTGATAAAGCAGTAAGTAAGCATCGTTATCAACACTAAAATCTTGTTGTTCACAATATTGCCAAAGTTGTTGGGTAATCAGTGTTGTATGGGGGTATTCCGAGGCATAAGTTTCCAGCAACAACACTTTTAATAATGCTTTATGAGGCTTATTTAGCCCCTTATACAGTTGCCATAATGAAGCGCCAAAATATTCTGCCGCTGGCAAAGAATTGATATCGCCAAGATAAAGTAAATTGACATCAGACTCTGTATTTTGACTGTCGGCATCGGGCCACCAAGCAACAACTTTACCTGTGAGTCGAATGTGAGAACGGTAAAACTCTTCTAATAATAGCCAGTGCTGACTACTGCCACTATGCTCTAATCCTACTGGCTGACAATTATCAAATGCGCTGCATTCTCTAAATTGCATCGGATGCACCAGATAAAAGTTCACTTCAAACTCAAAACCTGCAAACCAGTCACTGATGAGTTTATTCTTATATTCAATTAATTTAAGCTGCTCTTGAGTCAATTGACTATTGTAAACCAGCCATATATCGACATCACTTTGTGGGTTCTGCCCAAAACTAGCGGTGCTTCCCATGGCATATACGCCTTCAAAAACACAATCACTTGGCTGGTTTGTCTCAGGAATAGATAAAGATAAGAAATCACATGCTGAAATTATCGCATCTGATAAGATAAAACCGTGGACACCACACGGTGTGTCAGGATCAATAATACCGGGAACATCAATTTGATTATGGTGTATTAGGAAGGGAATAAGATGAAATAAATGTTGCTGCAAATTAGTAAGTACATTAAGTGCTCGAGCTAATCTGGTGCAATTTAGTTTTTCAGCTAAATCCTTTTGATAATGTGCCGTTTTATCGGTCAAGGCTGACTTCCTTTTTCTTTCTCTAATGCAACTATCTGGTAACTACTCATTATAAAAGACTAACCGTTAATGGCCATTATTGCCAATCAAGATCACACTTTTGCTTAAATAGTGATCGTCGCAACATTTGTTTTTGTTTAACTCGTCACTAACAAACAATAGTAATCAAAAATAAGCCCTACACACTTCAAACAATTACCATCGATTTGTTACATCAAAGCTTGAGCGATGATAGCATTACCTTAATGAGGCTATCTGATGGATCTACTACCATGTCTGAAAATATAATTCGTATCGCAACACGTAAAAGTCCACTTGCAATGTGGCAAGCTGAATTTGTTAAAGCTGAGCTTGAGCGTATTCACCCTGGACTAACCGTTGAGTTATTACCAATGAGTACTAAAGGTGATGTCATTTTAGATACTCCTTTAGCTAAAATCGGTGGCAAAGGCCTGTTTGTTAAAGAGCTGGAAGTTGCCATGCTTGAAAATCGTGCCGATATTGCAGTGCACTCCATGAAAGACTTACCGGTAGAGTTTCCAGAAGGTTTAGGTTTACAAGTTATATGTGAACGTGAAGACCCGCGTGATGCATTTGTGTCTAACAGTTATAAATCTATCAGCGAATTGCCACAAGGCGCGGTGGTAGGTACATCCAGTTTACGCCGTCAGTGCCAAATTAGAGCTGCTCGTCCTGATTTAGTTATCAAAGATTTACGCGGAAATGTCGGTACCCGTTTAGCCAAGCTAGACAGCGGTGATTATGATGCAATTATTCTAGCAGCCGCCGGATTAATTCGTTTAAAGCTAAAGGAACGTATCGCTAACTTTATTTCTGCCGAAGAATCACTGCCTGCTAATGGCCAAGGTGCCGTAGGAATTGAGTGCCGTACTGATGATGTGCGCGTTAAAACGTTATTAGCACCACTTGAACATTTAGAAACCCGTTATAGAGTACTTGCTGAGCGAGCAATGAATACTCGTTTAGAAGGCGGATGCCAAGTCCCTATCGGTGCTTTTGCTGAAATAAACGGTGATAACTTAACTCTACGAGGTTTAGTTGGTAATCCTGATGGTAGCCAAATAATTGTAGGTACTGTCTCCGGCTCTAAAACAGATGCGGTTGCACTTGGGGAGTCACTTGCAGAGGATTTACTGAGTCGCGGTGCTAAAACGATTTTAGATGCCGTGTATGCCAGTTAATCTTGTGTCATCAAGATAACAGACCATGAAAGTCTTGTTAACGCGCCCACAAGGGCGCAATCAAGCAATGGAAGAGCAACTCTCGCAGCGAGACGTTGCTTATCTTGTTACTCCGCTATTATCGGTTGTAGAAACCACAGAACAACTCGATCCTACCCACTTAAATAACACTGACAACTTACTATTTATTAGCACTAATTCAGTGGACTTTGCTGCGCAAAAATTACAACAACAATTTCCGACTCATTGTCGTTATTTTGCAGTAGGTCAAGCTACGGCAGATAGCCTAGCTCAATACAATATCAATGCTTTTACCTCACCTGAAGACAATCAAGATAGTGAAGGTTTATTATCGCTAGCTCAATTACAGAATGTCGATAAACAGTCATTTATCATTGTTCGGGGTTTAGGCGGACGAGAAACACTTGCGGAGCAGTTACGACTGCGAGGCGCCAATGTTAGCTATTGGCAAGTCTATCAACGAGCCATACCAAAACTTGACGCTAAAGCGATAACTCAGCAGTGGGAATCGTTTGGAATTGACACCATCGTTGTCACCAGCGGTGAAATATTATCCAACTTAGTTGAGCTTGTACCAAAAGAATTATTTGCATGGCTACGTGCATGTCATATTATAGTCCCCAGTAATCGCGTCGAATTACAAGCAAAAGCAATGGGCTTAAGCCACATTACCAATGCAAATGGAGCAAATACTCAAGCTATACTAGCGAGTCTTGCGTTATAATTTGTTATTGTATTGTTATCTTGCATCGACACGCATTTATTAATATTGCTTTTATTGGTTGTATTTTTGCTTTCAAGGACTGTTCATGGAAAACAATAAAAAAGATCCAAACTCGCCAGCTCACAAGGATGAGAAAGTTATTTCTCCAGCACCAACTCCTGTAGAAAAGCCGACACAGACCAAAAAAGGCAATGCAACCAGCCAAAAATCTGCTGACAGCAAAACCAATAATAACCAGGCAAACTCCTCTGCTAATTCACCTGTCAATAATAGTCGACGCAAAGCGAAACCTAGTTCTTGGTGGATCCGTCTTGGAGTACTGTTCAGTTTACTCGTAGCAATAGTGGCTATTGCAGCTTGTTATTGGCTGTATTTGCAACTGGATCAACAAAGTAATAGCCAAACTCAGTTAGGGCAAAATATCTCTGAGCAAGTAACCCAAAATAAATCGTTAAAATATGAATTACAGCAAACGGCAATGGCAACGAATAAACGCATTGGCACGTTAGAGCAACAACAACTGAATGATACCAAAGCTTATGCGAAATTAGCCCAACTGCAGCAGTCGAATAAACAATTGCAAGAGCGTGTTGCGGTGATTGCACAGCGCAGTCCTAACCATTGGATGGCATCAGAAGCTGAATACCTTGTACGCATGGCGGGTAGAAAACTGTGGTTAGAAAACGATCCACAAACCGCTATTGGTTTATTACAATCGGCAGATGAACGCATTAGTGCGATGAAAGATCCTGCATTAACAGTATTACGCAAAGCGTTAGCAGCTGACATCACCAAAGTTAAAGCATTAAAAACGACTGACATCACTAATACTATCTTTGACTTAGATACCCTTATTGATGGCTTAACACAATTACCATTAAATCGTGTTGATGAAAATTTTGCTGACAATAAAAGCACTCAACAAGTAACTGATTCAATTGATGACTGGCAACAGAATTTGGCCCGAACTTGGCACGATTTAACTGATGGCTTTATCACTATCCGTAAACGTACTACTGATCTAGAACCACTATTATCACCTGAGCAGCAATGGTATTTGGTCGAAAATATTCGCAACAAATTATTGCAAGCACAATTAGCATTGTACCGATTTGATCAACTGAATTATCAACAATCTATTTCATTAGCAGACAAGTGGTTACAACAGTATTTTGACTTAAGTGATCCAAAGACCAAAACAATGATTGCGTCTTTAGATAAGCTTGCCAAAGTTAACATCGAGAAGATTACCCTCAATAAATTTCAAGCATCGCCACTACTGCAGCAACTGGTTATCTATGGTGAAATTATGCCTACTGGGGAGCCTACGCAATGATTAAGACGCTAGTTTATGTTGTTCTCATTTTAATTGGACTGTGTCTTAGTCCACTCATTATTGGGCAAAGCGGTTACATTTACATCGCGATGGGTGACTATCAGATAGAAACCAGCTTAGTGACAGGTGTTGTTGGCTTAATTGTGTTTTATTTTGCGCTGCAATTACTCGAATGGTTAATCATCTTGTTATTAAATATCGTATTAAGTAGCCGATATCTTCCTGAGCAATGGCGGAGAAAAGCCGCTAAAAAACATACGTTAATCGGCGCTTTAGCGTTGGCAGAAGAAGATTGGTCAGCAGCAGAAAAAGCCATGGCAAAAGGGGCTGAAAAAGGTGAAATTCCGGTATTAAATCTATTTGCAGCAGCTAGAGCGGCACACTATCAAGGTGATATTACAGCTCGCGATCATTATTTAACTCAAGCTGAGAAAAACCCAATTGCAAAAACAGCGGTTTATACTTCGCGTACCCGTTATTTAATGAAACAAGGTGAACTGATTAAGGCCCGTGCAATATTAGATAAGCTGAACCCTACAAGCAAAAGTAGCTCCCCAGTGCTTAAATTGGCACAAGAATTATATCAACAACAACACGATTGGCAGGCATTGAAGTTGTTGTTACCAATTCTTAAAAAGCGTCAATTATTAGCTGAAACAGAGTTCAACCAATTAAATACTAAGACCAACAGTATTTTAATGATCAATGCAGCAAAAGTATCTGAAGCTGAGTTAACTAAATGTTGGCATTGGTTAAATAAGTCAGAACGTAAAGAGGATGAACTTATATTAGCTTATGCTCATGGACTTATTCAGTATGGTCATAAAGATCAAGCGCTAAAGTTAATTAATAAACAACTCAATGCTTCGCCATCAGCAGCGTTATTTACAGCAATACCTGATTTAATTACCGCTCAAGATCAAGATATACGTAAATTACTCAGTAAATTAGAAACCACTCATGAAAATGATGCTGACTATCAAATGTGCCTTGCAAGACTAGCGATTCAGAGTCGGGATACTAAACAAGCCAAAATTCATTGGCAAAATGTATGTCGCATAGCACCAACCCATCAATCATGGCTGGCTTTAGCCCAAGCACAAGAACAGTTAGGCGAAAATTCGACAGCGGCTCATAGCTATCGCAATGCAGCTAATATTCTGTAAACAATAAGTATTATTTTTGTACACATCCAAAGCCTGCAATCTTGCAGGCTTTTTTGTCATCAATTTGTTCATTTTATGTTATATCTGCCGATATAATGGTGGTAGAGCTAATCCGTAATTGTGAACTTTTTATGACGGAGAAACGTGTGGTATCAGTTTATGCTCTATGGTATTTATCTATTTTATAACTCTATTTTCAATAATATATTTAACGTTGGTACAACGTCAAAAAATTGACTACTTTAGCAGCGGATGATATTATTAACATATTGTGTCTAAATTAATTTTAATGTTAATACTAGTATTTAATTAAGCATATATTATGCATATTAATGTATTGGTATTATAAGTGTATTAAAGCTGTTGGGAGCTTCAAATGGGATCAATGACTACGTCAAAAAATGGAATACTTTCTGCTTCGGAAGGTTCAGTAACAATAACGATTAACAATGAAACTAAGGAACTACAACTCGGTCAAGTTGTGCCGACTGGTGCAATAGTTGCCAGCAGTAATAACCTTGGTTTCGTGATTACGTTTGATGACGGCACTATTTTTAATAGCGCTAACATTCCTAATGACGAATCGATTAATACATTAGCCGATAACATCGATGATACCGTTGTTGAACAAGTAGCAGATCAACAAGCTTTAGATGAAATCGAAGCTTTACAGGCATTGATTGCGTCTGGAGAAGACCCAACTGCAGATTTACCAGAAACCGCGGCTGGCACCCCAACGGCCAACCAAGGTGATTTTGGTTATGTTGCTGTAACAAGAGATGGTGACGAAACACTTGCGGATTCTGGCTACGACACAACCGGACAAGCTGCTGCCCCAACAGCAGTCATTCAAGAAGAAGCTCTTACTGAAAATGATTCCCCATCAGTATTATTAAATGACACTATTACAGTCGGCGAAGATCAAGTTGCTTCTGGCAATGTGTTAGCTAATGACACCGATGCCGACACAGATTTAAGCGTCGTGACATTTGAAGTTGACGGCCAGACCTATCCTGCCGGCACTGAAGTCACACTAGATGGCGGTGTACTGATAATCAATGAAGATGGCTCTTATACCTTCACTCCGAATGAAAATTGGAACGGTACAGTTCCTGTTATTACTTACACCACCAATACTGGTGTTACCGCTACATTAACTATTGAAATCACCCCAGTTGATGATGCGTCCTTTTTGGTCAACGACACCAATACTGTTGCTGAAGACAGTGTAGCAACAGGTAACGTATTAGATAACGACGGTGATGTTGATTCAGATTTAAGCGTGGTGACATTTGAAGTTGACGGCCAAACCTATCCTGCCGGCACTGAAGTCACACTAGATGGCGGTGTACTGATCATCAATGAAGATGGCTCTTATACCTTCACTCCAAATGAAAACTGGAACGGTACAGTTCCTGTTATTACTTACACCACCAATACTGGTGTTACCGCTACATTAACTATTGAAATCACCCCTGTTGATGATGCGTCCGTTTTGGTCAACGACACCAATACTGTTGCTGAAGACAGTGTAGCAACGGGTAACGTATTAGATAACGACGGTGATGTTGATTCAGATTTAAGCGTGGTGACATTTGAAGTTGACGGCCAAACTTATACTGCCGGCACAGAAGTCACACTTGAGGGCGGTGTACTGATCATCAATGAAGATGGCTCTTATACCTTCACTCCTAATGAAAACTGGAACGGTCAAGTTCCTGTCATTACTTACACGACTAACACTGGTGAAACAGCAACATTAACCATTGAAATCACCCCTGTTGAAGACCCTACGGTAACAGTTAATGATGTTGTCACTGTATCAGAGGACACACCCGCATCAGGCAATGTATTAGATAATGATAGCGATCCAGATTCAGATTTAAGCGTGGTAACATTTGAAGTTGACGGCCAAACCTATCCTGCCGGCACTGAAGTCACGCTTGAGGGCGGTGTGCTGATCATCAATGAAGATGGCTCTTATACCTTCACCCCAAATGAAAACTGGAACGGTACCGTTCCTGTTATTACTTACACTACTAACACTGGTGAAACAGCGACATTAACTATTAATGTAACTCCAGTCGCTGATGGCGCACCTACCGTTGTAATTAATACAGATCTTAATGATGACGGTTTTATTAGTAATGAAGAGCTGAATGGCGCTACAGAAATAAACGTTACTATCGGCCTGGACAACACTGGTGCTCAAGCCGGTGACACACTTATTGTTAATGGCATTGAAATAGTATTAACACAAGAAGATATTGATACTGGTAGCGTAAATCTCAATTTACCAGCTCCTGGTGAAGGTGAAGAAATTGAAGTTGTTGCTGTAGTCGTTGATTCTAATGGTAATACAACGCCTGAAGGAAGTGACTCTGCAATTTTAGATACCACACCACCGGTTATTACAGTCGATACACCAGCTCTTACAAACGACACTACACCAACTATCACGGGTACGACTGACGCACCTGTAGGCAGTACTGTTACGTTAATTATTACTGATAGTGAAGGTAACGAACAGACCATTACAACGATAGTGAATCCTGATGGAACATATGAAGTCGATGTAGTTGACCCATTGTCAGAAGGAGACTATACCGTTGTCGCTGAAGTTACAGATCCTGCCGGTAATTCTGCAACAGATAACGATGATGGAATAGTAGATGCTGTCGCCGGTAACATCACTGTCGATCTAGTCTTAAATGACAGCGGCGCCACCGCCGACATTAGCGGTACCACCACCGATG
>NZ_JBEOPN010000031.1:0-59795 GCF_040310085.1 Shewanella sp. S1-58-MNA-CIBAN-0166 | reverse complement strand
CGGGTTCGCAATTGGCAATCGATATTATTGACGGTGCTATTGCGATGATTGATAGTAATCGAGCTGATTTGGGTGCGACTCAAAACCGTTTAGATTTCACTATTAGTAATTTAAGTAATATCCAAAATAACGTCTCAGATGCACGCAGTCGAATTCAAGATGTTGACTTTGCTGCAGAGAGTGCAACGCTGAGTAAGCAGCAGATTCTGTCACAGGCTTCATCTGCAATGTTGGCGCAAGCGAATCAGTTACCACAGGTTGCATTGTCACTACTGTAATAGGGCTACCATTAGCACATAGTAGGTTGATAGTGAATCACTGAGTGAATCAGTAATATAACGTCAAAATAAAAAAGGAAGATTCACGGTTGAATCTTCCTTTTTGTTTCATACGCATATAGATTATATATGCATGGATAAGCATGGCGATTAAGCATGTTATTGAGTCTGGTTATCTTTAACGAGTTGACTGTTTACTGGGTTGATGTGACGTTGTTGATACACAATCCCAACGTGGAAAGCCGTTAAAGGGATTACACTGATTAGAGAGGATGTCATGGATAATAATTCACTGGGTATTGCAAGCTCGCCCGTAAACCCACCAGTAACAAATAGACATGATGTAACATCAGATAAAAATATTGCCCAGCATTTAGCTACTGAAAAAAGCGCTTATGTGCCAGAGGCTGATAAAGTGTCGTTGACTAAGGCGATAACTGAAACAGAACAAGCAGCCGAGACTAAAAAAGAGCAATCCCAAGCTGAAGCATTAGCGGTGGTGGTTGAACAGTTGTCAGAGGTCATGTCGATAATGAATAAAGGTTTGGCATTTTCGGTTGATGATGATTCTGGCTCCGCTATTGTAAAAGTAATGGACATCGATACCGGTGAGCTTATACGTCAAATCCCCAATGATGAAGCGTTAGAGCTGGCTCAAAAATTGCTTGATGTAAAAGGGCTGTTGATGAGAACGGAAGCCTAATTAGCCTTCTGTTGAATTTTTAAAAAAAGATAATGATACTTTTAAGAGATAAGTTGAGGTAAATATGGGATTAACATCGGTTGGGCTAGGATCAGGACTAGACATTAACGGTATTGTATCTGCTTTAGTTACCTCAGAGCAGGCTCCTAAGGTTGCGCAATTTAACACTAAAGAGGGCGCGATAAACGCTGAAATATCAGCGTTGGGCTCTTTAAAAAGCTCGTTATCTGAATTTAAAAGCAGTTTGAGTTTTCTCTCTAAAACAGATTCTTTCGATAGTCAGAGTGTGTCACTATCAAAGAGTACTTACCTAAGTGCTACAGTAAGTAATAATGCGGTGTCTGGCAGTTATAAT
This sequence comes from Shewanella sp. S1-58-MNA-CIBAN-0166, assembly GCF_040310085.1. Taxonomy (NCBI): domain Bacteria; kingdom Pseudomonadati; phylum Pseudomonadota; class Gammaproteobacteria; order Alteromonadales; family Shewanellaceae; genus Shewanella; species Shewanella sp. S1-58-MNA-CIBAN-0166. The sequence goes on along the minus strand of NZ_JBEOPN010000031.1, from coordinate 58,459 downwards.
GTTGCCGTTGAGCAACTAGCCGTTAGTCAAAAAGTTGGCTCTGCGGCTGTGAGTGATGTGACTGCAGCCTTAGATGAAGGCTCGTTAAATTTTGCCGTCGATGGCAATAGCTTTGATGTTGCAGTCACCGCTGAAGATACTTTACAAACACTAGTAGCAAAAATAAATGCTGATGAAAATAATGTAGGTATTACCGCCACCATAGTCAACAGTGATGATGGTGCAAAACTAGTATTAACCTCCAACAAAACAGGTACTGCAAACAATGTAATTGTTTCAGCAACAGATACTGGCTCTGGGACTGTGTTGGCAGATACCTTTGCGATGACTGAATTACAGCCGGCGAAAGATTCAATTATATATATCGACGGTTTAAAGCTTACTTCAAGCAGTAATACCGTAGAAGGCGCCATTGATGGTGTGATCCTTAACCTTAAAGACGCCGATATCGACAAGCCAACCACATTGACCGTTGCCCAAAATACTAACTCAATAAAAAGTGGCATAAAATCGTTTGTTGAAGCGTTTAATGCAGTGTCGAAAACAATAACTGGTTTAACCAGTTACAATGCTGCGACCGAAACAGCGGCTGTTTTGCAAGGGGATTCGTTACCTCGAGGGATTCAGAGCCAATTACGCGGTGTTATTTCATCTGCATTCTCAACATCTGATGGTAATTTGTCGCTTGCCTCTATCGGCATTACCACCACACGTAGCGGCACTTTAGAGATAGATGACGATATTTTAACCGCTGCATTAAAAAACAATGTTACTGGCATTAAAGAAATGTTTACTGCAGAAGATACTGGTGTGGCTGCAAAATTAGACGGCTATCTTGATTCATATGTTGGCACCGGTTCTATTATTGATAGCCGTGATAGCTCCCTAGACGGTAACTTAGAGCGTTTAAGTGATCAACGAGAAGTGTTTGCGCGAAAAATGGCGGCATTTGAAGCGCGCTTGTTTAAACAGTATAACTATATGGATTTGATTGTCGGTCAGTTAAGTACCCAGAGTTCCGATTTACAATCACGACTCGATTCGCTTCCTGGGCTTGTGAGTCAAAATAATTAATTGAATGGTTAATTAACCGTTTAAACAATCTTTTGGTAAATCTGTTTAATCAATTTGTTTAAAAGATGACAGTGAGTTGAAAATTAAATGTCCACAACAGAACAGCAAGCGCTAATTGATGATTTGGATGCTACTGGCGAACAATGTAAGGCAGTACTAAACCGTTTAAAAAACAAAAATGACATCGAAGAGTTTGATGAGTTGGTATTGAATTTGCAAGAGTTGGTTACTAAGCGTCAAAAGTTATTGAATGTTTTGATTGCGGATGATTCGTTTGTGCAAAGAGATTATTTGGAGCGTCAATTGGAGTTGACATTAAGCCTTGAAGTGAAAGCAAAGCTAGTGTTAAACAGTTTGCATTCTGAGATACATCTAGGCAAGAAAAACCAACGCCAAGTTAATGTTTATAAGAGTATTGATTCAGATAGGTAGGTATTTATGAGAAGCTCACTACAGTCATATCGAAAAGTATCGTTAGAAAGTGAAATAGCGGTGGCTTCGCCGCATCGCATTATACAAATGATGTTTGAAGGCGCATTGCAACGTATAGCCCAAGCAAAATACGCTATTCAACAGAAAAATCCTGCTCAAAAAGGCGAGAATATCGGTAAAGCCGTTAGTATTATTGCTGGGTTGAGCGGTAGCCTAAACATGGATGCTGGTGCTGATGTTTCTGCTAATTTAGATTCGCTTTACGAATACATGTTGAGACGATTATCTGAGGCTAATGTAGCGAATGATATAGAGATGCTCGAAGAGGTTTCTGCGTTACTCAGAACCATTAAAGAAGGTTGGGATACCATCCCACAAGATATGCACGAGTTAACCTCTGAGCCTAGTTAATCGTTACCGCATACTGTATTTAACCTAAAAAAGACGCCTAGCGTCTTTTTTGCTGTCTGGCTTAGTATTTAATTCAAGAACATCATCTATTTGTTGCCGTGAGAGAGTGTTTCTAGCGAGTCGATAACTAACCTCACCACCAAAACAAAACTTGCTCCATTAGATTTTTTGAATGAAAAATCATCATTTTTAACATAAAATGCTATCTGTTGTAGATAAAATGTAACTGATGCTTGCTTATAGTGGGCTGATAATACAATATTTAACCTCAACTCGGGTTAAGATGTGGGTTATGTAAGGCAAAATGACAACATGCGGCCTATTTCATATCAAACTTGTCATTTGTTTTGCTAACAAGGCGCAGTCTCTTATTACTAGCTGCGCCAATAGCTAGCCTATTGCAAGTCAATGCAACACAGTTAGCGAGACAAAGGGCTGTTTGATAACCATTTATTATCCCTAGCTGAGGTTATTTACCATTGAGTTCGTTTTTCTTCACTGTATTTAGCTGATTAACGATCCTGTTTTAGGAATAATGCTAGAATAATGTCAGTGTTGTCAGTTTTAATGACGGCAATGTACTTTGGTTTATGTGGCGATATGCGGCATAATCATCCCGAATCAATACCTATAACAAGAGCTTTTGGCCTTCTGAATGATGCAAATAGAACAAAGAATTTTAATTGTCGGTACCCCATCAGAGCGCGTGACTCGTTTGTGCTGCATTTTCGAATTCCTAGGCGAGCAGTGCGAAATTGTCTCTAATGAATCTTTTCTAGCCCTGATCGAGCAATCTCGGTATCGCGCTGTTGTCATTGTTGATGAAAACATTAGCGTCGAGAGTATCAAAAACATAGCCGCTATAGTGCCTTGGCAACCGATGTTGTTATTAGGCGATACCGATATCAATTTATCCAATATGCTCGGCACAATTGAAGAGCCGATAAATTACCCGCAATTGACAGAGCTGCTGCATTTTTGCCAAGTTTTTGGCCAAGCCAAGCGAGAACACACTTTAACCAGTGGCAACCAAACCAAGCTATTCCGTAGTTTAGTTGGACGTAGTGAAGGTATTGCTAAAGTCCGCCATTTGATTAACCAAGTTTCAAGTTCTGATGCGACAGTATTAGTATTGGGTCAATCGGGTACCGGTAAAGAAGTGGTAGCGCGTAATATTCATTATTTATCTGAACGACGTGATGGACCGTTTATTCCGGTCAATTGTGGTGCGATTCCTGCTGAATTACTTGAAAGTGAATTGTTTGGCCATGAAAAAGGCTCTTTCACTGGGGCGATATCATCTCGTAAAGGCCGTTTTGAATTGGCAGAAGGTGGCACGCTATTTTTAGATGAAATTGGCGATATGCCGCTGCAAATGCAAGTTAAGTTGTTACGTGTGTTGCAAGAAAAGGTATTTGAACGTGTCGGTGGCAGCAAAACAATTGCTACCGATGTGCGTATTGTTGCCGCAACGCATCGTGACCTTGAAACCATGATTGTGGATAACACATTTCGTGAAGATTTATATTATCGACTCAATGTGTTCCCAATTGAGATGCCAGGTTTAAGTGAGCGTCGTGACGATGTGCCGCTACTGTTGCACGAATTAGTTAGCCGAGTGTTTAATGAAGGCCGCGGTAAGGTTCGTTTCACTCAACGCGCGATTGAATCGTTAAAAGAACACCCTTGGTCTGGTAATGTGCGTGAGTTATCAAACTTGGTCGAGCGTTTAACCATCTTATTCCCTGGTGGATTAGTCGACGTTAATGATTTACCGCATAAGTACCGTTATATAGAGGTACCTGAATATTGCGTTGAAATCAGTGAAGAACAATTAGAGCGCGATGCTTTAGCTTCAATATTCAGTGATGAAGAGCCTGTAGAAATACCTGAAACGCGTTTCCCTAGTGAATTGCCGCCAGAAGGGGTTAATTTAAAAGATTTACTAGCTGAATTAGAAATTGACATGATCCGTCAAGCACTTGAGCAGCAAGACAGTGTTGTAGCAAGAGCCGCTGAAATGTTGGGTATTCGTCGTACAACATTAGTCGAAAAAATGCGTAAATATGGTTTGAGTAAAGACTAGACCATTATCTGAATTTTGGATTTTATAAAAACACACCCTCAGGTGTGTTTTTTCGTTTTATCAGTAACTGAAAAATTAATGATCTCATGTTTCTAGTGCTTCAGATAATAGCTTGGCACAGCAAATGTTTTTTAACTTGAGAAGTAATATATTGTTACCGTTAGATAGTATTGCGATTAAGTAGTTTTATTAAGTAGTGTCATTAAGGAGTGTTATTAAGGAGTGTTATTAAGGAGTGTTATTAAGTCGTTTTATTGCATGCTGGCCGAAATATTGGTTTTGCTAAATGTGGTAAGGCCAATGAACTAAACTCATAAGGATGTTGCTTTATCATTGGCTTAAAACACGGTCTGCCGATGCTTCTATTACTATAAGAAATTGCTTGGCACAGTAAATGCATTCAGCTAGTCAAATGTTATTTTTTTGACGGAGCGACCATGTATTTAGCACGAGCGTTAACACATACAGATCATTCAGACTATGAGTTACCTGCGTCAGCTTCGTCTATCACCACAACTGATACAGAGGCGGAATCGCCAGCTATTGGGATTAATTCAGTTCAGCAGCGTAATGTGAACTTTGCTGCCAGCTTTGCTAGCAGCTTAGTCACTAACTCAGTCACTAATTCTGCCACTAACTTAGCTACTAATTCTGCCAATCCGGTTATCAGTGCTTATTCTAGTAAGGCCGCCAATATGTCAAATCAAATGGCGCATATTCTTCAAGCCATGCCATCTGGTGTGGTGATCCTTGATGGTGACGGTGTGGTTACGTTAGCCAATCCAGTTGCAACCGAACTATTAGGACGACCTCTGCAGGGGGCTCGTTGGTTTGATATTATTCATCGCGCGTTTGCCCCACAAGATGATGACGGCCATGAAGTGTCGCTTAAAAATGGTCGACGAGTAAAATTGGCTATTACACCATTAGCGCCTGAACCTGGGCAGTTGATTGTGTTAACCGATCTCACTGAAACCCGTTTGTTGCAGAAAAACCTGTCTCATTTGCAACGCTTATCGGCATTAGGCAAAATGGTGGCGACATTAGCACATCAGGTGCGCACCCCATTGTCGGCAGCTTTGCTGTATGCCTCTAATCTTGCTAGCCCTAAATTATCTGATTCTGCCCGGTCTAAATTTCAATCTAAATTGGTTGACCGGCTTAATGAGCTAGAACGTCAAGTTAATGACATGTTACTAATGGCAAGGGGACGTCAAGATGGGATGGCTGAATCAGTCTCAATGGATGAAATCATTAGCCAAGTAATGGCCAGTTGCGAACCGATTGCAGATAAAAAACATTGCCAGCTTGTTGTGGAAGATACTTCACATTCATTGATGCTTGCCAATGCGAATGCTCTCAGTTCTGCGGTGAATAATCTAGTGATGAATAGTATTGAAGCGGGCGCCACAAAAATAAAGGTCAGTGCCAGCGAGACACCTGATGGGCTATTGTTAGATGTCATCGACAATGGCAAAGGGCTCGAGCCGTCAATGCAACAACAAATCCTTGAACCCTTTTTTACCACTAAAAGCCAGGGTACAGGGTTAGGTTTAGCGGTTGTGCAGTCGGTAGTGCGTAACCATGGTGGACAAATTCAATTGTCGTGTAAGCCGGGTATGGGTTGCCATATTAGATTGAGCTTTCCACACATGAACAAAGCAAGTCATCAGGAGGTGAAGCGTGGCTGAAGCAAATATTCTATTAGTTGAAGATGATGCTGATTTACGTGAGGCATTGCTTGATACCCTCATGCTTGCCCACTATGACTGTATTGATGTAGGTAGCGCTGAAGAGGCTATTTTGGCCCTAAAAGCCAACCAATTTGATTTGGTGATTAGTGATGTGCAAATGGACGGTATTGGTGGCATGGGCTTGTTAAGCTATTTACAACAAAACCAACCTAAATTGCCAGTATTGTTAATGACCGCTTATGCCACTATTAACAGTGCCGTGAGTGCGATGAAATTAGGCGCGGTGGATTATTTGGCTAAACCGTTTGCGCCTGAAGTGTTATTGAATCAGGTGTCACGCTATTTACCTTTAAAACAAAATCATGATAAACCCGTGGTAGCAGATGAGAAAAGTTTAGCGCTGTTGTCGTTGGCTCAACGGGTAGCAGTATCTGATGCATCGGTAATGATTATGGGTCCAAGTGGCTCAGGTAAAGAAGTGTTAGCGCGCTATATTCATCAACATAGCCAACGCCATGATCAGCCGTTTATTGCGATTAACTGCGCAGCAATACCAGAAAACATGTTAGAGGCCACTTTATTTGGTTACGAAAAGGGTGCATTTACGGGCGCTTATCAAGCATGTCCAGGCAAGTTTGAACAGGCTCAAGGCGGCACTATATTACTTGATGAAATATCTGAGATGGAACTTGGCTTACAAGCTAAATTGCTCAGAGTATTACAAGAGCGCGAAGTAGAGCGTTTAGGTGGCCGTAAAACCATTAAACTTGATGTTCGAGTGTTGGCAACCTCAAACAGAGATTTAAAAGCGATGGCAACATCAGGTGAGTTTAGGGAAGATTTATACTACCGAATTAATGTGTTTCCGTTAACGTGGCCAGCGCTGCATCAGCGTCCTGCAGATATATTACCGCTAGCGCGCCATTTGCTGATTAAACATGCTAAAGCATTTAATATGGCTTCTGTGCCTAAGCTTGATGATGCTGCCACTCGGCGTTTATTAACTCATCGTTGGCCGGGTAACGTGCGCGAGTTAGATAATGTTATTCAACGAGCGCTGATATTACGGGTTAATGATGATATTGGTGTCAATGACATTATTTTAGATTGTGCCGATGTGAAGTTAGTTTCAACTGAATGTGTTGATGCGGATAAGCCAGCCGAAGTTGACGGTTTAGGTGACGAACTAAAAGCCCAGGAACATGTCATTATTTTAGAAACTCTAAATCAATGTCAGGGCAGTCGAAAAATGGTCGCTGAAAAGCTTGGTATAAGCGCCCGTACGCTACGTTATAAAATGGCCAAAATGCGTGATATGGGTATTCAATTACCTGCTTAACGCAAATGTTGTCAGCAATTCGTTAGTTTACGTTATGATTTAATAGCCTAATCAAGTCTATTTTTTTATTGTTAACTCACATTATTAAAAAAGTAACCTGTTGCATTTAATGGAGAGGTTACTTTTGCTTGTGCTTGTGTTCTCTCCCTCTTTTATCGACGAATCTTTTACTAATTGTAATACTGGCATCTAAATTGCTTTAACTCCTTATCAGTTATTGTTGTCGTCAAAAAGTCGACGAAAGGGAGTTACACCATGCAGATTAGCGCAAATCCATTAATGCAAGAAATGCAATCGCTTCGCGGCGAAATAGCCCCTTCTATTGGTTCATCAATTCGTCCCAACCTTACCCAGCAAGTGAATAACACCACGGGTGCTGATTTCAGTCAGTTACTGTCTCAAGCGGTGGGTAGCGTTAATGAGCTGCAACAAGCATCATCAAGTTTAGCGACTCGTTTAGACATGGGCGACACCACGGTGACGTTGTCTGATACCGTTATTGCGCGTGAGAAAGCCGGCGTAGCCTTTGAAGCAACGGTGCAAGTACGTAATAAGCTCGTCGATGCTTATAAAGAAATTATGAGTATGCCTGTTTAGTCGCCGACGGTTTTGAGCACTAAATAACATAACAACATTAGATATAGCAGGTACGTATTGTGAGCACAGACATTATGGTAGGTTCGGGTTCAACAGCCGATGGCGGTGTCCAACAAGAGAACAAATCTGGACTTCTTGGTGGCGTTGGTGGTGCAGATATGATGCGTCAAGTCATCATGATTCTGGCATTAGCAATATGCCTTGCTATGGCTGTTTTTGTGATGATGTGGGCTCAAGAGCCTGATTATCGCCCACTTGGTAAAATGGAAACCGCTGAGATGATCCTCGTCTTAGACGTGCTTGATAAAAACCAAATCGATTATCAAATTAACGTCGATGTGGTTAAAGTGCCTGAAGATAAGTATCAAGAAGTTAAATTACTGCTCAGCCGTGCCGGTATTCAAAGTAGTACTCAAGCAAATGATTACTTAAACCAAGATAGTGGTTTTGGTGTCAGTCAGCGTATGGAACAAGCACGCTTAAAACAAAGCCAAGAACAAAACCTAGCCAGAGCCATTGAAGAGTTAAAAAGCATTAGTCGTGCGAAAGTGATATTAGCATTACCAAAAGAAAATGTTTTTGCCCGTAATGCATCTAAACCCAGTGCCACAGTGGTCGTTAATGTACGTCGTGGTGGTTTGGGCCAGGAAGAGATTGATGCCATTGTTGATATCGTAGGCTCTGCTGTTCAAGGGCTTGAACCTACTCGTGTGACGGTAACCGATTCAAATGGGCGCTTACTCAATTCCGGTAGTCAAGATGGCGCGTCTTCTAGAGCACGTCGCGAGCAAGAGCTAGTACAACAGCAAGAGGCTGAATACCGTAAAAAAATCGAATCAATCTTAATGCCAATTTTAGGACCTGAGAATTTTACTTCTCAAGTCGATGTGAATATGAACTTTACCGCAGTAGAGCAAACCGCGAAGCGTTTCTCTCCTGATTTACCGGCGATTCGCAGTGAAATGATCATTGAGAGAAATTCGTCAGGTCAAAACTCTGGCGGTATTCCTGGTGCGCTAAGTAATCAACCACCGATGGAATCTGATATTCCGCAAGTGGCAGGTGAAGCAACAACCTCAACCATGTCTGGTGACTCATCAAAAGAAGCTACGCGTAATTATGAATTAGACACTACCATTAGCCATACCCGTCAACAAATTGGGGTGGTTCGTCGTGTTAGTGTGTCTGTTGCGATTAATTTTAAACCTGGCCAAGTTGATGAGAACGGCCAAGTCACTCGCGTGCCGAGAACAGAACAAGAATTAACTAATATTCGCCGCTTATTAGAAGGCGCGGTAGGTTTTAGTACCCAGCGTGGTGATGCGTTAGAAGTGGTAACGGTGCCGTTTATGGACCAGTTAATTGAAGTGCTACCTGAGCCAGATATGTGGGAGCAGCCTTGGTTCTGGCGCGCGATTAAATTGGCATTAGGTGCAATTGTTATTTTAGTGCTCATTCTCGCCGTAGTGCGACCTATGCTTAAGAAGCTAACCAATCCTAATGGCATCAACATGCCTGACGATATTCGTCCAGGACATGAGTTAGCTGAAATTGAAGATCAGTATGCAGCAGATACCTTAGGTATGCTTAATACCAAAGAGGCGGAATACAGTTATGCCGATGATGGGTCAATTCAAATACCTAATTTGCATAAAGATGATGATATGATTAAAGCAATTAGAGCGTTAGTGGCAAATGAGCCTGAACTTTCCACTCAAGTGATTAAAAACTGGTTACAAGACAATGGCTAATGAAAAAAAAGATAAAGCAGCTAAAGCAGAGAAATCAACAGCATTTGACCCCGAGTTAATTACTGGTGTTGAAAAAACGGCTATTTTACTGCTCAGCTTGAGTGAAGCAGATGCGGCGTCAATTTTAAAACACTTAGAGCCTAAGCAAGTGCAAAAAGTGGGTATGGCGATGGCAGCAATGGATGACTTTGGTCAAGAAAAGGTCATTGGCGTTCACCAATTATTTTTAGACGATATTCAAAAGTTTTCTTCTATTGGTTTTAACAGTGAAGAATTCGTCCGTAAAGCGTTAACTGCAGCACTGGGTGAAGATAAAGCCGGTAATTTAATTGAACAAATTATCATGGGCAGCGGAGCTAAAGGTCTGGATTCATTAAAATGGATGGATGCACGTCAAGTGGCCACCATTATTCAAAATGAACATCCGCAGATTCAAACAATTGTATTATCGTATTTAGAACCCGATCAAGCTGCTGAGATTTTTAGTCAGTTCCCTGAAAATACCCGTTTAGATTTGATGATGCGTATTGCCAATCTTGAAGAAGTTCAGCCTGCGGCATTGCAAGAATTAAACGACATTATGGAAAAACAATTTGCGGGTCAAGGCGGTGCGCAAGCGGCTAAAATGGGTGGCCTAAAAGCGGCTGCTAATATCATGAACTATCTCGATACCGGTGTTGAGAGTCAAATCATGGAAACCATGCGTGAGTCAGATGAAGAAATGGCGCAGCAAATACAAGACATGATGTTTGTGTTTGAAAACCTCATTGACGTTGACGACCGCGGTATTCAGGCATTGTTACGAGAAGTACAGCAAGATGTGCTGATGAAAGCACTCAAAGGTGCGGACGAAGCGTTGAAAGAGAAAATTCTGGGTAATATGTCTAAACGTGCAGCTGAATTGCTCCGTGACGACTTAGAAGCCATGGGACCTATCCGTATTAGTGAAGTTGAAGTGGCACAAAAAGAAATTCTGTCTATTGCCCGTCGACTCAGTGACAGTGGTGAGATTATGCTAGGCGGCGGCGGTGGTGACGAGTTCTTGTAACCATGCGCATATTCATTAGTGTGACAGTACTGGCGGGTATTTCTATTTGGATATCTGTCAGCTATCTGTATTATTAGGTTGTTAGTAGTACTCTTAATATTGTGTACTACTGTTAATATTTTTGTTTTGAGCCAATGTTTTTAACAACACAAGTGATGAATTATGCCTGAATCAAAACCGCCTAAAGATGCACTCACTACCGATAGCGAGGCTGAATTTAGTCATTGGCAGCTACCTGATATTACCAAAGATAGCAGTCTAGAACCTTCAAACTTTTTTGGTCATTTCGCTGAAGCTCACACACCTAGTCCTGTTACTGGGGCTGAGAAGTCTATGGCGCCACCGACGATGGCGCAAATTGAAGAGATTCGTGCTGCAGCTGAGCAAGAAGGGTTTGAACAGGGTAAGCAAGACGGTCATCAACAAGGATTAGAGCAAGGGCGTTTAGAAGGACTGGAGCAAGGTCATCAACAAGGTTTTACTCAAGGCGAGCAACAAGGATTAGAAGCTGGGCAAATTAAAGCCAATGAGCTTATAGCACAACTTAACCACATTATTTCCCAATTCGAGTTGCCATTATCCATTTTAGATAATGAAATTGAAGCGGAATTGTTGGCCATGACAATCAGTTTAGCCAAATCGGTTATCGGCCATGAGCTTAAGACTCACCCAGAACATATATTATCGGCGCTACGCCAAGGCGTTGACGCACTTCCATTAAAAGAACAGTTGGTTAAACTACGCTTTAATCAGGCTGATGCTGAACTCGTAAACCAATGTTACAGTGCCGAGCAACTGCAAAAAAATCAGTGGCAAATCGATATCGATCCGACGTTATCTAATGGTGACTGTATGATTGAAAGCGTTCGTTCTGCTGTCGATTTACGTGTAGAACAGCGTATTAACCAAGTGTTTAGTGAGTTAGACGCTCAATCGAATCAGTTAGCAAAAAATGTCCAGCAGCAAAAATCAACTCATCCACAATATCAAACCACAGCAGTCGATAATTTTAGTGAACATCAGCAAGCAGCTGAACTTGCTGGTAGAACCGATAATACAGAAAACACCGATAGGGACGAGATTGGCCAAGGTGATGTTGAAGAGTCTGGCGCAGAGATGGGCGCTGATACCGTTACTGAAACATTAGAGCAACACGTTGATACTTCTTCGGCAGCGTCAATCGATGCTGAAGACTCTGATGTTGTTGATTCTGATGCTACTGTAACTCTCGATACAAGCACGACGTTCAATACAAATGCGCCTCTTAATTCAAATGCACAAGCCGATACCTCAACAGCTGGTAAAGTCGCAGACGCTCAGCAACAGACGAAAGACCTATCTCAAGGAAATACCGATGAGCACTCGTCAACATAAACTACTGAACAAATTCGCGGTACATCATAAACACGTTTTACCGCTGCGACCAGTTGCAAGCGGCCAGTTAGTTAGGGTAGTTGGTTTAACGCTTGAAGCGACTGGATGCCGCGCGCCTGTTGGTAGTTTATGCTCTATTGAAACCATGGTTGGCGAGTTGGTTGCTGAGGTTGTCGGCTTTGATGACAAATTACTGTATTTAATGCCTATTGAAGAGCTCAGAGGCGTTTTACCAGGTGCCCGTGTAAAGCCTTTAGGTGAACAATCAGGATTAAATGTAGGCTTGTCATTATTAGGCAGAGTATTAGACGGTAGCGGCGTGCCGTTAGATGGTTTAGGCCCGCTTAATACAGATCAACATGCATCGCGTCATGGTCCTTATATTAATCCATTATCTCGACGAGCGATTACTGAACCGTTAGATGTCGGCGTTCGTGCCATCAACTCGATGTTAACGGTTGGTAAAGGGCAGCGAATGGGCTTGTTTGCCGGTTCTGGTGTGGGTAAAAGTGTGCTGCTTGGCATGATGACTCGAGGATCGAAAGCCGACATTATTGTGGTGGGGTTAGTGGGCGAGCGTGGTCGTGAAGTTAAAGAGTTTATTGAAGAAATTTTAGGTAAAGAAGGTCGTGCGCGCTCAGTCGTTGTGGCGGCACCAGCGGATACTTCTCCGTTAATGCGCTTACGAGCCTGTGAAACTTCCACGCGTATCGCCGAGTATTTTAGAGATTTAGGTTACGATGTACTATTGCTGATGGACAGTTTAACGCGTTACGCACAAGCACAACGAGAAGTCGCTCTTGCTGTCGGTGAGCCACCTGCAACCAAAGGCTATCCACCTTCAGTATTCGCTAAGTTACCGCGTCTGGTCGAGCGAGCGGGTAATGGCGGTGCCGGACAAGGTTCAATTACCGCTTTTTATACGGTATTAACCGAAGGTGACGACCAACAAGATCCTATCGCCGATGCTTCTCGAGCAATTTTAGATGGTCATATTGTATTATCTCGTCAGCTTGCTGATTCGGGCCATTATCCCGCTATTGATGTAGAAGCATCGATTAGCCGTGTCGCGCCAATGGTGATAAGTGAAGAACATTTAGAAGCGATGCGTAAAGTTAAACAGATGTATTCGCTGTATCAGCAAAATCGCGATCTGATTTCAATTGGGGCGTACTCACAAGGCAGCGATCCTAGGATTGATAATGCCATACGCCTACAACCTGCAATGAATGCCTTTTTGCGGCAGGGGTTTAAAGACCCGGTGACGTTTGAAGAAAGCCGAGTCATGTTGACTCAAATTGCCGCACAGTGTCAGGGATAATATCAATGACTCGAACTGACCCACTATTAACGGTATTGAAGTTAGCTACCGCAGCAGAAGACCAAGCGGCATTACAGCTTAAGTCTGCGCAATTTGAAAAACAAAAACGCCAGGGGCAGTTGGACGCGCTAAACAACTATCGTTTAGATTATATGAAGCAGATGGAAGGGCACACAGGGACTACATTACGTGCTAACCAATACCATCAATTTCATCAATTTATTCGCCAAGTCGATAGCGCTATTACCCAGCAAGTTGCCGCGGTTAAAGATGCTGAAAAACAAGTCGGTTATCGTCAAATTCATTGGCAAGAAAAACAACAAAAACGCAAAGCGGTAGAGATGCTATTAAGCCAAAAAGCAACTAAAGCGATGGTGATAGAAGCTAAGCGCGAACAAAAAATGTCGGATGAATTTGCTATGCAGCAATATTTTCGCCGAAATCTTAAATAACACTACCTGCCAAATGACTCTCTAGTCCTAATATCGTTTTACGGTTAACTTTTTTCATTACTCTTTTTGTTTATTTAATCCACCGAAAAATTAACCAGTTAATGAGTATTGGCATTTAAATTGCTTATTATCAATAATTGAAATGAAAATCGTCAGCGAAGCGACAGTGAATTCCTATTTATAAGGTTTTCATGATGACCTTATTGATATAGCGAAATGAACCGTTATATGACGCATAAGGTTTGAATACTGAGCAATTTTTTAGATGACCAATAACTTAACCTTGTTTGATTGAGTGGAGTAGATTATGCAGCAGATGAGCAATATCTTACTTGGCAGTAGCAGTAAATCTGCCGATGTGAGTACGAAGGGGAATGTACAAGATGTTGAAAATACATCATTCTTATCTGCTTTCAATCAGGCGAGTGAATCCGATCTTGTTATACGGCGCAGTGGTAATACAGCGCAGGTGTCAATGGATGCTGAAGTGGACAAAACCAGTGTTGCCTTAGCAAACGAGTTGTCTACCGAAGAAAATGCTGATGCGGAATTGATTTTTGCTCAACTTAATATGGCAGATTCATTTAATAAACGTCATTCCTCTGGCGGAAATGAATTGCCGCATGTCGATAAATCCGACGTTTATTTTGACGTAGCAGTTTCTACAGAACCTAAAAGCAATACCGTAGATGTAGATCTTCTTGAGCTTGAAGCTGATGTTTCTTCTATTAAAGATGTTCTTTCTCAGCTTAGCCCAGAAGAACTCGACAACTTAATGGCATTTGCTGATTTATCTGCACAAGATTTACAAGCTCTAGATAATCAAGATTTAAGCAAATTACTTAGTGACTTCAATTTACAAGCACAGGTTATGACTAGCAGTGATGAATCGCCTGATAGTGTGCTTAATAGTGAAGAACAGAGCCAAATTGATAAATCAGTTGCCACAAGTGTAGCTGTTCAAGGCCAAGTTAGTGCGACAAACCAGAGTTTAGCAACCGCTAAAGTCGATAAAACTGTTGCTTCTGGCGTTAGCAGTTCTGCAGCGTTAACTGCAGCTACATCAGCGATGACAATTGACCCTGAGATCATTTTAGGTGACAAAACTCGTATTGATGGCAACATCCAATTAGACACTGATAATGCCAAAGTACTAGCAAAAGCTGATTTTTCGGTGGTCCTAGATTCCTTAGCGGCAAAACGCGCCTCCGGTGATCCTTCAACCGCTGTAAATCAAACTAGTTTTGGATTAGATACTCTGGCTGACATTGGTGACACTGACAGTAAGGCGTTACAAAATCAGAGTAGTTTTACCTCGGTCCATAAAAGTGATGTTCCACAATTTCAGCTATCGTTAAGACCACAGGGAGAGCCTGGAGCTCAGATGCAAGAGATGATCCAGCGTTTTTCTCCTGTAATGAAACAGCAGTTAATAACCATGGTCAGTAATGGTATTCAACAAGCTGAAATTCGTCTTGATCCACCAGAACTTGGACATTTAACGGTTAAAATTCAAATTCAGGGCGATCAAACTCAAGTACAGTTTCATGTAGCGCAGTCGCAAACCCGCGATATAGTTGAACAAGCTATGCCTCGATTACGCGATATGCTGGCTCAAGAAGGATTGCAACTGACAGACAGCCAAGTGTCCCAAGGTGATGGTGGTAGTGAACAACCGCATGAACAATCATCTAATCAAGGTGGGGGAGACAGTCAGTTGGACGAAATTTCAGCACAAGAGGTCAGCTTGATGACAAATCCATCAAGGAGTTTACATTCAGCTATAGATTATTATGCTTAAGCAGGTAACCTATAGCAATAATATGACTTTTCAATAAAAGCTGACCACTTAGCTAAGTTTCAATATTAATCACAATGTTGATTAGGAACCAGAATGCCTGAACAAGAATTAGAATTAAACGAACCCGCTGAAGGCGGTAAAAAAAGTAATAAGCTGCTCATCTTTGGTGGTATTGGTTTAGTGTTGGCTTTACTGATTGGAGGCGGATTGTGGTTTTTCATGGGGACGGATGAGCCAGCCCCTGTTGCTGTAAACGCTGATGACGCTACAGAAGCTGTTGCACCGGTCAATAATGCTCAAGCTGATTACGTTGGCATGCCTAGGCCTTTCCTATTTAATTTACCAGGTGTCGATCGAGCTAGATTAGTTGAAATAAAAGTTCAATTAATGGTGCGCGGTGAAGATGATAGTGTGCTTACACAAAAACATATTCCATTAATTGAAGATGCATTACTAACTACTTTTAGTGCAGCTGACGTACAAAAACTCAGTACCCAAGCCGGTAAAGATGAGCTGCGTCAGTTAGCGTTACTCAATGTTCAAAATACGCTGCAACCAATAACAGGCAAGAAAGTTGTTGAAAAAGTCCTGTTTACTGGTTTTGTAATGCAATAACCAAAAGCATTAACTGCTAAGGCGATGATGTGAGTGATTTATTAAGCCAAGATGAAATTGATGCGCTTTTGCATGGTGTTGATGATGTTGATGATGATGAGATAGAAGAGGACAGCGCTGATGCGCGTTCTTATGATTTCTCTTCTCAAGATCGAATTGTGCGTGGCCGTATGCCCACGCTTGAAATCGTAAATGAGCGATTTGCACGGCATTTACGCATCAGTATGTTTAACATGATGCGTCGCGCAGCCGAAGTGTCGATCAATGGCGTACAAATGCTGAAGTTTGGCGAGTATGTACATACTTTATTTGTGCCAACCAGTTTAAATATGGTGCGTTTCAGTCCACTTAAAGGCACTGCATTAATCACCATGGAAGCACGTTTAGTGTTTATTCTGGTAGACAATTTCTTTGGTGGTGATGGCCGTTTTCATGCCAAAATCGAAGGCCGTGAATTTACACCAACAGAACGTCGTATTGTACAGTTGTTGCTTAAAATTATTTTTGAAGATTATAAAGAAGCGTGGGCACCAGTAATGGATGTGGAGTTTGAGTACCTCGACTCTGAAGTGAATCCTGCAATGGCGAATATTGTCAGCCCGACAGAAGTGGTCGTGATTAATTCGTTCCATATCGAAGTTGATGGCGGTGGTGGTGATTTCCACATTACCATGCCGTATTCGATGATTGAGCCCATTCGTGAATTACTCGATGCCGGTGTTCAAAGTGATAAACAAGATACTGATATGCGCTGGTCGCAAGCATTACGTGATGAAATCATGGACGTGCAGGTCGGTTTTGATGTCAATGTTGTTGAACATGAAGTGACATTACGTGATGTGATGGGGTTTAAAGCTGGGGATATTATCCCGATAGATTTACCTGAACACATTATGATGCGAATTGAAGGTTTACCGACTTATCGTTGTAAAATGGGTAAATCGCGCGATAATTTAGCATTAAAAATCAGTGAGAAAATTCCGCGGCCAGAAACGGTTAAAACAGAGATGCAATTAGTGACTCGCAAAGGCAAGTCGCGTGATATTTCAGATTTATAAGGTGAAGTAGAATGAGCACAGAAGATACAGGCGATGACTGGGCCGCAGCAATGGCAGAACAAGCTTTAGAAGAAGCTGAACACGTTGAGCTTGATGAATTAGTCGATGATTCCAGACCTATCACGAAAGAAGAAGCTGCCAAGTTAGACGGTATTCTAGATATTCCGGTAACGATTTCCATGGAAGTGGGTCGCAGTTTTATTAGTATCCGTAATTTACTCCAGCTCAACCAAGGTTCGGTGGTCGAACTTGATCGTGTAGCCGGTGAGCCTTTAGACGTTATGGTTAATGGAACCCTGATTGCTCATGGTGAAGTTGTGGTAGTGAATGACAAATTTGGTATCCGTTTAACGGATGTTATTAGCCAAACAGAACGTATCAAAAAACTTAAATAACTAAAAAATATAATAAACAATAATATAGCAAAGATTGGCGTGTGTTGAGCTTTGCTAAGTTGGTTGCACAAACAAGGAATAGCAGTGGCGAATATGATACTAATGCTGAGCATTATGAGT
Organism: Shewanella sp. S1-58-MNA-CIBAN-0166; assembly: GCF_040310085.1. NCBI lineage: Bacteria > Pseudomonadati > Pseudomonadota > Gammaproteobacteria > Alteromonadales > Shewanellaceae > Shewanella > Shewanella sp. S1-58-MNA-CIBAN-0166. The sequence goes on along the minus strand of NZ_JBEOPN010000031.1, from coordinate 40,891 downwards.
GAGGCGTTAAGCGTCCCTGAAGTGTCTAGTACTCTGGCTAAAAATGCCTCTGCTCATCCCGCTGAAGTGTCTAATGTGGCAACATTAGCCAACATGGTTGGTGGATTAATTGTCGTATTAGCGCTTATTTTTTTGTTAGCTTATATTGTAAAACGTCTTAAGTTAGTGCCATCTAATGGCGGTGTGATTAAAACGATTGCAGTAACTCCCATCGGTCAACGTGAAAAAGTGGTATTGGTGGAGGTCAATGGCCAGCAATATCTACTTGGTGTAACCTCGCAACAGATTAATCTGATTGATAAGTTAGCCACCCCCGTCGACGTTCCCATTTCTTCGTTTGCTAGCCGTCTAAAACAAGCCAAGGAACAGCAATAATGAATAAGTACACAACAGCATTGGTATTGGCGATGATGGCGCTAGTGGCAATGGTTTTATCGCCTTCAGCACTGGCTCAAGATGGTGTGTTACCTGCGTTAACGGTTACAACAGCTGCAGACGGAACAACTGAATATTCGGTAACAATGCAGATTTTATTGCTGATGACAGCAATGAGTTTTATTCCTGCAATGGTCATAATGCTCACTTCATTTACCCGCATCATTGTGGTGCTATCGATATTAAGACAAGCTTTAGGTTTACAACAAACACCCTCGAATCAGGTATTGATCGGCATCAGTTTGTTCATGACGTTTTTTATCATGGCACCGGTTTTTGATAAGATTTATGCTGAAGCTGTAGAGCCTTATATCAATGAAACCATGACCTTAACGCAAGCTTATGATGTTGGTAAAGAACCCATTAAAACATTTATGCTATCGCAAGTGCGTACCACAGACTTACAAACATTTATTGAAATTTCTGGTTACAAAGACATTCAATCTCCTGAGCAAGCACCAATGAGCGTGGTGATCCCAGCGTTTATTACCAGTGAACTTAAAACGGCGTTCCAAATTGGCTTTATGCTGTTTGTGCCTTTTTTAGTACTCGATTTGGTCGTTGCCAGTATTCTAATGGCCATGGGTATGATGATGTTGTCACCGATGATTGTGTCACTGCCATTTAAAATTATGTTGTTTGTACTCGTCGATGGTTGGGGCTTAGTGATGGGCACATTAGCGAATAGTTTCGGAATATAAGGCCGCGTATTTATGTCTCCAGAATCGCTCATTGATATCTTTCGAGAAGCACTGTCAGTTATCGTACTGATTGTGTCAGCGATTATTTTACCCGGCTTATTCATCGGTTTAATTGTGGCGGTATTTCAGGCCGCGACATCTATTAACGAACAAACCTTAAGTTTTTTACCACGTTTATTGGTGACGTTATTCGCGTTGATGTTTTTAGGCCATTGGCTAGTACAAACCATGATGGATTTTTTCTTTGAGATGGTTAATCTCATCCCACAGGTTATAGGTTAAGCCATGGATATTTTGTTTGATGAAATCAGTCAAACAATTGCCGCATATCTTTTGCCGTTTTTCCGTATTTCATCCATGCTCATGGTGATGGCGGTATTTGGCGCAAATACGACTCCCGCTCGAGTTCGATTGATGTTATCCGTGGCGATAACGATGGCCGTTGCGCCTATTTTACCCCCTATTGAAAATGTCGAGCTACTGGCATTGAGTTCAGTTTTTGTCATTGTTCAGCAAATTTTAATTGGCGTCACCATGGGATTTGTAACCTTAATGGTGATGCAAACATTTGTATTAACAGGGCAAATAATTGGTATGCAAACCAGTTTAGGTTTTGCCTCCATGGTCGACCCCGGTTCTGGTGAGCAAACGCCTGTTGTGAGTAACTTTTTCCTATTATTAGCAACACTTATCTTTTTAGCTGTTGATGGCCATTTGTTAATGATACGGATGTTGGTGGCCAGTTTTGAAACTATTCCTATTTCAAATCAAGGTATATCACTCGCTAATTATCGTGCGCTTGCTGATTGGGGTAGCTTTATGTTTGGTTCGGCATTAACAATGTCGATTTCGGCTATTGTGGCGTTGTTATTAATCAATTTATCCTTTGGTGTAATGACTCGCGCCTCGCCTCAGTTGAATATTTTCTCTATTGGTTTCCCGGTCACTATGGTTAGTGGTTTATTGATTTTGTGGTTAACGTTAGCACCTATCATGGCGCATTTTGATGAAGTGTGGATGGCTGCGCAGTTACTTATGTGTGACGTTTTGCAACTTCAATGTCAACTTAATGGCTCAGTGGTATTTTAAGGGGCACATATGGCAGAAAGTGACAGCGGTCAAGAACGCACAGAAGAACCCACATCCAAGCGACTTGAACAAGCTCGAGAAAAAGGTCAAGTCGCTCGCTCTAAAGAGTTAGGTACCGCAGCGGTACTGCTTGCTGCATCTGTTGGGTTTTCGATGACAGGTCCTGCTATTGCCAAAAGCCTCTATACCATTATGGAGCAGATATTTTCCATGGAGCGCGATCAGATTTTTGATACTAACTCCATGTTCCGTGTGTGGGGGGTCGTCGGCAATGAGCTCGCAGGGCCATTAATTAGCTTTATTGCTTTGTTGGCGTTTGTGTCTTTCCTAGGCAATATTGTGCTAGGTGGCATGTCTTTTTCAGTCAAAGCGTTTATGCCTAAAGGCAGTAAGTTAAACCCCATGAACGGCTTTAAGCGTATGTTTGGCACCCAGGCATTGGTAGAGCTTACTAAGGGGATTGCTAAGTTTTCGGTGGTAGCATTATCGGCTTATTTTTTACTAAAATTTTATTTCTACGATATTTTGACTCTGTCCAGTGATCACCTGCCGGGTAATGTATACCATGCGCTAGATTTACTTATTTGGATGTTCATCTTACTTTGCAGCTCGATGTTATTAATCGTTATTATTGATGTGCCATTTCAAATTTGGAATCACAATAAACAGTTAAAAATGACCAAGCAGGAAGTCAAAGACGAGTATAAAGATACTGAAGGTAAACCTGAGGTTAAAGGCCGCATAAGACAAATGCAGCAGGAGATGGCGCAACGACGCATGATGACCGAGGTGCCTAATGCGGATGTTATTGTGGTTAACCCAGAACATTATGCAGTGGCAGTTAAATACGATGTCAGCCGATCATCAGCCCCTTTTCTAATCGCTAAAGGTGTCGATGACGTAGCCTTTAGAATACGAGAAATAGCTCGAGAGCATAACGTTGCTATTGTATCGGCCCCGCCGTTGGCTCGTGCTATTTACCACACGACTAAAGTGGATCAACAAGTGCCAGAAGGCTTATTTACTGCTGTTGCGCAGGTCTTGGCTTATGTATTCCAGCTTAGGCAATATCAAAAAGGTAAAGGTCGTAGGCCAAAACCTATCCCGCTTAAACAACCCATACCAGATGATTTAAAGCACTAATAACTAATCTATTTTAGATAGATAATATTTGTGGCTTAATTTTTGCTTTGTATGTCTATTCGCGTCAAATAATAGTCCATTGACGCCGTGATCTGACATAAAGGGTTCATCTTAATATGGATGCAAAAGCAGCTTTTGGCCAAATGAAACAAATGAAAGTATCTACTTTTAAAGGGATCGGAACGCCTTTATTAGTACTTGCTGCGTTAGGAATGGTGGTTTTACCTATTCCTGCTTTTTTGCTAGATATTCTGTTTTCATTCAATATTGCGTTGGCTTTAGTTGTACTCTTAGTTGCTATTTATGCTGACAGACCACTCGATTTTGCTGCTTTCCCTACCGTATTATTAATTGCAACGTTACTAAGACTCGCTCTAAACGTCGCCTCTACCCGTATTGTATTGCTTGAAGGTCATAATGGTGGTGCCGCTGCGGGTAAAGTCATTGAGGCTTTTGGTTCTGTGGTTATTGGCGGCAATTATGCCGTTGGTTTAGTGGTGTTTATTATCCTTATTATCATTAATTTTGCAGTGGTAACTAAAGGTGCGGGGCGTATTGCTGAGGTGAGTGCTCGTTTTACCTTAGATGCAATGCCGGGTAAGCAAATGGCCATTGATGCTGATTTAAATGCTGGCACATTAACCCAAGACCAGGCGCGGATCCGCCGTGCTGAAGTAACTCGTGAAGCCGATTTCTACGGTGCGATGGACGGTGCTTCAAAGTTTGTTAAAGGTGATGCCATTGCAGGGATCATGATCCTAGTCATCAATATGATTGGTGGATTTGTGATTGGTATGATCCAGCATGGATTAGACTTTTCTAGCGCGGTTGAAATTTATACCTTACTAACCATCGGTGATGGTTTAGTTGCGCAAATTCCCGGTTTATTACTGTCTATTGCCGCGGCCTTAATGGTGACGCGTCAAAACGAGTCTGGTGATATGGGCCAAATGATGTTCAGTCAGATGTTTGACAGTCATAAATCATTAGCCATTGCTGCTGGGTTACTTTTTATCATGGGTATTGTGCCTGGTATGCCTCATGTTGCGTTTTTGACATTTGCATTTATTACCGCTGGTGCTGCGTACTTTATTTACAAGCGTAATGTTGACAAAAAGCAAGCTGCATTAACGTTAGCGACTAAAGGGCCGGTTGAGAGCAAGGATAAAGAACCTAAAGATTTAAGCTGGGACGATGTGCGCCATGTTGATACTATTGGTCTTGAAGTCGGATATCGCTTAATTCCGCTGGTTGATAAGTCTCAAGGTGGTGAATTATTAGGCAGGATCAAAGGCGTACGTAAAAAACTGTCACAAGAATTAGGTTTTTTAGTGCCAGCGGTGCATATTCGTGACAATCTAGACTTATCACCCAATGCGTATCGAATTTCGTTAATGGGCGTCGTAGTGGGTGAGGCTGAAGTTAGGCATGATTGTGAATTAGCCATTAATCCTGGCCAAGTTTACGGTAAACTAGACGGTATTGAAACTCGCGACCCAGCTTTTGGTTTAGAGGCAGTTTGGATAGCGCCAGAGCAACGTGAACATGCACAAACTTTAGGTTATACCGTCGTTGATACTGCAACGGTTGTAGCGACTCACATAAGCCAGTTACTGAGTAATAATGCTGCTAAGTTATTAGGTTACGAAGAAGTCCAGCAGTTAATGGATATGCTTGCTAAGAACTCTCCTAAATTAGTGGATGGTTTTGTACCAGATGTCATGCCTCTGGGATCAGTTGTTAAAGTGATGCAGAACTTACTTAACGAAGGGGTATCGGTACGAGATTTACGCACCATAGTGCAGACACTATTAGAGTACGGTACTAAGAGCAATGACACTGAAGTATTAACGGCAGCAGTGCGCATAGCGTTAAAACGTATGATCGTACAAGAAATCTCTGGACCAGAACTCGAAATTCCTGTCATAACATTGGCGCCAGAGTTGGAACAGATGTTGCATAAGTCTATGCAGGCGACTGGCGGTGAAGGACCTAATATTGAACCGGGTCTTGCAGAGCGTATGCAGCAGTCATTATTAGACGCTGCACAGAAGCAAGAAATGGTAGGGCAACCAGCCATTTTATTGACATCGGGTATGCTTAGGTCAACGCTGTCAAGATTTGTTAAATACACTATTCCAAATTTACGAGTGATTTCATATCAGGAAATCCCGGACGAGAAACAAATTAGAATTGTTTCTGCAGTAGGCCAATAGTGATAACGTCAGTTTATAGAGGTGCATAAGTGAAAATTAAACGATTTTTTGCCAAAGATATGCGCGCTGCATTGGCTCAAGTAAAAGAAACCTTAGGTTCTGACGCTGTCATTATGTCAAATAAAAAAGTCACTGGCGGAATCGAAATTGTCGCTGCTGTAGATTATGATGAACCTAAAGCCGCCATCGCATCACAAGCGCCGACTACCGGTTTTATGGATGTTAGTGACGATAGGGTGTCATTAGGCGCTAAGCCTGTGATGAAAGCTCAATCAAAGGTGAACCCACCTCCTGAGGCCGACTCTTTACAAGCCTTACTTCAAAAACAACATAATCGCATGACACAACAAATGTCTGTCAGCCAAGATGAACCGGATTTACCAGAATGGGCCCGCCAATTACAAGGGGCAAAGTCTGCTAAACCAGCATCAACTTTTCAATCGCAAGCGGCACCAGAGCAAGCTAAAAAAACCAATAAAAATCAATCTGCTGATATGGATGCTCTGCGCGAAGAAATGGCTTCATTGCGTAACTTATTGACCCATCAAGTTTCATCGTTGATGAAAGATCAAAAAAAGCGTACCGATCCTGTTGGCGCCATGCTAGAAAGTAAATTGATTGCAGCAGAGTTTTCTCCAGCCGTTGCTGCTAAACTAGCGGGGCTAAGTCAACACTATACCCCAGCCGATTTAGTGAGAGCATTACCACAAAGTTTAGCCAATTTACTCGACAATCAAGGCGACGATATAGTTAAACGTGGTGGTGTTGTGGCGTTTGTTGGTCCAACCGGTGTAGGTAAGACAACTTCTTTAGCTAAAATAGCCGCTCGCTTTGCCGCCCATCATGGCCCAGAGCAGGTAGCATTGATTACCACCGACCATTATCGTATTGGTGCCTATGAGCAATTAGCGACTTATGGCAAAATAATGGGCTGTCCGGTTAAGCAAGCACATGATTTAACCGAATTAGAACAAATTTTATATCAATTTAGAAATCGTAAGTTAGTATTAATTGATACCGCAGGTATGGGACAGCGAGATATGCGCTTATATCAGCAACTGGATAATTTAACAGCAAATAGTAGGATCCCAATTCGGAGCTACTTAGTCTTATCTGCGACTGGTCAACGTCGTGTGTTACAAGATGCTGTAGAACATTTTAAACGAATTCCATTAGCGGGTGCGATTTTAACAAAGTTAGATGAATCGATATCAATTGCAGGTGCATTGAGCGTATTGATTCAAAATGAGTTACCATTAAGCTATGTTACTGACGGTCAACGTGTTCCTGAGGACATGAAAGTAGCAGATACGTTAGAGTTGGCTAAAAAGGCTCTCGCGGCGTTAAATGAAACAGAACAACAATCGTCACAAGACACAGTGTGGTCTAATGACACAGCCTATGCATTTGAGTAAAGATATGACTCGGGATCAAGCAAGTGGTTTACGTATGATGAATCAACCAAATAACGATAAAGTTAAAGTAATTGCCGTATCCGGTGGTAAAGGCGGAGTGGGTAAAACCAGTGTGTCAATTAATACTGCGGTAGCACTAGCTGAAAAAGGCAAACGCGTATTAGTGCTTGATGCCGATTTAGGTTTAGCCAACGTCGATGTCATGCTTGGGATACGTGCTGAGAAAAATTTATCTCATGTTTTGTCCGGAGATGCCGAATTAGATGACATCATTGTTCGTGGACCTAAAGGTATTGGTATTGTTCCTGCCACATCGGGTTCTCAAGCGATGGTTGAGTTGTCGCCAGCACAACATGCTGGACTTATCCGTGCATTTAGTGAAATGCGAACTCAGTTCGATATTTTAATTGTGGATACTGCTGCTGGTATATCAGACATGGTGCTGAGTTTTTCTCGTGCATCACAGGATGTATTGATAGTCGTTTGCGACGAACCAACATCAATTACTGATGCTTATGCGCTGATTAAAATTTTAAGTCGTGAACATGGTGTGTTCCACTTCAAAATTGTGGCAAATATGGTACGTAGTTTACGAGAAGGTATGGAATTATTTGCTAAACTCAGTAAAGTGACGGATAGATTTTTAGATGTTGCTTTAGAATTAGTGGCAACAATACCATTCGATGAAAATTTACGTAAAGCTGTTCGTAAGCAAAAGTTAGTTGTTGAAGCGTATCCTAAGTCGCCTTCAGCTATTGCTTATCATGGATTAGCCAATAAAATTATGACTTGGCCAGTTCCACAACAGCCAGGTGGTCATTTAGAGTTTTTTGTTGAACGTCTTGTACAACGTAAGCCGATACAAGAAGGAAGAACGAGTGAATAAAGCCGCCGCGTATACTCAGTTCGATAACAAAACGTCTATTGTTGAACAGTATGCACCGTTGGTAAAAAGAATTGCTCATCATATGCTGGCAAGATTACCAGCATCGGTGCAACTTGATGATTTATTACAAGCTGGGATGATGGGGTTACTTGAGGCCTCATCTAAATTTGATAACAGTAAAGGGGCTAAGTTTGAAACCTTTGCAGGCATCAGAATTCGTGGTGCAATGATAGATGAAATTCGACGTGGTGACTGGGTTCCGCGCTCAGTTCATCGTAATAATCGTCTAGTAGCACATGCAATTGATGAATTGGGGCAACTGCTTGGAAGAGATGCCAATGATACAGAAATTGCTGAAAAACTTGATATGTCTCTCGATGAATACCATCATATCTTAAATGATGTTTCTGTTGGTAAAATCATAGGCATAGAAGACCTTGGCGTGTCGCAAGATGTGTTAATCACAGACAACGAAACGCCAGATGAAACCTTTGACTCGCTTGCTGAAATTCAATTCCAATCTGCATTGGTTGAAGCAATTAAGACATTGCCAGAAAGAGATGCATTAGTGTTGTCGTTGTATTACGACGAAGCATTAAATTTAAAAGAAATCGGTGCCATCCTTGAAGTTAGCGAATCGCGAGTAAGCCAGATATTAAGTCAGGCAATGCTCAGATTAAAAGCGAAACTCAAGCATTGGACACAAGAATAATAACTTATCTAGAGCAAACGAGTGTCAGCTCACCGGAGGAAACCTTGGACAAGAATATGAAGATTCTTATTGTTGACGATTTTTCAACAATGAGGCGTATCATTAAGAACTTGTTGCGAGATTTGGGATTTAATAATACCCAAGAAGCAGATGATGGCTCAACAGCCCTACCTATGTTACAAAAAGGCGATTTTGATTTTGTGGTAACAGACTGGAATATGCCTGGAATGCAAGGTATTGATTTACTTAGAGCAATCCGTGCAGATGATTCGTTAAAGCATTTACCTGTGCTAATGGTAACTGCAGAAGCTAAGCGTGAACAGATTATTGCTGCAGCGCAAGCCGGTGTAAATGGTTATGTCGTAAAACCTTTTACCGCAGCTACGTTAAAAGAAAAGTTAGACAAAATCTTTGAACGACTCGCATAAGCAAGGATAAGTCATGCAGGCATCAATATCGGGGTTAATCACTCTCGAACAGGCCCAAGAACTTGTTGAATTGCTTACCTTGGGTCAACAAGATAAAGCCGATGAAATGATCAGAGAGCTTGCAACGCCATTGCAGCGTGAGCTTTTTGAAGAAGTCGGTAAACTAACTCGACAACTCCATAGTGCACTAAAAGATTTTCAAGTTGATAACCGTTTATCTGAATTAGCCAATACCGAAATACCAGATGCTAAAGAAAGATTGAACTATGTTATCGACATGACAGAACAAGCTGCAAATAAAACCATGGATGCAGTTGAAGAATGTCTACCTTTGGCCGATACCATCATTAGCAATATACAATCAGTGACGCCAATGTGGGATAAATTGATGCGTCGTGACATAGAAATGGGTGAGTTTAAGTCACTTTGTCATGATGTTCAGCAGTTTATGTTACATAGTGAAAATGATTCTAATCGTCTTCGCGAGTTATTAAATGAAATTTTGATGGCGCAAGACTTCCAAGATTTGACGGGGCAAATGATCCGTCGAGTGATTGATTTAGTTCGTGAAGTAGAAAGTAATCTGGTCTCAATGCTAACGGTATTCGGAGATCATACTACCGAATCATTGCCAACTATAAACGAAAATAAAATAGAAGCAGAAGGTCCCATCATGCATGCTGAACTGCGTGAAGATGTGGTGACAGGTCAAGATGAAGTAGACGATCTGCTATCAAGTCTGGGTTTCTAATTAGGAGTCAATTTAATGTCTTTTGATGTTGATGAAGAGATACTCCAGGACTTTTTAATTGAAGCTGGCGAGATTTTAGAGCTTCTACAGGAGCAGCTAGTTGCCCTTGAAAATAATCCTGATGACAGTGATTTACTCAATGCTATTTTCCGTGGATTCCATACTGTTAAAGGTGGGGCTGGTTTTTTAAGTCTAAAACCGATGGTTGACGTGTGTCATGAAGCTGAAAACACGTTCGATTTATTACGCACCGGTAAACGTGGCGTAAATGCAGAATTAATGGATATTATTTTGCAAGCGGTCGACGCGATTAATTCCATGTTTGCTCAAACTCAACAGGGAGAATCACAAGACCCTGCTGATTCTGCATTACTTGCTAAACTCAAATTATTAAGTTCAGGTGCGCCATTACCTTCAGAAATGTCGGCAGATGAGCCAGAACCAATTGAAAATATTGTTGAATTCAGTGATCCTGAATATGTCGAAGATATTAGCATTCCCTCAGCGGAAGTATCTGACACTGGTAGTATTGATGACATTGATGAGTCAGAATTTGAGGCGTTGCTTGATGCCTTACATGGTCCGGGTAAAAGTCCTGTTGCAGCTAAACCTTCTGAAGTAAAAAAAGACAGTATTGATTCAAAGCCTGCCGCAAGTAGTAGCGATGAAATCACTGATGATGAGTTTGAAGCATTATTAGATGAATTACATGGCTCAGGTTCATTTGAAGCTAAAACCAAAACTGCAGCTCCAACTAAGCCTGCTGCAACGCCTATTGTTGAACCCCTTGTTGATTCTGATGAAATAACTGACGATGAATTTGAGCGTCTTTTAGATGAATTACACGGAAAAGGTACTGCGCCAGTTGCTAAATCGCAAACGCCTCCTCCAGCTCAACCTACTAAAGCCGTTGCTCCTGTGCAAGCAGCAAAAGTTAGCCCAGCTCCTGTTGTTAAACCAGTAGCGACATCAGTCCCTGTAGTTGCTCCAAAGGTTGAACCTGTAAAAGACAAAACACCTGCTAAAGCGGCGTCTGTCCCACAAGGTGAAACAACGGTTCGTGTTGATACTGCTCGTTTAGATCAAATCATGAATATGGTTGGTGAGTTAGTGTTAGTGCGTAACCGATTGGTTAGTTTAGGCATTAATCGTGAAGACGAGGAGATGTCCAAAGCGCTAGCAAATCTGGATTTGGTTACGGCTGATTTACAAGGTGCGGTGATGAAAACCCGCATGCAACCGATTAAGAAAGTTTTTGGTCGTTTCCCGCGTGTTGTTCGTGATTTAGCACGTACCTTAAATAAAGAAATTGATTTAATCATGATTGGTGAAGAAACCGATCTTGATAAAAACTTAGTTGAAGCGTTAGCCGATCCTTTAGTCCACTTGGTTCGAAACTCAGTCGATCACGGTATCGAAATGCCGATAACTCGTGAAGCTAGCGGTAAATCTCGAACCGGTACCATTACCTTATCGGCTAGCCAAGAAGGTGACCACATCCTGCTTAAAATTGAGGATGATGGCGCGGGAATGGACCCTGAGAAGCTAAAACAAATTGCGATAAGTCGTGGTGTGCTTGATGAAGATGCCGCTTCGAGAATGACCGATAACGAAGCTTACAATTTGATTTTTGCCCCAGGGTTTTCAACCAAAGTTGAAATTTCAGATATTTCAGGCCGTGGAGTGGGCATGGATGTGGTGAAAACCCGCATCAACCAACTTAACGGTACTGTTTATATTGACTCAATGAAAGGTAAGGGTACTGTTCTCGAAATTAAAGTGCCATTAACCTTGGCTATTATGCCGACATTGATGGTTGATGTGTCTAATCAAGTTTTTGCACTACCATTATCAAGTGTGAATGAAATCTTTAATTTAGATTTAACAAAAACCAATATAGTCGATGGTCAATTGACGGTGATTTTCCGTAATAAGGCCGTGCCATTATTTTACCTAGAACATTGGCTGCACAGTAAAAAATCAACATTTAAACATGGTGATAAGAAGCATGGTCATGTGGTTATTGTTCAGCTTGGCACTATGCAAATTGGTTTTGTTGTAGATGCATTGATTGGACAAGAAGAAGTGGTCATTAAACCGCTTGGCAGTATGTTACAAGGTACTCCAGGTATGGCGGGTGCGACAATTACATCCGATGGTGGTATTGCACTGATTTTAGATGTGCCAGGACTGCTAAAACATTACGCTAAAAGCAAAAAAATAAAATAAAAATAAAAGTTCCATTATTTAAGGAATTAAATGGCCATAAAAGTACTAGTTGTAGATGATTCTAGCTTTTTTCGACGTCGAGTCAGTGAGATTGTCAATCAAGATCCTGATCTCGAAGTCGTTGCCGTTGCTGTTAATGGCAAAGAAGCTGTTGATATGGCTGCAAAGTTAAAGCCTCAAGTCATTACGATGGATATTGAAATGCCTGTGATGGACGGTATAACTGCTGTCCGTGAAATTATGGCTAATAATCCTACTCCCATTTTAATGTTTTCATCGTTAACTCATGATGGTGCTAAAGCGACACTTGATGCGTTAGAAGCAGGTGCACTAGATTTTTTGCCAAAACGTTTTGAAGATATAGCAACCAATAAAGACGATGCGATTCTTTTGTTACAGCAACGAATTAAAGCATTAGGTCGACGTAGGATGTATCGGCCAAGTTCGTTAACACCTACTTCATTACCAGAATCTCGTCGTTCAGCTATTGCGGCTCCAGATATCAACACGCCTCGTCGTCCGCTAAGCAGTCGTTTAGCTTCCACAGCAACGCCTGTAGCGACTCGTTCTAGTTTATCCACAACTTTAGCAGATCGTCAGAGCGCTAATCCGACAACGTCTTCAATATCGTCTATTCGGGCCAGTGGTAAGCAATATAAATTGTTACTCATCGGGACTTCAACCGGTGGGCCAGTAGCATTACAGAAAGTATTAACTGCATTTCCTGCAAATTATCCTCATCCCATAGTGTTGATACAGCATATGCCTGCGGCGTTTACTCCAGCCTTTGCAGCTCGTTTAAATACCTTGTGTAAAATTGAGGTAAAAGAAGCCGAAAATGGTGATGCCATGCGCCCTGGTTGTGCCTATTTAGCGCCCGGAGGCATGCAGCTCATGATTGAGCGAAGCGGAATTTCTGGAAGACTTAAAGTCATTTCCGGAACCCAAGAAATGAACTATAAACCGTGTGTTGATATTACTTTTGCATCAGCATCCAAAGCTTTTGGCGGTGATGTTTTAGCGGTTGTATTAACGGGAATGGGCGCAGACGGTAGAGAAGGTGCCAGAATGTTAAAGTCTGTCGGTGCCACTATTTGGGCGCAGGATGAAGCAAGCTGCGTGGTATATGGTATGCCCCAAGCTGTAGCATCAACCGGTATCGCAACTCACTCTATTTCATTAGATAATATGGCTGAAGCTATTTTAAAAGAGTCTAGTCGTGGCTAAGCCAGAATACTCATTGCAGACGAAGCAAAAACTGGGATTTTTTTTGTCCTTTATTGCCATAGTAGTATTAGCGGGTTTGTATATTGACGCTGATCAAAAAGTGACGTTATTAGAGCAGGATGTAGTACGATTAACGGCGTCTCAAGTGTTATTGATGGTACCCGATGATCAGGCCGCTAATATTGCTAATTGGTTAACTCAACATCCTGAACAAACTCAAGCAATCATAGCGTCAGCAGGAAGAAAACAAGCACAAAGTGTGCTGTTTGGTCCGGGTTCTTTAGATGATGCACCGCTTACTGATATTGATAAGGTAGAGCACGATACTGATGTTTCTGCTGAACAAAATGATCAAGAAGTCATAGTGTCAGAAGATGCTCAGGGGGTTAAAGTGATCCGTTTACCTAATGGTGGCATCCGTGTAACAACCCGCGATGATAAACAACACAAGTAGTAGTCAATTTACCATAACAATATCATTATAATGAGTTGAGAGGCTTCTTTGAAAGTATGGACGGTAGCTAACCAAAAAGGTGGGGTAGGTAAAACCACCACAGTAGCCAGTTTAGCCGGAGCATTGGTTAAACGTGGCCAACGAGTGTTGATAATCGATACCGATCCTCATGCTTCATTGGGCTATTACTTAGGTATTGATTCAGACGAAGTGCCTTGCTCGCTTTATGATGTTTTTTTGAATCATCAAACACTGACCCAAGAGTTTATTTTACAAAATGTGCTTCCAACTCAAATTGAAGGGCTTGATATCATTCCGGCTAATATGGCGTTAGCGACACTTGATAGGTCACTAGGTCATCAAGAAGGAATGGGGTTGGTGTTACGTAACTTATTGTCATTGCTTGAAGATAAATATGATGTTGCTATTATCGATTGTCCGCCAGTATTAGGGGTGTTAATGGTTAATGCATTAGCAGCAAGTCATCACATTATTATTCCTGTTCAGACTGAGTTTTTGGCGATAAAAGGACTCGAACGTATGGTGAAAACCATGGAAATAATGGGGCGTTCTAAGAAAACCCGTTATAGCTATACCGTATTACCTACAATGTATGACAAGCGCACTAAAGCGTCCCCAATAGCGTTACAATTTTTGCAGGATAAATATGCTTCAACACTGTGGCCCAATGATGTAATACCTGTAGATACAAAATTTAGAGATGCAAGTTTGGCTCATTTACCCGCATCACATTATTCAGCCAGTAGCCGAGGTGTAAAAGCATATAATCGTTTGCTGGATTTTTTATTTTCTCAGGAGTTTACTCATGTCAAAATCGGTTGATGAAACTGTTTTTGATTATTTCAGTCTTTTATTACAGGAATCGCCTAAACCGATTACTGAGCAAAGCCTTGAGGTAAAACCAAGTCTTTCTGTTAATTCCGTTAATGACATCACCGATAAAGTGTCCATTATTAACGACGACAAACCGACTCGTATGTCGGCTGAAATGACGTTATCGGCACATTATTCACAACTAACATCATCTAAAGCCTCTCCTGTCATTGCTAGGCAATATGCAGAGCCAACTACCAGTGTCGATAAACAGGCACTTGAAAAATTATTATCTGCTGTGTCTAAACCCAGAGTAGAAACCGATTTAACGCAACAGATTAAAGCCAGTGCAGAACGAGTTCGTCAGGCTATCACTCATATTGAGCCTGAAGTTGGCATTAGTCGTGCAAAAATACAACAAACAGAATTAACGAATAAAGAAATCAAGCCGTTAGTCGATATAAACAATAACGAAAGTTCACATGCTGATATAAAAGACGCTATTATTAAGCATGAACAGTTGGTAGAGAATTCGCCGACGCAAGAGCACAATGCGCCACAGACTCAGGTTGGACACCAACCGCCCAGTATTACTCATGATTTGCAAGAGTTACTTGAAGATGAATTTCAGGTGTTATTCTTCAATGTAGCAGGGTTAACACTCGCGGTGCCATTGGTGAGTTTGGGTGGGATTATAAAAATAGAGAAGATAAGCCATCTTATCGGTAGGCCATCTTGGTTTAAAGGGGTGCAAACCCACCGAGATACTAAAATAAATGTGGTTGATACGTGCGCGTGGGTGATGCCTGAAAAATATACTCCAGAATTAGCACAGACAGTAAATTATCAATATCTTGTTATGCTTGAAGATAGTCAGTGGGGATTAACGTGCGAATCGTTAGTTAACGCCGTTAAAATAGATAAATCACACGTCAATTGGCGTGAGAAACCGGGTAAGCGTCCTTGGCTTGCTGGGGTAGTAAAACAACAAATGTGTGGCATTTTACATGTTCAAGCATTAATCAAAATGCTTGATGCAGGTTTAGGTTGTCAGGATTCGATTGACCGAGGTTAACTATGAGCAATTCTAGAAGTGTAGCAGCGGCTACTGCAGCTAAAGACGATTTAGTATTACAATGGGTTATATTTAAGCTAGATAATGAAACCTACGGTATTAACGTAATGCAAGTTCAAGAAATATTACGTTACACCGAAATTGCTCCTGTACCAGGTGCACCAGATTATGTTTTAGGTATTATTAACTTACGCGGAAACGTGGTAACGGTTATCGATACTCGTTCACGTTTTGGTTTACCATCAGCAGAACTGGATGATTCTACTCGAGTGGTTATTATTGAAGCTGAAAAACAAGTGATCGGGATTTTAGTTGATAGTGTAGCTGAAGTGGTTTATTTACGTCGCTCAGAAATTGATAACGCGCCGAATGTGGGCACTGAAGAAAGCGCTAAATATATTCAAGGCGTCAGCAACCGCGATAACGAATTATTGATTCTAGTCGACTTGGATAAATTATTATCTGATGATGAGTGGGTAGAGTTAACACAAATTTAATCGTAATCTGATGAAAAAAGCCAACCGAATTACTGTTGGCTTTTTTGTTTGGCTTTAATTTTGTTTTTTTGGTTGAAGCAACAAAGGTATGTTAATGGGTGATGAATTTCTAATTGCAGCTTTAGTGTACGTTATTGCATGTCTTGGTTTGGTACTTTACTTACAAAAACAGTCGAGTAAATTAAAAACTAAAGTTAATGCCCTAACAGTGCTAGTAAAAGAAAGCGACCGTCAGCGGGAAGCTGTTAAACGTGAACTACACGAATTGCGCAGTGGTACTATTGGTGTAGGAAGGCGAGTTGTCGAATTAGAGAAAAAACTCTCCAAGCAATTTGATATGCTGGAAGAAGCTAGCCAGCAAGACCCTCAAGCCAAATTATATTCTAGGGCAGTAAAAATGGTGGGTTTGGGGGCCGGTATTGAAGAGTTAATGCAAGAGTGTGAGTTACCTAAAGCAGAAGCTGAATTAATATTACGCCTACATCGAAAATAGCCCGTTAACCATTAGCTTGCAATAATAAAAGCCATCGACTTGATGGCTTTTTAGTGGGAAATTTTAATTTTCTTTCGGCTAGGCGTACTATTTGCGGCGCATTTTTGCGACAAACATGCCATCACTGTTAGCTTGCTGAGGCCAAATTGTCAGCATATTACACGGTTGCCCAGTAAAAGGATGGATGACCGGTTCAAGTTCAAACTCGGCTGTTTCAGATAAAAAGTCTTTTACAATTTGTTCATTTTCACTAGGTGATAAAGAGCACGTAGCATAAACCAATTTACCGCCTACTTTTACTGCCACTGCGCTACGTCGTAAAATGGCTAGTTGTAGCATCGGTTTATCTGTTACTGCACTGGCATCATCAAGCCATCGCATATCTGGATTTCTACGCCAAGTACCTGTGCAGCTACAGGGTGCATCGACTAACACTCCGTCAAAGGTATTCGCATCTACGGGCAATACGTCGCCTTTCCAAGGTGCAACACTAATATTATCAAAACCTGCACGTTTGGCACGCTTGCGTAGCTCTTCCAACGGTTTAGTTCGAATATCAGATGCAATAATACTGCCCGTTAAGGCAGAGCTTTGCTGCAACATTAATGAATATAATTGCAGTGTTTTGCCGCCAGCACCACTACAAGCATCCCACCATTTTTCATGGTTACTTGGTTGACAAATTTGACCAATTACTTGCGAGGCTAAATCTTGGATTTCAAGATGACCTTGTTTATAAACATTTATTTCATTTAGATTAATACTCTTATGACCTAAATTTATGGCATCAGAAAAGTAACTATTCGCTTTTGCTTCAACGCCCGCTTGTCGAAGAGATTCGATCACTTTTTCTGTTGATAATGTTTGTGCACGAGCCCAGATCGGAGGTCGACTGCTCATTGCATTAACAACAGCATATTGATTAACATCATCAATAGGGCAAAGTTGCCAAAACCATTGTGGTAACAACTGGGTTAGTTGGCAGGTATCAATGCCACTTACATTAATAAAGGCGGTTAATTTGTCATTCAATGAAGCATTATTTATCAGCTCAACTTGGTCCGGGCGGGTTTGAGGCCAACTTGCGAAGTCATTCCAGGCAGTAGCAACGTCATTCCATTCATGTTGTTCCAACATCGCGCATGTGCTTAGCTGTTGAAACCATGTAGTGTGTTTTTGGCTTGAATTTAATTGCTTTAACCAGCCCCACCAGCGAAATAGACCAAACAAACTTTCGCGGATCACTCGCCTATCTTTTGACCCATGTTTTTTATGTTCACGAAAATATTGGCCAATGATTCGATCGGCAGGCATGTTGGTACTCATAACCTGATTAAACAGTGTCTCAATAGTGGTTGAATAACTTAGGGCTCGCTTTTGTGCTGGTGTCGTCGCAGCTATTTCTTGCGCATGTGTCTCGTCTGATGTGGTTGCGTTAGACATGGCGGGAATATTATGACTCATGAATTGACCTGATATTGCCGCACAGCACATAACCGATGCTGTACAGGGGACTATTTCTTGCTAGTTTAACACGGCTTATCTAAATGATGAGCTAAAACTATGTTGGTCAAAATGACATCATACCTTAGCGACAATCTTGTAATAATAAATAATTCTCAAAGGTTATCACCCGCGTTCTGTGTTAAATAACCTGAGCTCGGGATAATAAACGCCTTTCAAACAGCCCTTTGTCCTGCTAACTGTGTTGAATCGACTTACTATAGGCTAGCTATTGACGCGTCAATTCGCCTTGCTAGCATAACAAATGACAAGCTTAAAAGTGAGCTTGGTTAACATGCTGATTTTAAATAGCTAAGTTCATTCCTTATCCCGAGTTCAGGTTAAATACGCTTATTCACGTCGTCGAAACGACGCTTCTATGATGATGTTATGATTCACTCTCACTAAAAGTCTAAATCTAATGCAAAACATAGATAGGCCATTAGCGCGCGGGTATGTTGATATTCTTGTGCACAAAATTCAACAAAATCAGCCTGACATACTTGTTCTGAACTAATTGGTTTGATGGCAATAAAGTCTTTTCGCCTGAGCTCGGCAATCATTGGGTGATGTTTATCAAATCCTCGTGGAGGTCTAATTAAACTGTCTCCCGTTAATTCAAATCCTGCTTGTGATAGTTGAGTTAATGCTTTTTGATAAGCATTAGGGTTTTCATCAATACAATGACGAATGGCATTGAGATCTTTTGATTCTGGGTGCCAAATACCCGCGGCAATGAAGCATTCATCATTAGCGATGTGAACATAAAACCCCGGAGCATGGACATCTTTGGCTTGAAAGTGTTTAAACTGAATGCCGACATTGGTTTTATAAGGCGTTTTATCTTTGCTAAAGCGACTGTCGCGTTGTGGACGCATTAGACTGCCGCCAACTTTTTTAGCCACGGCGATGAATCGTGGCGACATCGCTAAAATAGGCCCTTGCATGGCTTCTATAAACTGTAAAGCTGGCGTTCTCACTTGATCTTCGTATTGCTGTTGGTTGGCTTTAAACCATTCTCTATCGTTGTTAACTGCTAGACTGTTTAAAAAATCGAAACTATGTTGACTGAACATGACGGTACCTTTTTTTACAATAGCGATGCAGATATTAATGTTATAATTTGGCTATCATGTTAAACAATGTCTACTTTGAGTGAAATAGCTAGGGTTGATTTAAGCCATTAATATTGTGCACGTTATTTGAACATTTAAATGTTAACTCTGTATTTTTTGTATTAAAAAACAAGGTAAACGTTAGTTTTTGGCGCTTTAGGTATGGTCGTGTTGTTGTTGTAACTTACTGACATAGAAATTTTTTTTAGATATGTTGTTAATGTTAGTTTGATATAAATAAAGTGTTGGTGTTAAAATTGTTTTGAAGGCTATATTTTTGACAAAAACTTTGTCGGTTAACGTTTGGTTAACAAAGCGTATACGTTGAGCAGTGCAATCAAAAACTTAATTGTGGCGTCTGCTCAAATATTGAATTTATAGAAAGATAACACTTTGGAATGAATAATTCCTCTACAAGAAAGGATTGACCATGACTGAACATTCCCTCGGTATTGTGGGTTGGCGTGAATGGGGCACTTTTCCTGATATTGGCAACGAAAGAGTCAAAATCAAAGTGGATACTGGCGCAAAAACATCTTGTTTACATGCGTTCAAAATAAAACCGTTTCAAAAAGAAAACCAAAAATGGGTTCGAGTCTGGCTTCATCCTGACCAAGGTTCAGATCGTGAAGTCGTATGTGAATTTCATGTATTTGATCGCCGAGATGTTAGTGACTCTGGTGGTCATGTCACGAAACGCTACGTGATAAAAACGCCGATCCAAATCGGTGATCAGCTTTTTGACATCGAACTGACGTTAACCAATAGAGATCACATGAAATTTAGAATGTTATTGGGACGCCGCGCATTAGAAGGGCGTTTTTTGGTTAATTCAGCAGAATCATTTCTAGCAGGAGAATAACAAATGCATATTGCAATAATGTCGAGAAATAAGAATTTATACTCGACAAGTCGGTTAAAAGAAGCTGCTGAAGCTCGTGGTCATATTGTCAATATTGTTGACCCATTAAAGTGTTATATGAACATCAACATGAATGCGCCTAGCATCCATGTTCGCGGTGAAGAACTGCCAAAATTTGATGCGGTTATTCCGCGTATTGGCGCATCTGTCACCTTTTATGGCACCGCGGTATTGCGCCAGTTTGAGATGATGGGAACACATCCATTAAATGAGTCGGTCGCGATTACTCGCTCACGTGATAAGTTACGTTCATTGCAACTATTATCACGTAAAAATATTGGTTTACCAGTAACAGGTTTTGCCAATAAACCGGCAGACATCCCCGATTTATTAGACATGGTCGGTGGCGCCCCTTGTGTGATTAAGCTACTTGAAGGAACCCAAGGTATTGGTGTTGTCTTAGCTGAAACTCGCAAAGCGGCTGAATCTGTTATTGAAGCCTTTATGGGCCTAAAAGCTAATATCATGGTGCAAGAATATATCGCAGAAGCCGGTGGTGCAGATATTCGTTGTTTTGTTATTGGTGACAAAGTGATTGCCGCGATGAAACGCCAAGCATTACCTGGCGAGTTCCGTTCTAATTTACACCGTGGTGGTTCTGCTAGCATTGTTAAATTAACGCCTGAAGAGCGCTCAACCGCGTTACGTGCCGCTAAAACAATGGGTTTAAATGTTGCTGGCGTAGATATTTTACGTTCTAAACACGGTCCATTAGTGATGGAAGTTAACTCATCTCCTGGTCTTGAAGGTATCGAAAAAGCTACCGGCATTGATGTTGCTGAAAAAATCATTCAGTTTATTGAGAAAAACGTTAAATCCACCAGTTCAAAAACGAAAGGTGTTGGTTAATGGTAAAAAAGCATGAACCGTTTGTTATCGGTGATGTTAGCGTAGCGGCAGGCACTCAACAAAGTGTCAAATTGCCCGCAGCAAAACTGTATAACGATACACCGATGGATTTGCACGTTGAAGTGTTTCACGGCACTAAAGCCGGACCTGTTTTATTGGTTTGTGCAGCAATTCATGGTGATGAGTTAAATGGCATTGAAATATGTCGACGTTTGCTCGGTCGTGTTAATGCTAAAACCTTAACGGGAACCTTATTAATTGTTCCCATCGTTAACGTGTTTGGTTTTATTCAACAATCTCGTTATTTACCGGATCGTCGCGATTTAAATCGCTGTTTTCCGGGCTCTGCTAAAGGTGCGCTAGCGAGTCGTTTAGCCCATTTATTCAGCAGTATTCTCGTTAAACGTGCAACCCATATTGTCGATTTGCATACCGGTGCTATCCATCGCGATAATTTACCGCAGATCCGTTGTGACACCGACGATGAAGTGATGCTCGACATGGCAAATGCCTTTGGTGCTCCGGTGATAATGTCATCAAAAGCACGTGAGGGTTCAATGCGTGGTTATGCCAACAGCCTGAATATTCCTTGTATTTTATATGAAGCAGGTGAAGCACTGCGCTTTAGTGATATGTCGATTAAATCTGGCGTTAATGGTGTTATCAATGTGATGCGCTG
Source organism: Shewanella sp. S1-58-MNA-CIBAN-0166 (assembly GCF_040310085.1). NCBI lineage: Bacteria > Pseudomonadati > Pseudomonadota > Gammaproteobacteria > Alteromonadales > Shewanellaceae > Shewanella > Shewanella sp. S1-58-MNA-CIBAN-0166. Next base: position 19,238 of record NZ_JBEOPN010000031.1, on the reverse strand, counting down.
TTTAAGTATGACTAAAGGCAAAATTAAAACTAAAAGTACCAGCGTCAATGCCAGCCGCAGTTATTGGGTCCGCAGTGAGTCTGATGGATTAGTAAATATTAAGCTTAAATTGGGTGAGCGCGTCTCTAAAGGGCAGGTGTTAGCCAATATCGTTAACCCTTTGGGTGGTGAACCATTGCCATTGCTAGCGCCGACAGACGGAATTATTATTGGCAACAGTAATATTCCCGTGACCAATGAAGGCGAAGCCTTGTTTCATATTGCGCAATTTAGCGGTGACGAGATAGAAATCATCAACGATAACCTTGACGATTTTATGCAAGAATACGCTTAATACTTTTGTACATTGATGTTTGTTTTGTGTAAATGGCCCTGTTGCTGCTCAAATTGAATATTGTTAGCAGATTGAGAGCACGACTTGGATCATTTGAGCGTCAAATTAATATGTGGGGCAATACATTGCCTCACATATTAAGCCTTCACCACTATATCCCCTTAAGAAATAACTCACTTTTGCAGTTAACCTGTTAAGCTCTGCCCTGGGTAGTCGCTTGGGTAAATCGAGAGAAACGTCTTAGCAGAATTTATCTATATCACTGTGCGTGTGGTAAGTGTTAGGGTTAAATTAATTATTTAATTGACAATTTTCAAATACATATCAAACTATAATGACTTATGATAAATAGGGATATGGCACACTCATAATAGTGATGACATTTCTCCACCACCTTATTAAATGGAAGTTCTGTCTATGCACCTTTGGTGTAACAGATAGCATTAATGAGTGTTCTTATTCACTATACCGAGACAAGGATGTCAGTGCCTATGCGCAATAATCAACCCATTACCCTTAATCAATACCACTTCGATGATGATGTTCGTTTAATTTCAGGAACCGATCTGCGCGGTCATATTATCTACTGCAATGATGCTTTTGTTGACGTCAGCGGCTTCGACAAAAATGAATTGATTGGTAAGCCACATAATCTTGTGCGTCATCCTGATATGCCAGGTGAAGTGTTCAAAGAGATGTGGGCCTGTATTTCAGCTGGTAAAGTATGGATGGGGCTGGTTAAGAATCGCCGTAAAAATGGTGATTATTATTGGGTTAGTGCATTTGTTACGCCAGTATTTGATAATAATAAAGTCGCCGGTTACGAGTCCGTTAGGGTGACTGCATTACCAAGCGAAATTGCCCGTGCTGAAGCGGCTTATGCCAGAATAAAAGCTAAAAAGTCACCAAGACCACTTCATGCAAAAATAAAACATCAAGTCATTAAATTATTACCGGCTTGGTTACCCATGTTTATTTTGTCCCTTGTATTAACTGAATTTTGGGGCGTTCTCCCTGGTGCAATAGGGTTATTCACGCTTGTAGTATCAACGGCATGGTTGGGCTATAAACAGCAACAAGATTGGTATGAAGTGGTCCAACTTAATCCTAATTCGTTCACAGATCTCATTGTTGCAGAAACCTATTTTGCTGACTTTGGCGCCAAAGCGCAGGCAAAATTAGCGTTGGGTTGCGAAGTTGCCCGTTGTCGTACTGCGATGACGCGGATTGAAGATGCTGCAAAATCATTAGATGGCATTGTCGAACACACCCAAATAGAAGCTGAGTCAACGGCTAAAGCGGTGAGCTTACAAAGTGGAGCAACACAACAAATTGCCTCGGCAATTACCCAAATGTCCACTGCTATCCAAGAAGTGTCCGCGAACGTTGAACGTAATGCTTATAGTGCAAAAGAAGCGTTAGACAATGTTAATGCAGGGGCTCAACTTGCTAATGAAGCTAAGCAATCTATTGATGAGTTAAATCTCTCTGTCGCGGATATCGCCAAAACAGTACGCGAGTTATCTGAATCTACAAGTGAGATAGGTCAAGCCGCCAGCCTGATTTCGAGTATTGCCGATCAAACTAATTTGTTGGCCTTAAATGCTGCTATTGAAGCTGCTAGGGCGGGGGAACAAGGTCGTGGCTTTAGCGTTGTTGCAGATGAAGTGCGCTCCCTAGCACTGAAAACCCGCGAATCCACCGACAGAATTCACAGCATTGTGAGCGTATTAACGAAGCGAGCCAGTAATGCCGTTCAAGTGTCGGTTAGTGGTGAACAAGCGGCCAGTAAAGGTGTTGAAATTGTTGATAAAACACGTAATGCATTAGCGTCGATTAACCAATCCGTTGAACAAATCACCCTACTTACTTTAGATATGTCCGCGGCGGTAGAGCAGCAGAGTGCAGTAGCTGAGCATATTAATCAGCAAATTATTGATATTGCTGATTCTGCAGAAATTACTAAAGCTTCATCAGAAAAATCGCTACATAACAGTAGTGAATTGGGCCAGTCAGTGTTAATGGTTCGATCTATTATCAGGCGCTTTGCTGTAGGGACCTTAGGTAAGAAATAGACGATATACCACAGCATCTTTTACAGCGTCAAAATAGGCCAGAAATCATTGTGATTACTGGCCTATTTTATTGTGTCTCTTACTAAAGATTTTATTACGCTACTGATTAGAGTTTAAAGCGTTCAACAGAGGTGGTAAGTGAGTGAGCTAATTGATTTAATTGCTGGCTTTGCTGTGTCATTGAAGCTGACTCATGGGCATTTTGTTCTGCTGAATCGGCTGTTTGAGTCATCGTTTGCTCTATTTGTTGGCTATGGCTTACTTGTTCATTGGCTGCATGAGTAATGCTTTGGCTCATGCCATTAATGGTGCTAAGCGCCGCCTCTATTTGTTCGATTGCATCATGCAACGACTGGCTTTGTTCTACACATTCACTGGCTTGTCTTTGCCCTTGTGAGATGGCTGTCACGGCATAGGTTGTTTCTTGTTGTAAGGCACTAATCATGGTTTGAATTTCGGCGGTTGCTAATTGCGTTCTAGAGGCTAATGAACGCACCTCATCAGCAACAACGGCAAATCCACGCCCATGCTCACCCGCCCTAGCGGCTTCAATAGCAGCATTTAAGGCCAACAAATTAGTTTGATCGGCAATCGCACTGATGGTGGTTAAAATCCCACCAATATTATCACTGTGTTGACTGAGCTTTGCCATAGTCTCGACTGAGTCGCGCAAGCTGGTTGATAAGGCTTCAATACGGAAACGGTTATCATTAGCAATGGTTTTTATTTGTACTCCTTGCGAAGAGGCTAATTTAACATGTTGTTCAGATTCTGAAGCTTGCTCATTGACTTGATTTGAACTGTGATGTATTTGCTCTGCAAGCTGTTTAGCTTGATTAATATTGTTAATTTGTCCGGCGGCCGAATGAGATATTGTCTCGCTTTGCGCTTGCGAGCGAAGAGCTGATTCATCTAGCAAGTGTGCATCACGGCTAATGGCTTGCAATAAATTAGTTAGATCGTCAGACAGTTTATTGATGTTATCCATCAGCTCGCCAAATTCATCATTATTTCGTTTGGTTAATCGCCGTGATAAATCACCGCTGGCAATGCGCGATAATGCACTGTTAATGGCTTGTAGAGGGCCTAACATGGCTTTTGAGGTAAAGTAATAGATAAACATCGCCATTAACACAAACACCACTGCCATTGTAATAGCAAAAGTTTGTGCGGTACTTACTTCATCAATCGCAACCATTTGTAATTGATGGAATCTTTCATTGGCAAGTTTGACCAATTGATCTAACTGAGTGTTGGTGGCATCAAAAAAGGTGTTAGCTTGCTGGTTACTATTTTCGGCTAAGCGCTGCTGATTGACGACATTTGCTTGTGCGAGGTATAAGGTCCCAGGGGTGTCGGTGAACTGTTTAATGGCTTGCAAGTTAGTGCCAAAGTCGACAAAAAGCGTAGTTGCACCCAATGGCTCTGCTTGTTGGGTTAAGTAGTTGCCATTAACCGTAATATTACCTAATAACATGGCCACATCTTGTTTATGAATATTAACGGCATCAACAGAGGTTAATCGGCCAAGTTCTGTCATGGTATTGCCCAGAGTAAACAGCATGTCGTCGATGCGTACTCCGCCGCCAATGACTTCGTTTAATAACTGCTGCTCGCCTGAAGGGGCTTCTATCAGTTCTAAATCAATCATATTATTACTGGCATTAATTCGAACATCATCAAATTGTTTTTTTAATGCAGTGAAGTTGTCGCGGTTTTGTCCAATTTCAAGTTTAGCGCCGAACATGATGTGCGATTGCTGTTCGTACTGCTGGTATGATTTTTGAGCTTGAGTTAATGACTGAAGCATTGTGGGTTGATCAGCAACTTTTGCCGATAATGTCTTTAATACCTCTCTGAACTCTAGTTGCAATTGCTTGAACTGCTTATAACTGAGGTCAATATTGTCATTATCGATTTGTGAATAAGCTAAACTGCCGGTTTTAGCCATTTTTAATAAGGTAATTTGTAAGGCATTTGACTGGTTTTGTACCGGTACTGCTAACGTTTCGATATTAATATTGGCTGTTTGAATTTTACTCAAGGAATGATAAAAAAAACTACTTCCAGCAAGCAGTAATAAGCCAATTGAGGCAAATCCTAATGCTATTTTTTGTTTGATTGTCAATTCGAATATTGTCATTTAGTCTCTCATATTGTTATTTTTTTGACGTCATTCTTACTGTATTAATACTTAATCAAGCATGATTTTTGTCCAATAGTGACAAACTCTAGAGTAGTTGGTTGTTAAAATAATGTAAATGACATTGTGTAAAAATAGAAATATACCTTTGTTTTTATAGTTATATTTTACTTTTTCAATCCAAATAGGTATTGAGCATGTGTGCCAATTGATTATGATTAATGGGCAATATCATTGAACCATTCACAATCTAATAGGCAAGCGATAATGCTTTGGGTATGATTTAAAAAGAGTCGTTGTTCTATTTTGAAATAATTCGCTTTATTGTTAGAAGGATTACTCTTATCACTATTTCAATTATTCGAGGTTAATGTGAGTTTACAATCCGTTTCACTAACGCAATCAGATGGCCAAGTACGCCTCGTCTCGCCATCAAAAATCATTTGTATTGGGCGTAATTATGCTGAGCATATTGACGAGCTCGGTAATGAAATTCCTGATGATATGGTGGTGTTCCTTAAACCAAACTCAGCCATTACCACTACTTTGTGTAGTCACTTAGGTGAGCCTTTACATTATGAAGCCGAATTATGCTTTATGGTAAATAATGGCCAGTTTAGTGCGGTTGGTGTTGGGCTTGATATGACTAAGCGTGAGCTGCAAACCAATTTAAAAACTAAAGGCTTACCGTGGGAGCGTTCTAAAGCTTTTGATGGTTCGGCGTTATTCAGCGAATTTATTACTATAACCGCAGACATCAAAGATTGGTGCTTTCAATTAACCATTGATAATGCCGTGACGCAATTAGGTCATCAGCAATTAATGATGTACCAGCCACACGCTATTTATAACGCCGTCAGTGAGTTTATGAGCTTAAATGATGGTGACATTGTGATGACAGGCACACCTAAAGGCGTAGGCGTGGTGACGGAAAATACTACCTTTGAGTTGAGCTTATGGGCAAATGTACCATTTACTGTATTTGAGGCTGCGCTGTCGGGGGAAAAACCGATTGAACAGCTTTGTGGTAACCCAAAGATCGTTAAGCAATGGCTGGCTAAATAACGTTAGGCCGTGCAATAAAGAATACTCGAAAAAAATGACCCTCTGACTAAAGAGGGTCATTTTTTATGAAGACATTAAATGGGTATTAATGCTATTGCATTAACGCTACGGCTTCCATGTCTAGCTCGATATCAGTGCAACCTTTCGCGCAATAAATCCCTGGGGCCTTAGCGTTTTTTGGTGCCTTTTTAGTATTAGGCGGTAATTGCAGTGTTAGTGGTTTATTACAGTCGCTGCAAGTTGCGCTGTTGCCTTTAAGCATGCGTTTTATCAGATTTTTTTGTTGATTAAACGATGCCAATGTCGGTTCATTAATCGCTGAAAAATCGAGTTTCTGGGTATCGCTCATGTCGGTTCCTATCTTTCTCGCTGATCTCGCAATAAAGCGAGATCAATCTATTCACTTGGTCGATCACTTTACTTGATCAACTGGGCGCCAGCGTTGTAATGCTACCGGAAGGCTAACACCTTGTGCTGTTAATAAATTAACTCGGGCCAAATAAGCTGCGCCATGCATTAAGTGTTTGGCTAAGTCTACTGCATGACGCTGGGTGTAGTCATCTAAATAACTGCCTTTAGCCCATGCGTTAAATGCGCCGAGTGCCGGACCAGCCCAGATTTGATAATCCATCTCGCGACCAAGCTCACCAGTGTTTGACCAACGGCTAGACAGACCTAAGTACCAACGGAAAATTAACGCCATTTTACGTTTAGGATTATCTTTAGCACGCTCGATTTGCTTTGGGTCGCGCTCATTGAAATGCGCTACCGTGCCAGCCCAAATATCATCCAGGCTTGAGCGGAATACTTGTTTTTCAAGTTTTTCACGCTCGTCGCTTGGAATGGCTTCAATCGAGTCATAGCGGGTATAAATTTCGTATAACTTGTTGGCGCGCATTGGAAATAAGGTGCCACGTTTTACGACTTGCAGCTTAACGCCCATTTCGAACATATCGGCAGCAGGTGCCATCGTCACATCGGCCATTTCGGTGGTGGCCAGTAATTTACGCGTATGCTCGCTGGCTCCCGCTTCGACACAAGCCTGATTGATTGAACCGGTAACAATGTAGGCTGCGCCCATATGAAAAGTCGCCAATGCTGCGTCAGGCGTGCCAACACCACCACCGGCACCAACCCGAATAGGGGTTTTATACTTGTACTGTGCTTGTACTTGATCTTTTAATGCCAAAATAGTCGGCAGTAAAGTGACTAATGGTCGATTGTCTGTATGACCGCCTGAATCTGCTTCAGCAGTAATATCATCAGCCATAGGCACTAATTGAGCCAGTTCCATTTGCTCTGCGCTAATAAGACCTTCATCCACCAACTGTTGCAGTATTTTAACTGGCGCAGGTTGCATAAACTTAATCGCCACTTCAGTACGGCTGATTTTCGCAATTACTTTATTGTCTATTTGCACATCACCGTGTGCGTCACGGCTTAAGCCTGCTGCGCGGTAATAGACAATTTGTGGGGTTAAGCCTAAAAAGGCAGATGCCTCAACAGTACGCACTTTGTGTTTTAAAAATAGCTCGACACTGCCACGTTCAAGTGCGGGTTCACTTGGGCTGTGGATTAAATTAAACGCATAAGGCCCGTTTGGCAGCGCGGCTTGAATGCGGTTAATCGCTTGCTCAACTCGAGATGGAATTAACCCAGCTGCGCCAAATGAACATAAAATACCAGCCTGACCTAACGCAATAACCAGTTCTTCAGAAGAAATACCATTGGCCATTGCCCCAGCATGATAGGCGAATTTTACCCCATGCACGCGGCGGAAATTACTGTCACCTAAGCTTTGGGTACCAAGGGCGGGAGCAAATGCGCTGACTGGCAGTGCATTTGCTGCAGTAATTGCATCGGTTACGACTTGGGCTTGCTGAGCAACGCCTAAGCCTTGTTGCGTGTCGTTAACCACATAACACGCTTGTGATAAATCTTTAAGCTTTTTGTCCATCCCAGTAGGGTCAAAATTGACGTGTTGCTGGCTAACTTGCCATGGCCAAGGAGAAAGCTTTTCGTTATGCACTTGTGTTGTCATTATTATTCCTATTTGGCCTAAGCTTCTTCAATACAGATGGCGATATCTTTGACTTCATAAATACGCAGACCATCTTTACTGAGGTTTGCGTCGCCTATTATGATGCGTTTACCGTCTTCATCTTTTACTGCACTGATATGTACATCAAGTGACATTTGTTTGTTAAGTGGGTTAATTTGACCGCGATATTTCCATTTAATATCCGACAATATTTGGCCAAATTTTGGATTAGTGAAACCTTTACCTAGGTCTGTACTGATGGCGTAAGTTTGCATCAACTCGATCACGGCTTCAACACCTAATGAGCCGGGCATCACCGGATCTTGATGGAAGTGGAATTGGAAGAACCAATCACTTGGATCAATAGTGCGTGACGCAGCAAGATAGCCTTTACCGTATTTGCCGCCTGCTTCAACAATTTCGGCTTGGTCGATAAAGTTAAGCTGACCGCCCGCTAAACAATAATGCGGTTGGCTCGTTGGCGGAGTAAACACCCGTGACTGTTTATCCAATAAATTAACGCTGATGTCTGCCGCGACGTTATTATCAATATGCCATGGCTGAGTAATTTTGCCATTATCGATGCCGAGCTGGTTTTTGAGCGCATCACCTTTAAAGTAACCAAATACCGCACTACCCGTGTAAAACGGCTCATTATCGACACTTAACTCAAAAGTGAAGCTTTGAATAATGTTACTGCCGGCAATGACGGTTGATAATAGCTTTGAATCATTGACGATAGTTTTGCCGCGTAAATCCACATGACGTAATAATTTTCCGCCACCGTCTAAGTTACGGAAAAATAGCTCTTGCCCAGGAAAGCCTAAGGTGGTGCCCATGTAGCCAGAAATAAAGCCATTGGGTTGTAATGAAATTTCCATTAACACCGAATAAGGCATTACCGCTTGGTGGCTGTTTTTAGCAAAGTACCAAGCATCTGCTGGTACTTCGTATTCAGCGATACACGATGATGGCTTTTTCAATTCGCCGCGTTTACCGTTAATTTCTACCACGCGAGTGGTTAACTGTAAATCGCCACAAGGTGTGCGCGGCGGGATAAGTCCGCGGTAAATACTAAAGTCAGGACCAAAGCATTTTTCGATATCGCCAGTAGCAAACTCAAACATATGGTATGGGGTAAATGGCACTGTATCGGGCACGCGATTAGCGTACTTTGAATCGGCGCTTACTATGGGCGCTTCAACGTGTTTTAGCGGAATAACGCCCTTGTTACTCGGGGCGTTTAAATCTGGAACTTGCGCCATTAACGGGGCTTTGTTAGCAATCACTTTACTGCTAGCGTTTGAATCAACGGCAGGGCTAGCGTCTAACGAGATAAGCGGATAACGAGTACATTCGGCATCTTCTTTAATCATTACACCCAAGTTTTGGAAATCGACCACGACTTTACCATTGAGTAAAATATCAATATTGGCTTTGGCATAAGGACGGGGATGAATACCTATTTCAGTCACTTCCATGCGATAGGTCAGCTCTGCCGTTTGTGGTAACACTTGGCCACGACAACGAACTTTTTGCGAAGCATTTTCCAACGGTTGGAATCGGCCATTTTCTACTAGAGTATGCATGCCAATGTGGATCATAAAGAACTGTAATAGCTGGCCACAACCTTCGGCCATTAACGAGCCTGCCATCACTTGGTCGCCTTGGAAATGACAAGGGAAATACCAATGGTCTGGCGCAATGTGTTTATGACCTTCGAGTAAGCCTAAGCCCCACGCGCCACCTTGTGTTTGTAATTGACTCACTCGCTCAATCATTAAGAATTTTTCTGAGGCAAAACAAAGCGATTTTTGTATTCCAGTTTGCAGTTGGTGCGCGACATGGTCGCCACCAAAACAGCTGCCAATATCACCAGTCAGTAAATGATGGATTTGACCATAATCAAATGCCGTTTGGCTACAGTGGAGTAATGGGGTAAAGGTTGGTTTATTTGGATTGTTGAGCACTTGTTGGCGATGTTTTATTTCATCTTCAGTTTGAATAACCCCTTTACCATCGGCCAGCTCTTGGTCGGTAAAGAAGCCCGCACAGCCACCATCCATTTTTAGGATCATCTTGTCGCCTACGAAACACTCGTAAGAGAAAAAGAATAATAACGTGTCGCCATTGCTGGCAAAGTTATTGATTTTAATGTCGTAACGCAGTGTGTCGCCGCCACGAGGTAAATCGGCTAAGAAGGTCAAAGTACAATCTAATAAGCGATAAACCCGCTCGCCTTTGTTTTCAAAGTCGATACCTAAATAACTGATCAACATTAAATCGCACTGGCCCGATTCTACCGCGACAGCCCAAGGGATTTGACCATCCACTAAATACGGCGCATCGACGGGGATGTCGTATTCTGTAGTCATTGAACACGGTTTGTATTGATTCATGGTGGCATCGAGTTTAGTGACGCGTGACACCAATAAATAATCTGTTGTCGGTAAGCGAACTCGGCGCGAGTAACTGTCGATAATGGCGTAATCTGAGCCAAATACTTTAGCGATATCGCCTTCGGCATATTCAACTAAATCAGCGTAATTCCAAATACACGGTTTATTCGCTGGAATAGGTGCAGTGTAAGCGGGCACACAAGCATGATTAGGTTGGATTAACCTGGCAGGGCTAATGGTTTCACTCTTAACCGCGGTTTGTACTGCAGCATTAACCGCATAAGTATTAGTAGCCGGAGACGCGACTTGAGTCGCAGCTGTCTGATGGCTAAAACCAGCCAATTGAGATCGTAATAAACTGTCGGCTACTTTCAAGCCTGCATCTCTGCTGGCCAAATAAGCTAAATGCGCTTGTTGTGCTAACCACTGATTTTGTTGAAATGCCGTTAAATGTGCAGGTGGGATAGCATGATTTGTCATACTGGCAACCCTTGGTTGCTTTGGAATTGTTTTATCGGGCATATTTTCTGACATAAGAGGCTCGGCGATATTCTCGCTATTATTGACGCTAAGAGGATTATTATCACGAATAGTTGGTTGCTTACTTTCAATGGTGTTGACTACAGTTGGGGCGATATCTGCACATTGATTGATAATACTGTCGAGCGCATCAAGTGGGCTGTCGATAATGTGTTGGTAAATATCTCGACCACCTAAACTGACTTGTTTAATTAAACTTAACTTACTGCCCGTAGCCAGTTGTTGAGTTAAATTATTGCCCAGTCTAGCGTGCAATGCGTGTTGTTGCGCCGCAGAAACAGACAGATTAACTTGTGAGTATTGATTGTCGCTGCTGGTGAATACACTGGCATTGATAGACGGTTTATCGATATGACGAGTTTGCACTAAACCATGCAGCAAACTGGCCATGCCAGAAGCGGCAAATGTATGACCGAGAATATCATGAGCTTTACTCAATAACGGCGCTGAGCTGACCGCGATTGCAGCATCAGTTAATCCTTGGGCAAACTGTTGGCCTTGAGTTGTTAATATACATTCAGGTGATTGGTTTAACTCAACAACATCTGCTGATAATTCAGCTGGTAATTGTGACAATGGCGTAAAGTTAACGCTGTCGATACTGGCATAGCTGTCAAGCTGAGAGTGTGCAGAACTAGTTTGTTGCAGCACGAGCGCGCCAGCCCCTTCACCCACTAGCCAATCTGTTGAACTTAATCCTTTGGCGTTAAGTTTTGCGGTATTGAACAACATATTTTCAATGCTGCCAGACAGGTCAACAGCGGCAATAATGATTGCATCTAATGGCTCTTGTAACGAGCCTAACGCAAACAAGTTTTGCGCCACATCGATACAGCGGTTAACTGATTGCTCGCCCGCAGAAATGGTAAATGCCGGGCCGTTGAAATCCCATAATGAGGCTATCCGCGACGCCATAATATTACCAATAAAGCTGGTGTACTGGTTAAGTTTAGCGGCGTCGAGCACACTGTCCATCGCAATGGTTTCAAGACTGTCATATTCCGCTGTAGATAATTGAATACCTTGAGCGTTAAGGCTTTGAGCTATTTGGCTGTGTAAGTTAACTCGACCGCGGAATTGATGAAGTTCAAGTTCGGTTTCCATGGCAACTAACACTGCGACTTTACTGCCTGGTGTCAGTTTTGCATCGGCGATAGCTTCATCGGCGACTTTAATCAACAGTAGTTGTTGCGATATTAAGCGATCATCTTCATTGGGTGGCACTTTAAAACGCAAGAAATCAAAATCGAACTGATCGATATACGCGCCTTGCGGCACTTGGGTGATGCCATATTGGGCTAATAGTTCAGGATGTTTGTCTAAGCCTTTCCAGCGTTGAGTGGGTAGCGTGCTAAAGATGGCTTGTTTGGCGATGATTTTTTTCGCCAGTGCATCAATACTGCTGCATTGACCAAAATGCGCCGCCATGCCGGTAATGTGCATCGGCGTTTCTGCATCAACTAACGTTGAGTGACGAGTTTTAGTGCTATTATTCTGAGTGCTGTCAGTGACAGCTTTAGCTTGATATGACTCAATCAATAAATGAGCGTTACAACCGCCAAAACCAAATACTGATACGCCAGCATGGCGGGCTTTATTGCCAACTTTATCGGGCCAAGGTAGCACTGCATTTGGCAAGGTCGCTTGGCCAAATAAGCCATTAGGCGAGGCGATAGGTGAGCTGATATTAATACTCGGTGGCAACACGCCTTGGCGCATCGCAAAAATCATTTTCATGATCCCTGGCATGCCTGCAGCGGTGAGTAAATGGCCTAAATTGGATTTAGCGGAACCAATTAATGGTGTGGCGCTACCTTGAAGTTTATCTTCAAAAAAACGCTCCATCGAGGTTAATTCAACTTTGTCGCCTAATGGTGTCCCCGTAGCATGACATTCAATCACTTCAATGCTGGCAGGGGTGATACTTGGATCGATTGCTGCTGCATCGCGATAAGCGCGCTCGAATGCTTGCACTTGGCCTTTGCTGTTTGGGCTTAACACAAACTGGCCTTTGCCATCGTTAGACAAGCCAATGCCACTGACTAAAGCGTAAATATGGTCGCCATCACGCTCGGCATCTTCAAGGCGTTTGAGCACTAATACCCCAGCACCTTCACCAGCGAACAAACCTTTACTGTTACTATCAAATGGGGCGGAAATACCGTGGTCGGGATAGGCATGAAATATCGAAAAGCCCATATTGATAAAGAACGGATCGGCTCCCGATACCGCGCCAGCCAGCATCATGTCTGCTTTGCCGGTATGCAAGTAGTCGCAGGCCAATTTTAATGCGTAAACTGAACTGGCACAGGCGGCATCTAAACTCAGTTGCGTACCACCTAATCCCAAAGCATCGGCAACAATTTTAGAGGCGTTATGGGCAATGGCACCATTACGCAAGTTAACCGTTTTTGGCATTACATTATTATTGTTATTGGCATTTTCTGCGGTATTGTTTTGCGATGCTTGATTAAACGATTGCAGACTAAAGTTTGGCTGTTGGAGTTTAGTCTGTAAGGCTTTTTCGACTGCGCTGTGATAAAGCGGCACAAATAGCTCGTTAGACTTGGCAGTAGGGAACGATAAGGTGCCCATGACAATACCAGTGCGCTGCAGCACGTTATGATTAAGGTCAATACCTGCATCAGTTAACGCATTTCGCGCTGTGTCGGTTGCCCACAAGAAACTGTCATCCAAACCAGTAAAAGCGTCGGGTTCAATACGATAACCTTGAGGGTTAAATTGAAAGTCCTGAATGTAGCCGCCTTTATCACAATAAAAACGGTCAGATTCGCCTTGTACACCCAAGTAGTCACTCGGTGAAGCATTGAGTTTGCTCGCACTGATTTGGCTGCGCGAATCTTTTTTGTCTAATAAGTTTTGCCAAAATTTAGCCGGAGTATCCGCGTCGGGATACTGATTGGCTAAACCGACAATGGCGATTTTAGGGGTGGCTTGAGAACTCAATGAGGTTCTCCTTCTAATGATGTTTCACTGCAACGAGACAGTGGTGAGCCGCCGGCTATTGCCGTCTGCTGAGATAATGTGTTAATTGCATCGTCAAGGCTGCGAAAAAAGGGCGTTAATGACATCGGCACGCGATGCGCTATTAATTGTCCCAAACACTTGAGTAAACTGCTGACATCGTCGCCGCCCTTGGCATTAACAGCAATCGCCATCGCTGGGGACGTGTTACCACTCTGAGCATTGATTTTGTCTATTAAGGTGGTGGTTTGCCTATCGGCTCCGACTTCTACAAATAATCGGCAGCCTTGCTCTCGAGCATTGTGGATTAACTGAGTAAAATCCAACTGATGACAAAAAGTATCGGCAATCGATTGTGCAATAGCGTGCGAGTCTAGCGTGACAGGTGCTGTTTGAGCCGCCGAGATAAACTGCAATTGCTTGGGTAAATTTTCCAGCAGCGGTTGCTGATAAAACTGGCGTACATCGTCGACAATATTTAGCGCGGCTGGCGTATGCATTGCGGTAATTCGATTGGCTGTAATACCACGTTTACCTGCTTGCTTTAACAATGCTTTACAACTGGATTCACAACCTGCGATAACACAGGTATCGCCTTGAATAATGGCAATATAAACGCGTGGATAATCCGTTAAATGGGGCGTGAGTTCATCAATACTGGCTCGAGTCACAAAGCTGTTCCAGACAATGGGTTCGTCATCGGTTAATTGCCATTGCTGGCGAACACAGCGAAGTTCTCCAGAAATATCTTGGGTAAAGATACTGCTGTTTTGGGTTGCTTCAATCATAGTATGTGGCGCTTGCCATACATCTAAACTCGCCCACATGGCAGCTTCACCCATGGAGTAACCTAAGGCAAACCTGGGCCCAATGGCAAACTCTTGCTGCAACAGCTTGGTTAAAATATAACTGGCGCCAACACCGGCAATGGCTAACTGGCTTAAGCTCATCTGTGTGGCACGGTTTTTATCTGCCGCGTAAATAAACTCGGTTTGTAACATCGACTGCATGTCACCTTGGCTTTCGAGTTCGGCATACACATTGGGGAACACTAATCCCATTTGACTGAGCATGTTTGGATACACAGTACCTACGCCGGGATAGACAAAACTCAAGCCATGATCACCAAGCGGTGCAGAATAGAAGCAACTGCCAGCTGGGGTTTTATATTCTATCGGCGGCTTATCGCTAACGTCAGGCTCTAGATGAGTCGACATCATTGCCAACATCACACTAACTTCTACGATTAATCCGCTACGATCCTGCGCCATTAACACTAAGGCTAGGGGGGCATCAGTTTGATAATCGGCCAATGTACTTTTGATAAGTGTAAGTAAGCTTAAATCGTCTGTCGCCGAATTGACCTGTGCAGAAAAAGCCATTAGCTTAGTGTGCAATTGTGCCAATGAAGTGGCACACAGTGGCAGCCATAAACGTTGGGGATTAACCAGTTGCTTTGAGGCGACTAATGCACGTCCTTGGGTCAAGATCATTGCCTGAACATCGTCGCCAGTTTGGTAACATAACGCTGCAACCCGACTTTGGTGGAGTGGGCTAAACCAATACTGACTGTTGACCTTATCTTGTGCTGGTATGTTACGACTGGCGATAGACTCTACTAGGGTAACCATTGCTGCTAATGCGGTTTGTGCATTGTTAGCCGTATTGGTTTTTGCATTGCTATCTAACGCGACAATCTGCGGTTGAGTATGTAAACGTTTTGCATGGTTCAGCGCCAGTGTTATTGCTTCTGCCTGATTGCTACCAAGTGCAATACCATTGAGATAAGCATGCGCATGAACGCCATGTTTCGCGGCAAGTAACCCCGGCATTATCCACAACCGATCGGCAAGATTGATCATTTCATCTGCAGTGGATGATAGCCGCTCTATGCTGTGTAATAACGCCAGTTCAAAACCGTCGCTATGCTGATTATCAATCGCAACCTTGTGCTCATTAACCGAGTCGATATTGGGTTTGCTCAGCAACAAAGCCAAGCGCATTGGCTTGGTTTGTTGCTGCAAAATACGCTCACTAATGGATTTTAGCGCCATGTTATCTGTGGCTGTCACACTGTGTCCTTGTGTGATAGTTCTGCAGAAGCTTGATGTGGAATAAATGCCCCATTCAAACTCTTACTAATGGTTACTTTAGCATTGAGCATTTGGCAACTCAGGCGGCCGTCTTGATGATATAAACTCACGTTAGCCACCAGCATTCTGCCGCTGTGCTTAACCACATCAAGTTGAATATAACCTTTATCACCATTTGCAAATGGCCAAGCGGTAACACACTCACCGGTTGATGCCGGTAAACTTGCGGCATCGTATTTCAGTCTTGCCCATACCAGCATGGCTTGTAGTAGCAAATCTTCAGCGAAAATTTGGCTACCACCTAATACCGATGACGGGATAAAACCTTGGCAATCGCTAGCATTAATGCGCGGCAA
Source organism: Shewanella sp. S1-58-MNA-CIBAN-0166 (assembly GCF_040310085.1). Lineage (NCBI taxonomy): Bacteria > Pseudomonadati > Pseudomonadota > Gammaproteobacteria > Alteromonadales > Shewanellaceae > Shewanella > Shewanella sp. S1-58-MNA-CIBAN-0166. Next base: position 3,207 of record NZ_JBEOPN010000031.1, on the reverse strand, counting down.
TTGAACCTGACACAATAGTTGATCATCATCAAACGCCAACACTTGCTTAATGCCTTGCAAACGCGGGCCATGAAACAAGGTTCCGTTTTGATACAGTTCAACCCCTGAGCTCAACGGCACTATATGCGACCACTTTGTCAGGCTCGCTGTATCAATCACGGGCTTGGCAATGTCATCAGTCAAGACGGTGCTATTGATCACCAATTGAGCTTGGTATTGCGGTTTCATGGCGGCGCTTGGATCGCTTAACAAACGAGAGGAGATCAGCGCGCTGATCCCTGCGTCAGTTTGCGTTAGTTCCAGTTGCAACAAATGTGGCTCATTGGTGTCAAAAATAACCCCTTTAAGCAATTTGTATTCAGCAATACTGACAGGCACATGACATAACGTTTCTGCCGCATCACGCATCCATTGCATGGCGCATACCGTTGGTAATACCGGATTGCCAGCAATACAATGATCGCTAACAAAAGGCATTTCAGCCGGGGTTAATACTCGAGTCACCGTCTGACTGATAATATCAGTAGCCGATGACTCAATCGTAACTGCCTCAGTCGTAACTGCGTTAGCCGTAAATGCTTTAGTCACAAGTGTATTAGTAGCAAATGTCAGCGAACCCTTGGCAATAAGCAAAGCGTCCGCATTAAGCTTTTTTACAGCGTTGTCCTGCTCTGATGAACCTTGCATATCAGAGCCAATAAGCAGTTGTGCTCCTTGTTGGCTTAATAAACTGTGGGCAAATAACTCGGCACCTGCTTGTAGCGGAATAACGTAAACGCCACGTTCAACAAACATTTTCTTTAATGCTGAGCTGACCATACCGCCATCCCAAGGGCCCCAATTAAAACTCATCACTTTAGCTTGCGGTAAAGTGTGCGCTAGTTTCAGTGCAGTTTTGTTGAGGATTTCATTCGACATTGCGTAATCACTCTGTCCGGTATTACCGTAAAAACCGGCTGCCGATGAAAACAGTGCAATAAGCTTAATCTGCTGTGGGTCTAGTGCATTAATAATGCTAGCAAGCCCAGTCACTTTGGTGTGGTATACCCGGTTAAGTTCATCCAAGGTTTTATCTTGAATGTGCTTATCGGCTAACACGCCCGCACCGTGAATAACCCCATTAATGGTTAATGAGCCACCCTTGGCATTCGTCAGGCTGTTAAGGCTGGCAGCTACCGCGGTGGCATTGCTGACATCCATCGAAACATACTGAGCACTGGCGCCAACCTTGCTGAACGCGTTTAACGCAGCATCTATTTCTAGGCTGCTGCTAATTGGCCACACTAATGCATCAATCTGTTTTGGCGTCGGTTTGTTGCCTTGAGATTGAATATAAGCGATGGCTGCGGCTTTTAACTCAGATGCTTTTTTGCCTTGCGCCCAAGCTGGTAAGTCTTTGCCAAAATGCTGGCTACGACCCGCTAACACAAAATGTGATTGGCATTGTTTGGCTAAGGTGAGGGCGCATTCAAACGTTACGCCTTTTGCGCCGCCGGTGACCAAAATAGTGTCATTTTTGTTTAGGCTTGCTGGTGCAAACTGTTCGCTAGCGTTGCCGGCAACTAAGGTTACTCGACCTTGATTACTGATCCCCACTTCATTAATGCGATCCGCGCTAGCATTGGCACCATTGATATCAAATAACTCAGCAACGATGGCATCGGCAAAGCTTGTAGTATCAATATTGTTGGCAATGTCTAATGCGCGGCAAAACACCTGTGGCCATTCATGGCTTAGGGTTTTGCTCAGGCCAGATAAGGCTGCTTGATTGAGCTCTGCTGTTGCTAGCTGAGTATTATCAAGATAACCAAATCCGCCGTCTAAACGGCTCACGGTAAAGTAGCATAAGCGCGAAGCTTGAGTTGGTTTAGCAAATTCAGCATGAAGATGCTTAGCCCATAAAAACGCGTTGTCGACAGCGGCTTTTGCTGCAACAGTGCACGACATTAATTCGCTGCTGTTAGCGGTAGCTTGAGGCTGTAAATGAATAAAGCCTGCAATGGCATGTTCAGCGCCCAAATCGGCTTTAATATCGGCAATGACTTGTGCAATTTGGGCATCATCAATGCTGCTCAATGTATAGCTTTTAATATCGCTGCTTAAGGGTGAATGTGCCACGCTAATGGTTTGTGGGTTACGAATAACGGCGACGGTTAATCCCTTTGCATTTAGCTTTTCTGCTAGTAAACCTGCACTGTGGCCATCGTCTGTGATGACAATACAAGAGTCTGTTGAAAAGCAATCTGCGAGTTTATCCGCCGCTGGTAACTTTTTTAGCGCTACCTCGCTGTGTGGAGGTAATGCCGCGGTGTTAACGTCAGCCTTGTTTGCAGTTGATGCTGGTGCGACCGGCGCAATAGTGGTTGCTGCAGGCAATTTGGTTTGCATGTAGCTAACGATTTCACCTAGGGTGCGACATTCGGCTAAATCTTCTGGGTTCAGCTCAGGTAAGCCTGGTAGTTCGTCTTGCACTGTACCTAGAATTTCAACGCGTTTGATTGAGTCGATACCTAAATCGGCTTCCATGTCCATGCTCAGTTCAAGCATTTCAGCAGGGTAACCGGTTTTGTCGGCGACCACGCTTAACATCGTACGCTGGACGTTTTCTGCGCTTAAGCTGGTTGATTCAGGTGCAGCAGTGATAGACCCTGCTGTTGCTGTTACCGATGTTGATCCTGTTGACGCTGCAGTAACCGTGCTGGCCGCAGGCAATTTTGTTTGCATATAACTGACGATTTCGCCCAAGGTACGACACTCGGCTAAATCTTCTGGGTTCAGCTCAGGTAAACCGGGTAGTTCGTCTTGCACTGTGCCTAGAATTTCAACACGTTTGATTGAGTCGATACCAAGGTCTGCTTCCATGTCCATGCCCAGTTCAAGCATTTCCGTTGGGTAACCAGTTTTATCGGCAACTACAGCTAACATGGTGCGTTGGACGTTTTCAGCGGTTAAGCCCGTTGCTGCCGGTGCAGCAGCATTTGCCGATGTTGATCCCGTTGACGCTACAGCAACCGAGTTGGCCGCAGGTAATTTAGTCTGCATGTAGCTGACGATTTCGCCTAAGGTGCGACACTCGGCTAAATCTTCTGGGTTGAGTTCAGGTAAACCTGGTAGCTCGTCTTGCACTGTACCTAGAATTTCAACACGTTTGATTGAGTCGATACCAAGGTCTGCTTCCATGTCCATGCCCAGTTCAAGCATTTCCGT
>NZ_JBEOPN010000030.1:0-63330 GCF_040310085.1 Shewanella sp. S1-58-MNA-CIBAN-0166 | reverse complement strand
AATTCACTTGCTGTAACTTACCGCTCCCTGTTTATTTGTAAATTAATTGAGGCGACAACTATCCTGACACAGGGGGGAAACCGACTAGTATTGACCATTAGTGATAATAATAAAATGGTGACTTAATCTGAGTGTGATTTAATCTTAGTGTGATTTGAAACAACCGTTGTCGACATGCATGACTCGAGAGAGGCAATGGTCCTGATCCATTGTTAAATAATATCAATACAGAAGAAGTGATGGCTGTAATCGTCCGGCAAATCAGTTGGTGTTTTCATGCACTCATGGATATTGAAGTCTGCGATTATATTATGTTTAATCAGCATGCATTGGTGTTACACGGGACATAAAGTCGAAGCGTTGATGAGTATTGAATCGATACTGTAGACGTTAGCGGTAATCGTAGCGGTAATCGTAGCGGTATTGGCAGCAGTATTGGCAGCGGTAATAACACTTATACCGAATGACTTTATACAGAGTGACTTTTTTAATGAACAGAAGTGTAGTGAAGAGTGGTGTGGTTAAAAGTGCTGAAGTGAAAGGTTGTGTAGCGAAGGGTAATGTAGAGTCTTAATGATAGTTTTAGTTTTGGCTTTAGTTTTGGCTTTAGTTTTGATATAGACCTTTTCATCTGCAATCGTCACAGATGAAAAGGTTTTATTCACTCAGCTTTATGAATTACTTGGCTAGTTTTACAAAGTAGTCAAATATCTCAGGTACATTGCCGTTACCTAAACCCGCGTCAAATGCAGCTTGTAGATTAGCAGATGAACCTTCAGCAATTTTAGATTCTGTGCCTAAGTCTTCTACCATTTTTAAGAAGTAGCCAAGATCTTTGTTAGCGTTAGCAATAGAGAAGCCTAAATCGCTTACACCGTCTACTGCATAGTTTTTACAGAATTTCATGAACGGTGAGTTAGATGGACCCGCTGACATGATGTCGAACAGTTGCGCACGGTCAACACCAGCAAGATCTGCAACAGCAAAGGCTTGAGACATAGCACAAACGGTAGTCATACCCATAAAGTTGTTGATTAGCTTAGTCGTGTGACCTGCGCCTAATGCACCTAAATGGAATACGTTTTCGCCTTGCTCGTCTAATACTGGCTTAACTTTATTAAAGGTCTCAAGATCGCCAGCTGCCATGATGTTTAGTAAACCGTCTTTAGCGTGAGCAGGAGTACGGCCGAGTGGGGCATCAATCATACCTGCGCCTTTTGCCGCAAGGTCTGCACCAATTTTACGCGTAGATGAAGGAATTGATGTACCAAAATCAACCAGTACAGAACCTTCTTTAATGCCCGCGAGAATACCATCGTCACCATAAACCAGTTTTTCAACTACGGCAGATGTGGTTAAGCACAGCATAACGATGTCGCTAGATGCAGCAAGTTCTTTTGCTGTCGTTACGGTTTTTGCACCGCGAGCAACACATGTAGCAACCGCTTCTTTGTTAAGGTCCATTACATTTAGCTGGTAACCTCTGTTTTGTAAGTTCTCAACCATGTTGCCGCCCATAAGGCCAAGGCCGATAAAACCGATGACTGGTTTTGTCATGTCTAACTCCTAAATATATTGGTAAATGCGTATTTCAATTTTATTCAGCTCACCGAATGTGCCAGTGCGCTATGTAATTTGTATAAAGAGCCATCTTGAGTTCAGGATTGCTATAAGCCAATTGAGTGGGTTAATGTCCTTTCAAATGGTGTATTCCTGTTTACTCTTCAAAAACGACTCATTATTTATCATTTAATATTGCCGGACTGAAAATATCGGTAACAATGACGCTTACTCTTGCTTGAATTGGTTATCAAGTGGTATTACAAAATTGTAAGTAATACTAAGATTATTGTCAACCAATTATCTTGCCAAGGTTATACCAAAAATGTGATTGGTAAGGGTGGCGTTGTTGGTTGTTAACTAAAACTAGAATTAATGATGGTGTGGTAGCAAGGTATCGCTATTTGTAATTCGACATTTTTATCAACTAATAAATCGTTTATATGACCCTGCACATACGTACCGCGTTAAGCCGCTGCTAGTGTCAGAGCCATTTAACGCTCTAATATCGTTTGTAGTGACGGTCAATAATATTGTTGTCGTTAATGGTAGAGCCTATCAATTTGATAGGCTCTACTTTAAGACATCAGTTGATTAAAACTTAGCTCGAACACCAAGAGTGTAGCGACGGTCTGCTTCACTGTAAGCCCAGATAGAATCTAGCTCAGTAGTATAAACAATTGGTTCACCCGTTAGGTTTACCGCATTGGCTACAACAGTGAAGTTTTCGTTGATATCCCAGCTAACTGAAAAATCAAGTTGGCCTCTATCTTCTCGGTAGCTGTTACCCACGGTAGGGTCGTAGTTGTCAGCAGAAGGGTCATTCTGGTTGAAAACGTTATAACCTAAAGCGCCAACAGTTTGTACACGCTTGGTGCTTTGGTCGTCTAAATAACGGTCACGCCAGTTGTAGGCTAAACGTAACTGAACTTCTTCACCTTCCCAGTAAACTTGAGTGTTAGCGGTGTGCTTAGAAATATTCAGTAATGGATTGCCATCGGGTTGCTCACTATCTGCATAGGTATAGTTTGCGTTAACACCTAAACCTGCCCAAATACCGGGTAAAAAGCTGAACTGTTGCTGGTAACCTAACTCCAAACCTCTGACTTCACCGCTACCACCATTCACATCAGTGTCGATGACGATACCCGTGCGACCTGCGGCTTTTTGAGCATCAACATATGCTAAACCTTGATCTTGAGTCGCATTAACAATGTCACCTTGGCTTTGACCAGCGGTGTTAAGTAAACAAATATTGTTCCACTGCGTGGTATTTTGTCCGCTTATCGTGCTTGAGTCAGCTAAACAGCTGCTGTCGGTTTGTGTGAACGAGTTAACGTCTTTATAGAAAATCGCCGCAGAAAGTAAACCACCGTCGCCGAAGTAATGTTCTACAGAAAGGTCATATTGAGTAACACGATACGGTTCTAACTGGTACGAACCTTGAGTACCGGTAACTAAAGAGTTATCGATTGATAATGCAGGACTTAACTCATCAAAATCAGCACGGCGCATCACTTTAGCAGCCGCAAAACGCATTAAGGTTTCTTCAGATAAAGTATAAGTGACATTCAAGCTAGGTAAAAAGTCTGAATAATCGTTACTACCAGTATTGAGGATTTTGTTACCGTTACTGTCTACAGAATCGACAATGCTTGATTCTAATTCTGTTTGAATATAACGCCCACCAACCACTGCAGTAATGTCATCAAAATCTAAATGAAACTGTGCATAGATAGCACGAGTCTTTTCGTTGATGAACTTATAGGCGCCAGTGTCTTCAACCATATTGTCAGCTAAAGTACCGTTCATTGCATAAGTGGTGCCGGCTAGCATTTGTTGGGCTAACAAATAGGTTGCTTGAGCATCTTGCAGCTTTTCAGCGTCATACACGTTGTATGTTAGTAAGTCGTTTTGACCCGCAATACCGGTTTGGTCGAACGAGTTACTGGCATTGATAGTGGTAAAGCTGTCGCTGATAATGGGATTATCAATCCAGGTTGGGCTGTATAAACCGTCTGCGTTTTTAGCTTTTTTATAAGCATCTTTAAGCGTGGTTCCGTTAGGTTTAAGATCAAAGCGATTTGAACTGTAATCTCTATCGGTAAAACGAACGCCCGTTTTTATTGCAGAGATAAAATCTACACCTACATCATGGATTTTAAAGTCAAAGCGTAATGCTTGTTCTTCGTTATCTGTGTCTAATGTTTTGTGGTAAAACTCACGGAATACCAAGTTGTCTGGATTAGTTAACATACCAGTGTCTTCAAAGACATAAGATGGAATGCCACTACCATTAGTCATGCTTGCTGTGCTGGTATGTGTGACTAAATCAAGGGTAGGGTCTGTGCGTTCAATTGGACGTAAGTTAAATTCAGAAGCTGTTTGACGTTCTTCTGATTTCGAGATTGAATATTCGCCTGAGATTTCGATGTTATCAGTAATATTCCACTCACCACCAATAGCATGAGAAGTTGTTTCTGATGTTGTAAAGTCACTCCAGGTTTTAGGAATAACCAATACGCCACTTAGGTCGTAATTTTGCAGTTGTCCATTACCATCGTAGTAGGAATCACTTCTTGGCACTACGGAACCACCAACATCGAGAATTGAATAAGCCGCTTGGCCGCCATCCAGTTTTGTCGAGTTCATGTCAACGTAGAAATTAAGATCTTCGCTGGTTGGCGCCCACTGTAGTGATAAACCAAATGCTGTACGTTCACGTTGTTCTGTTTTTTGTTCTACTGTACTTTCTGTTCTACGAAGGTATTTGCCGTTAGGGCCACCAGATACATCAACAGTGCCATCACCGTCTAAATCGATATCGTCTTGTAAATCGACCTTGTTAAAATACTCGTCACGACGTAATTCACGGTCTTGGTACGATACGTTAGCTGCAGCACCGAAGGTACCTGCATCACCTAAATCCCAGCTATTACCGATTGCGGCGGTAAAGTTAGGTGCAACATTTTCAGTTTTGTCTGCGTATTCACCGTCGAGGGTAATCGCAATTAGCGGCTCACTAAGTTCTAATGGGCGTACTGTCTGCATGTTAACTGTGCCACCTAAAGCACCTTCAATCATTTCAGGCGTTGGAGACTTAATCACTTCAACTGTTTTTAAGAAACTAGCAGGGAAGTCATCTAAACTAATACCGCCACGTCCTGGGCCTGCTGTTGAGCGGCCATTGAGCAGAATAAGGTTTTCTGATACACCACGGATAGTGACAGATTCACCGACACCAAAATCAGATTCAATAGAAACACCTGTTATGCGTTGCAATGCTTCGGCAATGTTGTTGTCAGGTAATTTACCAATATCTTCAGCAACGATAACATCGACAATACGTTCGTCAGTACGTTTAAGTAAGTTAGCGGCTTTTAAGCTGCCAAATATACCTCGAACGGCTATAACTTCAATTTCACTTGTATTAACTTTTTCCGCTTCAGTTTGTGCTACAGGTTCTGCTGCAAATGCTGGCATCGTTAACATGGCTGTTAAAGTCGCGCCAAAAATGGTTATATTGTTGGCTTTGTTTTTTGCGCCACTGAACATGGCGCTTATTTTATTCAACTTCATAATTCCCCCCAAAGAAATTGTTTGATTTGGTATTACCAATGTTGTTGTTTTAATCAACAGATACATTTATATAACACGTTACCAACAATTGCAATTGATCATTACCAAATTATTTTATTTGTCTTACCAAAATTAATCGCGCTAATCTTTATGTTGATGAGAGTTACTTGTCAGTCATTATTCTACAATGCAGTCATACTCTGGCTTGTGACTATCGCGTTTAAAACAGAGATTCTTCACTTGATGCGGTCGATATAAGGCTTATATACGATGAATACTGGTTTTACAGAGTCAGATTTAGAGATGAATATTGGTAAGGTAGGTTTATATATTGGTATTACAGGTGGTCGGTGGTTGTTGTCGTTGCAGTGGTTAACACATCAAAGTAGCCACTTTTAGAAGGTTGCTAGAGGTTTTTCGCGAGATAGCTTGCCAATATGTTAGCTTGAAATTAATGTCGATAAAAAGTGTTACAGTCGGAATTAACCGTTGATCACTTCAGAAACAACAAGGGTCGCATTAATGCGACCCTTGTTGTTTCTATGATGGACAATCAATACAGAGTAACTATATTCTCATCTCTATCCCGAGTTGAGGTTATTGAGTTAACCATTTACATATTCTATTGATTGAGTCATTAACAAATTTTATTACAAACCTTGCTGATACTGGGCGTTAGTAGAAATGGTCACCAGTTGATTTAGCTCTACTTTAGATTCGGTGACGCCTTTAAGGACGTTTTCGAAGTGGGCAACCAGCTGAGTTTTATCGATTTCCGCTTTTGAGCCAGATCCTATGTTGGTGAGGTCGATAAAGAACTCATCAAATAAGTGTGATAGATCTTCAACGGCTTCGATGTTTAAAAACTGCTCGTGGTTATAGATGCTCGGGTAACCGCCTTTTTGTTTGTCTACTGCAAACGAAATACCTTTCACATTAGTGATGGTAGTGGCTTTTTCACACTTGAGCATGCAACCGTCTTCAATGCTGGGCTTATTACAGCCTACCGTTTGTTGGAAAAAGCATTGTCTGCTGGTCATCATCAAAATAGGGTGATAGATGCTGTAAAGCAGTTTGAAGTTTTCTGGTCTGGCGATGTTTTTAATTTGGTTACGATTGATCTCGTTCGAAATAAACGCACCAGCACAATTCAATTGCTCTTGTAATGTTAGCAAGGCATACGAGTTAGTGGTGTTTAAAAATGGCCCCGCAATCCACTCGATGTCCATTTCATAGGCTTTAAACGCAACGCCAGTATTATTTGTGACAATACGCTTAGGCTTTACTACTTCTAACACTCTTACCGCTTCGATGTAATCTTTGCCGATAAGCACAGCCGGAAACCACGGGATTAACCTTGGGTTACGTAAAAAGATATCAATATACTTGTTGTCGTTTTTCTTAAAGCTTTCTGGCAGCTTAAAGTAAATATCGGCATCGGTAACATCACACAAGTTGACGTCTTTTTCATCACTAATAAGCAAAGACAATGTCGGTGTGTCGGTCACTTTAGGATGTTTAGGTAACTTGGGTAAGGTTACTGCGCCTATGTATTCTCTTTGTGTTAGCTGTAATAACAGTTGGTTTTTAAGCTGAGTTAACTGGCTAAACGGCAGGCTTAAATCAGTCTGCAAGTCGTCATAATTAAATGCCTGTAACAAGTAACCACTGCCTTTTAAGCTTTTAAAGCGTTTTTCAATTGCGGCTTCATCAACCCGTGATTCTGTTGCTTGGGTTAGAGAGATAGATGATTCAATCACAAAGTGTTGATCTGGCGTGGTCACAGTGACCGACAATGGTTGATTGACTTGACCAGAAAATGCCAGTGCTAGCGTAGGCTTGGCAATGCTCAGGTGATTAATTTTTTCGGCAACCAATTGCACAATGGCGTCTTTTTCTGACGACAGTGTTTGTTGGGCTTCTTGAATTTGAACCACTGATATCGCGTTACTTTTGTCGTTAGCATGTTTAAAGCTGTTATCGCGTGGATTATCGATAAACATGTCTTTGGTGAGGTTACCCTTTAAAAACGAGTTGGTAAAATCACGGTTGAACACTTTATGTAAGTTCGAGTCATCGGCTAATAGCTTGCCTGTTTCGATAAATTTGTCGATCTGTTTGCGCCAGCTGTCCACCACGGTATGGACATATTGTGCACCTTTAATGCGGCCTTCAATTTTGAGCGAGTCGACACCTGCATCAACTAATTCTGGTAAATCAAAGTAAGCTGAGTTGTCTTTTAGATTCAGCGGAAACTTGTTACCGGCTGCTGTGACTTCGTATTCATCACGACATGCCTGGCTGCAGCGGCCACGGTTGCCAGAATTACCAACACTGACTGAGCTTGAATAACATTGACCCGAGAATGCGATGCATAAAGCGCCGTGAACAAATACTTCGGTAAGCACTTCGTGATCGTGGGCGAGGGTGGTAAGGCTTTTAATTTCGCCAAGGTTTAGCTCGCGAGATAAATTGACACGAGTGGCACCGATTTTGGCTAAGAAGCCAATTTGACCTTCGTTATGAGTTGTCAGCTGGGTAGAAGCGTGAATTGCTAGGCTTGGAAAATGTTTAGTCACTAGATTAAACAGGCCTAAATCCTGGACAATAATGCCGTCGATACCCGTATTCACTAACTGATTGAGCAATTTAACCAATGTCGGAACTTCGTTTTCTAAAATAACGATGTTCATGGTGAGAAACACTTCACACTGATATTGGTGAGCAAGCGCGATAACACCAATTAAGTCATCGAATGACAGGTTGGCCGCTCGGTTACGGGCGTTGAAGGTATCTAGGCCACAATAAACGGCATTTGCACCGGCTATAATCGCAGCTTTGATCGCATCGACATCTCCACCGGGTGCCAATAATTCGATTTTTCTATTCATGATATTTTCGCTATTTTATGTCGTTGGTTATTAATTTTACAGGTCGATTTTACGTGTATCTGCAACGGATTACTATTGATTAGGCTTTTCGAATATAAATAACCTGAACTCGGGATAACAAACGTCGCTCAAACAGCCCTTTGTATTGCTTTGCTAACTGCTTAGCTTTCATCTCTATGATGAATTAAACAAAAAAGGTCTTCGTCATTGCAACATTATGCAACATGAAGACCTTACTTTAACGATGTTATCCGTTAATGGACATTGAGTAATACATGCCCAAAAAAGATGTTAGCCTCTGGCTTCTGCTTCAGCTTGGCTTGCAAGGTATTCATCAAATGTACCTTGGAAGTTTATCAATCTTTTGCCTTTTACATCAATAATGCGTGTTGCCAAAGATGACACAAACTCACGGTCATGGCTGACAAATATCAATGTGCCTTCAAATAATTTCAAGGCTTGGTTTAGCGCTTCAATCGCTTCCATGTCCATGTGGTTGGTTGGCTCGTCCATTACCAGTACGTTAATATCCATCATCATTAACTTACCGAATAACAAGCGGTTTTTCTCACCACCTGAACAGTTGCGGACTTTTTTGTTGGCGTCGTCATCAGAAAATAATAGACGACCTAACATGCCGCGAACCATTAAATCATTGTGCTTTGGTGTGCGCCATAATGACATCCAATCAAATAAAGTCATGTCATTATCAAAATCTGCGGTGCTGTCTTGTGGGCAGTAACCAATTGCAGCATTTTCAGACCATTTAATACGGCCGTGATTGTGTTGTAATTGATTCACTAAGCAGCGTAATAGGGTAGTTTTACCCACACCGTTTTCGCCAATAATCGCCAGTTTAGAACCCGCTTCAAGAATAAGGTCGCCGTGTTCGAATAACACTTCGTCGAATCCGTGAGACAACTCTTCAAGCACGAGTGCTTGGCGATGCAGCTTTTTGCTTTCTGCAAAACGAATTGATGGGGTAATACGGCTAGATGACTTAACATCATCTAACTTAATTTTGTCCATCTTTTTAGCGCGTGAGCTAGCTTGTTTTGCTTTAGATGCGTTAGCACCAAAACGGTTAACGAAGTCTTGCAGCTCGTCAATTTCAGCACTTTTCTTGGCATTGCCCGCTAACAGTTGCTCGCGAATTAAGCCTGATTGAGCTAAGAAATATTCGTAATTACCTGGGTAAACACGTAATTCGCCGTAATCGATATCAGCCATGTGGGTACAAACAGAGTTTAAGAAGTGTCTGTCGTGCGAAATGATGATCATGGTGCATTTACGTTTGTTTAGCTCTGTGGCCAACCAACTAATGGTATGAATATCCAAGTTGTTGGTAGGTTCGTCGAGTAACAAAATGTCTGGGTTAGCGAATAAAGCTTGTGCTAATAGCACGCGCAGTTTCCAACCTGGAGCAACCTGTTGCATTAAACCAAAGTGAAATGACTCTTCAATACCGGCTTCTAGCAGAATTTCACCCGCACGACTTTCAGCTGTGTAGCCGTCCATTTCCGCGAACTGACTTTCTAGGTCGCCTACTCGCATGCCGTCTTCATCGGTCATTTCAGCTTTGGCGTAAATGCTGTCGCGTTCTTGTTTGACTTTCCACAGTCCGACATCACCCATGATCACTGCGTCGACAACACTATATTGTTCAAACGCGAATTGATCTTGACTAAGCGTACCGACTTTAAAGCCTGGTGTAATCGACACGTTTCCTGATGTTGGAGCCAAAGCACCACTCAAAATTTTCATGAACGTGGATTTACCACAGCCATTTGCGCCGATTAAACCGTAACGGTTACCGTGACCAAATTGAGCCGAGATGTTTTCAAATAATGGCTCAGGGCCAAACTGCATGGTGATATTAGCGGTAGAAATCAAAGCAATGTTCCAACTGTGTACTACTGAATATTTATCAACAATAGGCAAGACAACAGCCACGTGTGAATAAGACAGACATGAGTATATGTAAGTAAATAGGCCGCGGATTATACAGGTTAGTGCTAAGTTGTCGATTTATAATCTGCTTATATAGCAGACAATGGCGTTAACGCTGGGCTTGGAAAGCATTGAACTGAGTAAATTGGCTGATATCTGCGCGGTTGAATCGTTTGCAATAGAAACTGATGCCATATTAGTTTCAATATCAGCTACATTATTGATTTGGTTGTTTTAGGAGTCGACATGACCGCTGCATTAACCATCCCTATGCGTGATTTGGGTTTTGATTATGATGTTGAATTACATGGCTGGCATGATGGCTTAGCTGGTTTTAGAACGTTTAATCATCAATCTAATGAGCAACTTGAAGGCGGGTTAGGGCTAGGTCTTGATTTAGTGACTCAAACCGAAGCAGGTCAAGCCTGGTTGACGTCTATTCCGGCACCGTTATTGGACATAACCGCGCCCTTTGCTGAGCATCAATACCAAATGCTGTGGTTGGCTGCTAATTGTGAACCCGCATTACAAATATTACTCAGCAGACCGGTGCTGTTATTGCTTATTTGCGAGCAATGCTGTGTCGATAATCAACAAGCGTTGGCATTTTGCTTACTTGGACAGCGCCAAATTCTATCGGTCCTAGGCTATCACAGCAGTAAAGCAGCGCTTAAGTTTATTGATAAGTTAACCTTAACCTATCAACGAGAAGCCGATTTACTGCATGTTAAACGTCAGTTAGATGTCCGTTTTTGTCACTTTAGTCGGTTTAAACATTATCAACAGATTAACTTAAATGCTTTGAGTGTTGATCACATGTACCCATTTTTTACTGGCACTCCGCTCGGGCTCGATTTGGCGTTTAATCAGCAACAAGGTCGCAGCCAATTAATGGCGTACCTTAATGACACGTTACACATGGGAATGACATTAGGGATTTTCGATCCGCTGCAACGGGTTAGTCAATTGTCGTCGATTAGTGATTTACGCCAGTTACATGATCGCTGGGTGGTTGAACGCAATGAAATGGAGCTTGTTAAAACTCGCCCGCAAAATGCTGATTTCGCCTATCCTCAATTGCTTACAGCCAATGGCCAAATTAAGGCTATTAGCCGTTATGATGAGCTCGTCGCAGAAGGTCGCGAACAAGGTCACTGTATTGCTATTTATCATCAAAGCATTGCCAACGGACATTATTGTGCGTTTAAAATGGCTAAGCCTGAGCGAATGACTATTGGCATCAAAATCACTAAAACCCAGCCGCTGATGTGCGAAATCGACCAGATTAGAGGTGCGTCTAATTCAATGCCATCGGAGCAAACACGCGAGATTGTTTATCAGTGGTTTGAGCAAACTAAAGCACAATTAAAGCAACGCAAAGTTGGATAACGTGAGCGTTACTTTATGCTAGCTTTGATACTGCGGTTGTTTGTGCGGTGTCATCAGCTGAAACGCAACTAGCATTAACGCAACTAACACTAATGCCACTAACTTTAACGCGACTAGCATTAACGCCACTAACATCGATACAGCTGTGAATAATGTGTGGCGTTAATACTAACCGAAGATGTATTTATAATAATCACTTACTCGCGACTAAAACTTCGCTTGTTAAAGAACTCACTATCGCAATAGGAAACCGTAATGGTTCAACAAACGCATATAAACGACATTGCCAAACATCTTTTTTCACAGAGGCATTGTGTTAATCCTGAGTCAAATTTACTACCTGAACAGCATATAGACAGTATTGAAACGGCACTTGAAATCCAAGTTGCGATGATTGCCTTGAATCAACATAATGTTACTGGCTGGAAATGTTTAACGCCGCGAGACAATGGCGATTTGATTGTTGCACCTATTTTGGCGGATACCATTGTTAATCAACATGATTGTGCCATTTTATCATCGGCGCAGCTAGCCCTGATTGAGCCTGAAATCGCTTTTGTTGTTGGTCAAACCTTCGAAGCTCATCGTCATTACTCTGAAGCCGAAATTAATCAGCAAATTAGCGCTACTCATATGGCATTGGAGTTAATTCAACAACGATTTAGCCGAGATTATCCAGCCACATTTGTTGAAAAATTGGCTGACGGACTCAGTAACCAGGGGTTGTATTTAGGCCCTGAAATTGACAAAGCTAAGGCATTAATGGCTAGCAAAATTCAAATATTGGTCACTCAACAACACACTACCAATACCTATGACGGATGTCATCCGTGCCATTTACCTGCATCACCTTTGTACTGGTTAGTGAACTTTTTAACCGCTCGCGGCGTTGAGATTACTGCCGGGCAGGCCATTATTACTGGTTCATATTGCGGTGTGCTTAAAGTCGACATGGATAAACCACTGCAGATTGAATATCAAGGATTAGGCAAGATGTCGTTGTCGTTTAGTGAGTTAAGCTGGAGTCAATAATCGACTGTGCTGTTATTACTTAGCGATAACGGGTAAACCTCAAGGCAAAACACTAATAGCAGTCCTAAACGACGACTGCATGGATGCAGGAGATAGAGTAACGCAGGAGCAGTTACCGACGACTGCATGGATGCAGGAGCTAGAGTAACGCAGGAGCAGTTACCGACGACTGCAGTTTGTCTATCGCAAGTATCACACCGATAACAGGACAACGAATGGTTGGCTGACTGACCGTTTACACTCCCTAGCGAGGCTTACAAAGCCTGCTTTAGTACCTGATCGCAAACATGCAGTTTACTAAAGATTATTGAATAAAATACTCATTAAAGTTTGTATATTGATAATCTTTTTTGTATAAATAGATTCATTAAATTGATTAAAAATGTTGATTAAAACAATCGCGTTATTCATGGCTAAGTAATTGAAAAAATTTATTTAATGCTTAAGTATGCTCGTTATTATTTTATATATGGTACGCTCCCCTAAGCAGTTCATTAATTCATTACATTTTACCGGTGTTAGTTTTAGCATTGGCTATATAAGCACCAGGAATAAAATAATAATGCCAAATAAACCCTATGCGTATGTAAACGTCTTTTTTTGTATATTGTTATTGTTGTCATTCGCTAACTTTACACGTGCTGATGTTGTCGAGATGACCGCTGTTAGGCCAATAACCCTTACTGAACATGAGCAACAATGGCTGAGCGAACATCAACCAATCCGTGTGGGTGTGGATGGTTATTTCCCTCCTTATACTTATATCAATGAAAACGATCAAATTGTTGGAATGGCAGTTGATACTTTGTTGTTGATTGGGCAAAAGTTAGGCATAGAGTTTGTCATAAATGATGAACATCGCTGGCCAGATATCGTCAAAAATCTGCAGCAAAAAGAGATTGATATGGTGTTAACCATGGTCAACACACCTGAGCGCGAAAACCAATTTTTGTTCACTAGTCCAATTGTTTATAAATCGCTGGTGATTATTGGTAAAAATAATAACCATCAAATTAATAACCGCAGTCATATTGCTAATAAAACCATTGCGATAGTGAAGGATTATCAATATTCCGATAAACTTATTAAAGAGTTCCCCAGCGTAACGCCATTTGTGGTTGATAACATGCGTGAAGCAATGGAAGCTGTGCAGGCTAATCAAGCCGATGCTGCAATCACCTTTTTAGCTGCAGCAAATTATTACCAGTTAAAGTACTCATTTTCTGATTTGAAATTCTTCGCCTTTTACGAAAAAAACAATGCTAATGAATCCATTGCAGTCAGACAAGACTTTCCCATTTTAGCCAGTATTATGCAGAAAGGGTTGAGCTCGTTGAGCTCTACTGAAAAAATTGCCATTAATGAAGCTTGGGGGGCAAATATTACGCTGCCGAAAGATAACCAAGATTTGATTGAGTTTGCGGCGGTGGCAGGTGTATTAATTTTGTTGCTTAGTGTGTGGATTTTGCAAGCTAGACGGAATAATCAAGCCTTAACCATTGCTAATATTAATACTGCAAATGCCAATATGGCATTAAACGAATTAAAAAATAATCTTGAAAAAAACGTCTTGGAACGGACGCTTCAGCTTACCATTAGCGAAAATAGATACCGTGGTTTGGTTGAGTCGTTAGAAGATGAATACATTTTTTATCAGCACGATACCGATGGTTTTGTACAATATGTCAGTCCTTCTGTGACTCATATTTTAGGACTCACTATTACTGGATTTGGCGAATATTATTATAAATTGTTAACTGACAATCCGAAAAACCAACTGATCTCAGGATATATCCAGCGCATTATTAATGGAGAGAAATTAGCGCCATTTGAGATAGAAATATTTGATACGAATGGCGTTATTCATACCTTTGAGGTGCTTGAACGACCTATGTATGATGATGAAGGTGAATGCATTGGTTGCGAAGGTATTGCCCACGATGTGACATCGCGTAAACAGCAACAAGATATGTTGTATCAGCTGTCGCACTATGACGACTTAACGGGCTTAATTAACCGTTATTTTTTTAAGATTTTACTCGACGAGAATATTCAAATATGTCTGCAAAATCAACAGCCGCTGGCATTACTATTTTTAGATCTTACTCGTTTTAAAATTATTAATGATAACTTTGGACATAGTGCTGGCGACTATATTCTACAGCAGGCGGCTACACGCATTAGTACTACGCTAAATGGAACCTTCACAGTGTCACGTTTTGGCGGTGATAAATTTTGTATTGCATTACCCAATAAAGCTGCCGATGAAGCAAATGCCATTGCGACTGAATTAGTTGAAGTGTTTCAACAACATTTTGAGTTTTTAGAACAAACCATTATTTTAGGTTGCCGTGTGGGTATTAGTCTTTTTCCTGAAGATGGCAAAGATGCTGAAGCGATATTGAACCAAGCAGATTCAGCTTTGTATGAAGCGAAAAAAAGACCGTTTGGGGTGGCATTTTGTAACAAACAACAAGCGATACATAATAAACGCCGTCTTATTATCGAGCAGGGGTTACGTAAAGCGTTAGCTGAACCTGTTATTGAACATTATCAATTGTTTGCGGTATATCAGCCTTTAATCCTTTTACCAAGCCAAGGCTTAGGTGGATTTGAAGCGTTGATGCGTTGGGACCATCCAGACTTTGGGCTTATCTCTCCGGCGGAATTTATCCCTATTGCCGAAAATACTGGTTTAATCTTTGAATTAAGTCGTTGGATGCTCAAAACGGTATGCCAACAGTTAGTGAAATGGCATGAGCAAGGTTTTGACTTTAAGAGGGTCTCAGTTAACTTGTCGGCACTGGAACTGATAAATATAAATTTAGCTGACGATTTACTGACTGTTATTACAGATACTGGCGCCGAACCTAAGTGGCTTAAGTTTGAAATCACCGAAACCGCGTTGATGGCCATTCCTGAGCAATCAATTGAGATTTTACAGAAACTGATCGAAGCTGATATTCATGTCGCTATCGACGACTTTGGTACCGGCTATTCGTCACTTGCTTATCTTAAATCACTACCTGCCAACATGTTAAAAATTGATCAGTCATTTATCTCCAATCTGATTCATTCAGCCGAAGATCAAGCCGTGGTAAAAGCGGTGATAAACATGGCTCATTCATTAGGTAAATGCGTCACGGCTGAGGGGGTAGAATTACAAGAACAATTAGATTTTTTGATTGAACATCAATGTGATGTGGCGCAAGGGTATTATTTTTCAAAACCGATGAACATTGATGATGTTTATCATAAATACGCTTTAACAATCGAATAGAGCGCTACTAGTCAGCATTAATATGTATCTCGCTCAGTCGTGCTAATCGACATTAGACTATTGAGCTTTACTAATTTAAACAACGACAAAAATGTCCAAATAAAGACTCATCTTACTGCTAACAATTTCATCATGACAATTCCAACAACCTAAGTGAGTAATGCTATCTGGTTGTACTTCACACTTTATTTGATAGTTTTTATACCGATTTAAATTATCCAATTCTATTCAAGCATCATTCATCTAAGCTGCTGCGGACATTGATTTGTTATCCTGAGCTCAGGTTAATCAATATTAGACATGATTTAATGGTGTTGGTTAAGCTAAGCCGTATTTAATATCGATTTAATACCCCGTTTAGGCTTTTAGAATGAGTCGATATCAATAACAAAATTATTCGATATTTTCGATGTGGTTGATTGCAGTATCCCATTTATACCTTTACACTTTAGCCATCTGGACGTCTGATTTTTTTGGTCGATTTATTCGTGTACTCGACTGTGCCATTGAGATCTATTTCAGCATCACTCGGGATAAAGATTTGTAGAGACATCTTAATATTATGGAGTCATTAATAATGGATAAGCAGGAATTGTGGGTGCTTGATGGCGGTATGGGACGCGAATTGGCAAGCCGAGGTGCTCCATTTCGTCAACCTGAATGGTCCGCTCTGGCTTTAATAGAAGCACCACAAACAGTGGCTCAAGTGCACCGTGCTTATGTCGATAGTGGCGCTCGAGTTATTACAACCAATAGTTATGCCTTGGTGCCGTTTCATATTGGAGCCGAGTGTTTTGCAGCAGAAGGGGAAACATTGGCCGCACTTGCGAGTAAGTTGGCACGCGATGTGGCCGACGAGCAGGGGAGTTCTGTGTTAGTTGCGGGCTCATTGCCACCATTGTTTGGCTCATATCGGGCCGATTTGTTCGATGCTGATAAAGTCAGTGAGCTCGCTACTCCGCTGATACGAGCTATGTCACCCAATGTGGATCTGTGGCTGGTCGAAACAGTGAGTCTTATCGCTGAACCGCTTGCGATTAAAAGGTTACTGCCAAATGACGGTAAACCGTTTTGGGTCGCTTTTACGCTTGAGGATGAAATAGTCACAAATGAACCTAGATTACGATCTGGTGAATCCGTCGTGTATGCCATAGAGAGACTAATAGAAGTAGGTGTAGATGCCATTTTGTTTAATTGTTGTCAGCCTGAAGTCATTGAGGCTGCACTAAAGGTAGCCTCTGACTGTCTGGATAAGCTTGGCCGAAATGACATCCGATTGGGGGCTTATGCGAATGCTTTTCCTCCGCAAGCAAAAGATGCTACGGCCAATGATGGTTTAGATGAGATCCGTAACGATCTTGGGCCACTTGATTATCTAACATGGGCAGAACGCTGGCGTGCCGTGGGGGCATCACTCATTGGCGGTTGTTGTGGGATTGGTCCAGAACATATTGAAGCACTGACCCATCGTCTGCGCTAAGCGTTTGGACGAAAGATAACAATAATCGGTTTCTGAGCAAGCAAGGAAATGGGTTGATGCCAATAGTGGCATTAATGACTAATGACTAATGATTAATGGCTAATGACTAATGACTAATGACCAGTGGACTGTGATTACTGATTACTGATCATGGCTACTTTATGCTGCTGGAGGCGAGTAGTTGTTGGTATTTTTGCTACTTTATGGAACAGGTTTATGTTGTTTATCTACAGTAGGCGATAGCTTAGGAAGGACGTACGCCTCAGCTGTGCAGTGAGATTTCTTGCTGGCGATACTCTTCTGAGTTTGATTCCAGCGTTGTGGCCGTTCAGTTAACCATAGTGCTAATCTTACAAAATGCTTGTAAATGCACCCTGCATTAATGTGTCTGAACTGACAGCATGGCTAGTGCAAAATTTAACTCGAGATCGTTAGAGTTGATCATTAAATCAGTTAATTATATTGGTTAGATGAAGTATACGTTTTTGATATTATGCGATCTGTTATCACAACCAGATCGCATTAAGCGTTGTTTGATTAGTTTTCCATGACTAGTTCTGATTCAGCCGCAGCCAACATCGCAAACTCTTCATCAGCATTTTTTGCTACCAACCTAGTTGAGCTGTAGCCAAAGTAGTATGCAGCGCCAATGACAAATAAACCTATTGTGAATAAGAATGCCCGTGGGTCAAACGCATACACTCCGGTTAATGCTATTAAAGACAGGACTAATGCAATACCTGATGTTACGACACCACCCGGTGTTTTGTATGGACGGACTAATTCAGGCTGTTTTATGCGTAATAATATATGGCTTAATGCCATTAATGCATAAGATACTGTTGCGCCCACAACGGCCATAGCAAGCAATAAATCACCTTCGCCGCTGAGTGATGCAATAAAACCGAATATTGCCGGGACTATTAATGCGCGGGCAGGGACTTTGCGTGAGGTTGTAATTGACAGTGAACGCGGAATATAGCCTGCACGTGATAACGCAAATACCAAACGGCTATAACCATAAATAATTGAGAAAAATGAGGCCACTAGACCAGCTAAACCTAAAATATTTACCATAGTCGCTAAGGTATGATTACCGGTCACATTTAATGCATCAACGAGTGGTACAGCACTTGCGCCCATTGCCGCAGCACCGCCAGCGCCAGGGACTAATACTACAACCAGCAGCGCAGTAAACAATAAAAATATCATTGCACCAATAATACCTTTAGGCACATCTTTGGCCGGATCTTTGGCTTCTTCTGCTGCTAATGGAACACCTTCTACAGCTAAAAATAACCACATGGCAAAGGGCAGAGCAGCCCAAACACCGTACCATCCTAATGGTAAAAACTCACTAGCACCTGCTGCATCAGTAACAGCAACATCATAAAGTCGGGTAGCATCAAAGTTGCCAATCAACACCACTGCAGTGGCAATAATGGCTACAACAGCTAAACCACTGATCACCATCATGACTTTTAGTGCTTCTCCAACACCCGCGAGATGAATACCGACAAAGACGATATAAAACAGTGCATACACCCAAGGGCCGTTAAATCCCAGTAACTCCTGTACCGCAGAGCCAATAAAAATAACAATAGCAGCAGGGGCTAGAGCATACTCGATTAACACCGCCAGTCCGGTTAAATATCCTCTAGCCGGTCCCATTGCTTGGCGAGCAAAGCTATAGCCGCCACCTGCAGCGGGTATTGCTGCTGACATTTCCGCTAAGGACAAGACTAACGCTAAATACATGATTGCCATCAGTACAGCTGCAATGGCAAATCCTCCCCAGCCAGCTTCGGCTATGCCGAAGTTCCAACCTGCGAAATCACCAGAAATAACGTACGACACGCCTAATCCTGCCAATAAAACCCATCCAGCGGTACCGCTTTTAAGTTGCCTTTTGGCAAGATACTCTTTGTTGTTTTCAGACATGATTGTTTCTCCGGTGGTATTTACATTTTTATGTAGAATGTATTTAGGGTTATTCAGCAATTAAAAAGTTTTGAGTTTGTTGTTGGTGTTCAATCACATCGTCTTGAGTGCGATCTTTTAAATTCACTCCTGTTAGTTTGAGTTTTTTAGCTTGTGTTAATAGATAAACAGCCCGTTTGGCTGCTTCGGTATAGGGCAAGCCAGCAGGGCGAATGTTTGAAATACAATTTCTGCAGGCATCATTAAGCCCCGTTTTAGGCGCCCAAGTGAGATATAAGCCAAGACTGTCTGGTGAGCTGAGTCCCGGGCGTTCGCCGATAAGCACCATCACCACTTGGGCATTTAACAGCTGGCCAATATCATCACCTATGGCAACTCGACCTTGTTCTACTATGGTGATGGGGGCGATATTCCATCCAGAGTGTTGCTGATGTAGTTGACTTAATAACTCGTTGATAAATGGCTTGGCGTTGTTTTGTACCGCTAATGATGACAAACCATCGACCACTACTATGGCAAGGTCGTATTGAGTGTCGGCAGCTTGACCTTGACTGTTCATGTGATGTAGTAAGGTTTTGCGGCCGCTTTCAGCAAGTTTTCTGCCAAGGTCAGGTCTTTGTAAATAGGTGATACGATCATCAACCTGACTGTTAACTGTCATAGGATAAGTCACATTATCCAGTAATAAGATATTGCTTAGATCAATTGCCAGAGCATCGATATTTAGCGGTAAATTCACCGCGTCGCGAGCTTGCGCGTGTGATAATTGGAACGCTAATAACTCTGATGTGGGCAAGCTAATTCCGGCTCTACCAAGGCCAATTCGTGCATCAGTAAAACGGCGAAGGTCGCGCCATGGATTGGAGACTACATTGCCATGTTGATGATGTGATTGAATTGAATCGACAAGGTTGTTCTGTTTATCTACACAATTGGAGTCCATTAATAGTCTCCTTGTAGTGCATACAGTGGTTTAGCAAATGCATTGGGTACCGTGTTGGACAACACAAAATCTGCCGAATTTTTCATAATGTTCATTTTGCTTAACCAGTGTTCAAATTCTGGCGCTGGGCGAGAGCCCAATACACGACGAACATATAAAGCATCATGAAAAGAAGTGGTTTGATAATTAAGCATGATGTCGTCTGAACCTGGTATCCCCATCACAAACGAGCAACCGGCAACCCCCAATAAGGTGAGAAGATTATCCATATCGTTTTGATCGGCTTCGGCATGGTTGGTGTAACACACATCACAACCCATAGGTACACCAAGTAGTTTTGCGCAAAAATGATCTTCTAATCCGGCCCGAGTAATTTCTTTACCATCAAATAAATATTCAGGACCAATAAAGCCAACCACTGTATTCACCAGTAGCGGATTAAACTTGCGCGCGACAGCATAGGCCCTGGCTTCGCAGGTTTGTTGGTCTAATCCATGGTGAGCATTAGCAGACAACGAGCTGCCTTGGCCGGTTTCAAAATACATTACGTTATTGCCAACGGTGCCACGCTTTAGACTTAATGCTGCATCTTGTGCTTCTGCTAAGGTATTTAAATTAAACCCAAAACTGCTGTTTGTGGCTTCGGTGCCACCAATTGATTGAAACACCAAATCAACCGGTGCGCCGGCTTCTATACATTCAATGGTGTTAGTGACGTGGGTTAAGACGCAGCTCTGTGTTGGAATGTCATATTTTTGGATCACGTCATCCATCAATTTCATTAGTTTTATGGCTTGCGCTACGTTGTCTGTTGCTGGATTAATGCCAATCACAGCATCGCCATTGCCATACAACAAACCGTCAAGTATTGAAGCTGCAATCCCATTGACATCATCGGTAGGGTGGTTAGGTTGCAAGCGGGTCGATAAATGACCGGGCAAGCCAATGGTATTTCTAAATGCGCTAGTGACATGACATTTTTTAGCCACAAGAATAAGATCTTGATTACGCATAATTTTGCTCACAGCCGCTGCCATTTCAGGTGTGATGCCCATTTTTACTGCGGCTAAAACCTGTGGTGTTACGTAGTCGCTAAGTAGCCAGTTACGAAAATCGCCAACCGTTAAATGGCTAATATAAGCAAATGCACGAGTGTCATGTTCGTCTAAAATTAATCGTGTAACTTCGTCTGTTTCATATGGAATAAGCGCTTCGTTAAGGAAGGTTTTTAATGGCACATCTGCAAGTGTCATTTGCGCAACAGCTCGTTCTTTCGCTGATTGAGCCATCACTCCGGCTAAGCGATCACCGGATCGCTGTGGCGTTGCTTTAGCCATTAGGTCTGCAAGATGTCGAAATTGATATGTTTGGCTACCTAAGGTGTAGCGATACGATTGACTCATTAATGACCTCGAGGTTAACGATTGAACTTTGGTACAGGTTTTGCTCCTGTAATCGTTAATCAATTAATTTATAAGTTTACACGAGCTTAAATCGTACCAAGTGGCTATCAAGTTTTGGCAAAGTCATTTTTTGTGATTAATTTCAGCTAGATAAAGTGCTTTGTCTTCAGGGTTAGAGTTTGGGTTAACAGTGTTATATCAAGAGGACGTGACAGATGGAGCACCATATTAATCAGTGCGCACCACAAAAGAGCGTGGTCACAACCAACGATATTGATGAGCAGGCGCATAATTTAACTCAATGGCAGCAAGTTTATGATCAAGTCAGTAACGGCAGTTTTTATGGTTGTATAGAAGGGCTTGACTATCCTGAGGCGCATTTATTTAAAGAATTTACTCAGCGTGCACTAAGACAGCAATGCAATATTGCGCCTGAATCAATCTGGTTAGGCATTCCACGTTTTTCAGACCAAAGTAAAATCAATGGTTTACCAGTTGATACTCATCAGTTTATGTGTCGTAGCAGTGATTGTGATTTTGAGTTAATGACCCCAGAACAGTTTACTATTTATGGTTTGGTTATTAATAAACAGATCTTATTTACTATGGCTGAGATACAAGGTTTGTCACTTAAGAGTTTAACGTCGCAAGGGGCGGAGCGATTAAGTACTAATCCAATGCAACTTAACCAAACCCGTTTTATGATTGAATCACTGATTAACCAAGGTGAATTAGGCTTACATACTGCGTTACAGCAAGATATGTTAAGCACTTTAGCGCTGAATTTATTAACCCAGGAATCATCAAAACAAGTGGTGGCGCCTAGCTATCAACATCGTTTAGCCGTGGTAGAGAAAGTAAAAGAATTCTTGCATGATTATCCTCAACAAGCGGTGACGATAACCCAGCTTTGTGAGCTTACTTTTGTGAGCCGAAGAACCTTGCAGTATAGTTTTGAGAGTATTTTAGGCATTAATCCATTGCGCTTTTTGCGTCTTACACGCTTAAATAATGTGAGGCGTCAACTGAAACAACCCGACCAAGATACGCCTATTTCGGTGATTGCGGCCAATTGGGGCTTTTGGCATGCTGGCCAATTTACCAAAGATTACACACAACTCTTTGGAGAAAATCCATCACATACGCTTAAGCGATATCAACCAGCTCAACCATGACTCATCACAATTGATAGAGTCTTAAATTGTGATAATTAGGCGCACCAAATCAGTTGAACTTAAGCGGCTAATTAAGCGTATAAAATCGGGTGACGATGGTGAATACATTATCTTCAGGTAACATTAACTGTTATCAACTAATATTAATAACCATCAATTAGCGTAATTACATTTGATCAGAAGAGGGAACTTATGCAGCACAAATCCGTCGATAATATTCCGCAACAAGCCTTTGATTGGTATGACTCCTATGCTCATGGTGGCATGGACCGTCGGACATTTATGACTAAATTAGGCTCGTTAGTGGCATTAGGTTATTCAATGAGTGTGCTGACTTCGGCATTATTGCCTAATTATGCGCTAGCTGAGCAAGTGTCATTTAATGATGCCGACATTAAAGCCACTTACACTCAATTTGATTCTCCTTTAGGTTATGGCAAAGGCCAGGGCTATTTAGTCGAGCCCACAAGTAAAACAGGGTTATTGCCCGTTGTATTAGTCGTTCATGAAAATCGTGGTTTAAATCCATATATTGAAGATGTTGCTCGCCGTTTAGCGAAAGCGGGGTTTATTGCTTTTGCTCCTGATGCACTTTTTTCACTAGGCGGTTATCCTGGTAATGATGATGAAGGCCGGGCAATGCAGCAATCATTAGACCGCAGTAAAATTGAACAAGACTTTGTTGCGGCCGCCCAGTTTTTGAAAACGCATCAACGCAGTAATGGTAACTTAGGTGCGGTGGGATTTTGTTTTGGCGGCTATATTGTTAATTATCTCGCGGCAGTTGATTCAAATTTGATTCAAGCCGGTGTTCCATTTTATGGCACTCCAGCAGCAAAAGAATTAAGACAAAATATTAAAGCGCCATTATTAATTCAATTAGGCGAGTTAGATGAAAGGGTTAACAATACTTGGCCCGAGTACGAGCAAGATTTAAAAGCATTTAAGGTACCCTATACCATGCACATGTATAAAAAAGCCCATCACGGATTTCATAACGATTCTACCAGCAGATATGATGAAATTAATGCGGAATTAGCATGGCAGCGGACTGTTGATTTTTTTAATAAAAATATTGGCTAAGTACTTATTTATAATTTATTTTCTATATAGGTGCAGATAAATTAAAGCCAATTTTTATGATGGTACCTTTGTCTAATTCAGACTGTACATCAATCGTCGCATTGTGTTGTTTTAATATCTGCAACACAATCGACATTCCTATACCTGTGCCAGTGCCTACAGGCTTGTTAGTATAAAAAGCATCAAACATTCTTTGTTGCACTTCAGGAGACATACCACAACCATTATCGATAATATTGAGTTGAATCATACCGTCATGCTGCGCCAGTTTGATGGTGATGATCGCGCTATTATTTGCTGGCTGTTCACAGGCTTGAATGGCATTAACCAAGATATTGACCAGCACTTGGTTAAGCTCTCCTGAATTAAATCGAATTTTAGGTACCTTGCAAAGTTCTTGTTTAACTTGAATATTTTTTAGTTTTGGGCCTAATAACTTGACTGCCATATCAATGGCACCAGACAAATCAATTTCTGTTAATTCTTCGGAGTCTGTTCTGGCAAAGAACAGCAGATTTTTAACAATATCTTTAATGCGAAAAAAACCTTGATCGTTATCGGTGATAAGCTCTGGTAAGTCTTCTGTAATAAAATGGATAGTATTTTGGTCGCTTTGACTTAACTGTTCTTTAGGGATTACCTCAATTAAGTCGTTCACATAACTGTTTAATGTGGTGACATTACTGATCACAAACGCTAATGGGTTATTGATTTCATGAGCTACACCAGCAGCGAGAGTCCCCAATAAGGCTAATTTCTCTTGTTGTATCAGTGACTGCTGTTGATTTTTAATTTGTTTAATCTGCTGTTCTAACAACATATTTTTTTCATACACTTGTCTAGTGTAATCTTCTAACAATTGCTCAACTTCAACTCGGGCTTTCTTTTCTCGATGGTAGGCAATGTAATATGGGTTAGATTTATCAATCATTTTTTAACTCTATATTTAAGATGCACTGTTCAGCACCTTGATGCATGCAGGTGTCATGTTTGATGCTAATATTTTGATGATAATAATCAGCTGCACCAAAGATAAGCCCTTCAGCACAAAAACATAATTTACGCGGAGAATAGTATTTGAGTTCAATATTATGGTCATCGATCATTGTCGACATGATGGTAGGTAATGAGGGCTCATCGTAAAGCTTATTCACTTCTACGTGGATGATATTATGAATGCCCATAACGAGTGACGTAAAGTCTGTGAAACGTTCAACAACGGCAGTATGGTTTGCAGCCAAGCCTGAAAATAAAAATTGGCCAAAGGCTTTTATGACATCTTGTAAAGGAAGACCTAAAATCTCGGAGACTTCTGTGGCGATGGCAAATAACTCATTTTCTGGATAGTTGATAGCCGAAACATATACTCTGTCCGCAGGCGCATGTTTTTCCATTAAGTCATTCCATACACCCATACCACATTGTTCAACTATCATGTCTTCAAGTACGTTAAAAATGATACCTTTCATAAAAACCTCAATAGTAATAGATGCTTAATTTGTTAATGGAAAGTTGTGTCTTATTTGTCTTCTGCTGATTATGTCAACTAAAATGAATTAACACCACTGTTTATAAAAAATACTCTATTAAATTTTGACTTTCTGTAAGACTACATCATAATCTAAAGGACAAATGAGACAACCTGGAGATTATAATGCCTATACCTGTAACCATTGCAGATGATTCGATGATGTCAAGAAAAGTAGTTAGGCGTGCACTCCCTGTTGATTGGGATGTTGAAATCACCGAAGCCAAAAATGGCAAAGAGGCAATTGAAGCGGTTGAAGCAGGCAAAGCAGAAGTGCTTTTTTTGGATTTAACTATGCCCGAACTGGACGGATTTGGTGTCCTAAGCTATTTACAGGAAAATCATGCTAAAACAGTTGTTATTGTGATTAGCGCGGATATTCAACCCGAAGCTAAAAAATTAGTCGATCGACTTGGGGCATTTCGCTTTTTACATAAACCGCTACAAGCAGAGCAATTATCGCAGGCTTTATCTGACGTGGGGTTAATATGAATGACTATTTAAGTGAAGAACAGCGTGATGCTTTGCAGGAGCTAATGAACATTTCTATGGGGCAAGCAGCCAATTCTCTTGCGAGACTGATTGGCGCTAAGATTACACTTTCTATCCCTCAAATATCGTCAGTTACCCCTACAGAGTTTGTTGAGATGATCAACTTAGACACCATGTGGCATACCAGGCAGTCTTTTCTGGGTACAGTGAAAGGGGAAGTACTTTCCCTGCAATCCAAACAGGGCTGTGAAGCCATTGCTGAATTGATGGATTACGAATTGCCATTGTCTAACATTACCCAAGAAGAGTTATTACTGGAATTATCTAATATTCTTGCAGGGGCCTGCTTAAATGGTTTTGCACAACAATTAACACTGAATACAAAATTAAGTATGCCAACAGTATTTGACCCAACACTTCTTTCTGCGGGTCATTATCGCTGGGGCAACACATTATTAATGGAAGTTGAATTTAAAATAGAATCTAGTCGATTTGATTCTAAAATCATGATTTGTTTAGAAGCTGACTCAATTTCGATTGTTTTAACCAAATTAAATGAGTTATTGGAGTCATGATGGCAACAGAGTCCATGTTACAGAATCTAACAGCAAAACTTCCATTAGGTGTTTGTGTGCTGAATGATCAGTTTGAGATTGAGTATTGGAATGACTTTTTTGCCGATCGCCTCAAGATTAGCAGCGATGATGTTAGAGGGCTGAATTTATTAGAGATGTTTCCAGACCAAGCTACGTATTTAAAGAAAAAAATCAACAGTGTCTTTATATTAAATAATGCCAGTTTTTCTTATTGGGAACACAAGCCGCACGTTTTTGTGTTTGGCAGTAGCCGTCCAATTACGGGTGAAGAAACCTTGATGTATCAAAATATTGAGTTTCTACCATTGGATGTGTCTAATAATACGGTTAAAACAGTGTGTATGATTGTGCAAGATGTGACTGAACTTGCCAGTTATTATCAAGGCCAAAAAGGATTAACTCAACAACTGGCGCAAGAACATTCTGTTTTGCTAGAGTTAAACAATAAACTTGAAGCTGCACAGAATCAATTATTGCAATCTGAGAAAATGGCTGCAATTGGACAATTAGCCGCTGGTGTCGCGCATGAAATTAATAATCCGATTGGCTTCATCTTTTCAAATTTACAAATTTTACAAGATTACTCGAGTAAGCTACTAAAACTGGTTAGTTTTTATGAAAAAGTGATTGATAAAACCAAAAATCAAACTTTTATTAATCTTCAACAAGACATGCAACAACGCATGCAATATCCTTTTTTACGCGACGATATGCCAGATTTAGTCAGTGAATCTATCGAAGGTATTGAACGGGTAACCGATATAGTCAGAAGCTTGAAAGCATTTTCTCATGTTGATAGCAGTGAATGGGAAAACTGTAATGTCATTGATGGCATCGAAAGCACCTTAAAAATTGCCAATAGCCAATTTAAACACAAAATCGAAATTCATCGCGATTATCAAGAGTCTGTACCTCTATTGTTATGCCAGCCAATGCAATTGAATCAGGTATTTCTTAATATATTGGTCAATGCGGCACAAGCGATTGAAAATAAAGGCCACATTTATATCTCAGTGCGCGGCGATGATACTGAGGTCACTATTGAGATAAAAGATACCGGCATTGGTATTGGCGACAGCGCGATACGTAAAATATTTGAGCCTTTTTATACGACCAAACCCGTAGGTCAGGGCACTGGTTTAGGCCTGTCCTTGTCCTACAGTATCATTCAAAAACATAACGGTAAGATATCGGTTAGTTCGTCTGTGAATGTTGGCACGACTTTTACCATCATTTTACCCTTATTACCCCCAGGTGAAATTGATAAAACACATCTAAGCATCTGAATCTGTAATTAATTTATTTAAACTAGAATTGAATTTTTTACATACGTCATGTAGGTTTTCTCCAGCCTTTAAGCCTATTTCGGCTTGTTTTGCTGATTCGCTGACATTATCTAATCCTAAGCAAGCACTGGTTCCTTTAATTTTGTGAAATAAATTCTTAACTTGATCGTGATCTGAACTTGATGTAAGTAAGATGAGTTGGTCGGGAATTGCTCGTAAACTATCTAGATACTCTAGGCGTAAGTTTTTAATTTCATTTAACATGTCTAACTCGTCTTGTGTTTTTACATCGTCGTTATCTGGTTTTGATGCTTTGGTTTGATGCTTGTCAAAACATCGAGTGATGGTTTGCAATAATTGCGTTTTATCAATGGGTTTGTTCAATACTTCATTGAAAGGCGAGACGGTATTCGGTGAGTGTTCTTCTTTAAATACGTCCGCACTTAATGAAATAATGGGTTTGGTAAAGTGCCTGTTTCTTAACATTTGGGCAGCCTGGTATCCGTCCATAATGGGCATTTGTTGATCCATGATAATAATATCTGGCTGATCTTTGTCGACGATATCAACAGCCTGCTTACCATTTTCAGCAAATAATATTTTCATTTTTAACGGTTTGACATAAACAGCAATGAGTTGGCGTATATCCTCTACATCATCAACAATAAGCAGTGTGCCGCCTAATACTCGTTGAGTAAATGTTGTCGAATTAACGTGTTCTAGTGGCTTACTAATGGGTCTTGTATTGGTAGTAGGCAACGTTAGTGTGAAAGTGGATCCTTGACCCAATTTACTTTTCACGGTTAATAATAACCCCATGGCATCAGCGAGTTGTTTACTGATATACAATCCTAGGCCAGTGCCACCATAATCCCGGCTTATGCTTACGTCTGCTTGCTTAAATGCTGCAAATAGAGTGAGCTGTTGTTCATCACTCATTCCAATACCTTCATCTATGATTTGAACAGTACAAGTATTATCAGGTGATTTATGTGCTTTTAGTATAATCGTGCCATTGGCTGTAAATTTAACGGCATTACTGAGTAAATTAAGTATAATTTGTTGTAGCCTAAAGGGATCAACCAGGACATATAAGTCAGAAATGTCCTCTATTGCGCACTGTATTGATAGGCCTTTAGATTTAGCAATTTGTGATGAACTATCAATTGAATTCACTAGAAAGTCTCTAAGGCCGATAGGCTGTAAATCAAACGTCATTTTACCTTCATCAATTTTAGCGGTATCTAAGATGTCGTTAATAACATTTTGTAGATGTAAGGTATTTTGCTGAATACGGTTCAACACTTGCTGGGTTTCACCATTTGTGTGGTTAAGTAACTCTTCTGTGAATCCTTTTATGATAGTGATAGGTGTGCGTATCTCATGGCTCATATTCGCTAAAAATCGAGTCTTGATAGCAGCTAATTGATTTGCTCTGTCGCGCTCTTGTTCTAGTTGTAATGTTCTTTCTTTCACTCTGTCTTCTAATTGATTGTTCAACGCTTTGACTTCAGCCATTGAATTCATCATTGCTTCTCTTGAATTAATAACACGTTCATTAAGGTTGTTTATACTTTGAGTCAGTATCTCAAATTCTCGCGCCGAATAGTTAAAATGCAGCGGTTGATTGATTCGTTTATCAGTGCCTAATTGATGTGTGAATTCTGTAATTTTTTCGAGTGTTTCAGTATAGTTATGCACTAAACGACCTGATAATGCAGTGATATATTTCAATACTAATAATGAAGATAACATTGCGATACTAAGATAAATTAAATAGCGAACAATAAAAGGGGTTGTTTCTTGATAATGTATTGTTGACCAATTTAATTTGTCTAATTGGCTTTTTACTAGTATGTAACGAGCATCTGTTGTGAAAACAATGGATTTTGCCGTGTTAAAAAACAACTGTTGCAGTAATGAAGGATGATATGGTTCAAATATTGCGTGTTCATTCCAAACATCGCCTAATTCCCCTAAGTGATTGCTTCCCCATATCTTTTTTGACTGTCGATCAAGTATAATCGTGTTTGGACTGATGTTATCAGTAAACGCTAATGTTTTGGTGAGAGTGTCTAGAACGACCGAAACTTCGACCACGCCATCAAAAATACCGTTTAGATAAATAGGTGCACTCACGGCAAAAAGCAGGTCTTCTCCGAGGGCTCTACCTTTAAAACTCTCACTCACAAAGCTGGTATTAATTGTTTTGGGTTGACTGAAATAACTGCGGTCAGTAACAGACACATTGTTAATCGGTAGTTTCGATACACCAGCTTTGTAAAATTGCGTCACGATGCCATTTTTATCGGTCACCAATGTCGAGATAAATTCAGGTTCCTGGCCGTTAAGTGTTTGTAGAGTATGTGTATCTATATTTTTATGTCCTAAGCTGGCAACGAGCTCAGTATTACTGATATATCGTTCTATATGCCGCTGTATTTTTGACACAAACACATTTTGCTCATCTTGATAAAATTGTAGTTGCGATGATAAATGCAGTCCGATTGCTGCTTGCAAAATAAATGCAATCAATATTGTGCATGGCACTGCACTGTATAGTCCAATTCGGTGACTCAGTTGAAGACGCAAACTTTGCTGTTTTTGATTTAATGGGGTGATGGTGATGGTATTAAGCATCAATGCGGTTTTGGTACACAGGGCAAAAATACAGCAATGTAACATGGTGGCAATGATCCATAACATCGTTGTACTTTTTAAAGAATCATTACCCAATAGGTAATCAAGGGCAAAGATTGATATGGAATATACACAAAATATAGGCCATAAAGACTGCTTAAGATTGAGCCTAAGCCACATAAGAAACATTAATTGTAAAACGCAATTACTAATAACTAATGGGCTTTCTAGTGGTAAGCAAACAATGATTAACGATAATAACGACCAAGTGAAACCTAATCGAAATAGTATAATTGAAAACGCAATATTACCCACAAGAAACGGCACAACAATGGGAATGTCAATTGCCATGGTATTAGCAATCAAGCCAAGTGATGTGGCGTAGATAAAGAACCACATGCGTCTTGTAGAAAATGCCTTTGAGAAAAACAGTTTTATTAACATGTTTTTCATAATAATTCACCGTTAAAACATATGTGGATAAATAGTAACAATGTAGATGCGATTATCGAGTTATACATTCTTTTGTTCTGCCTGATCAGGTCACTTTTCAACTTTCTCTGCTTTTATCAGTAACGTTTCTTTGTGTCTCTTTTCATAACTCTGTAAGTTATTGATTGTTTTAGTACAAAAGACATGTCCCTTTGGTAGTAATAGCATATGCTTACGATTATAGAGATTTTGACTAAGTCGCATACCAATAGATATTTCTCCTATGTGTATGCCATTTGAGAACTCTTCTTCAGAATAATGAATGTTTTCTTTATTATTTTCATTACTAAATATTAACTTACCCAATGCTTCAACCACTTTTGGGTCGTATAAAATACCTTGTTGAAGCATTATCAGTTTATATACTTGTTCTTTTGTCGGCTCTTGAATATTTTTTTTAGGCAGAAATTCATGCCAAAAATCTCTAGCAACGGATAAAATTCGCGATCCTATGTGAATATTTTTGCCCGCTGTCTGTAATGGCTCTCCGGTACCATTATATTGTTCATATTGACTAGCAATAATTTCACTCATTACAGATAAATGAACGGCAGGTGTTAAAATTTCTTCTGCTAATTGAGGATGACGCATAAAATGTTTTTGGTCAGCACTAGTCAGTTCATCATATGGCTTATTCAGGCAATAAGAAGGTAACCCTAATTTGCCTAGCTCGGAATATAATCCTGCCTTAGTAATAATTTCGACTCCAGGTGGAGTGATGCCTAATAGGTTAGCGATGTTATTGCAGGTTTCACTGATTTTAAGTGCAAACTGACCGTTTATTTCCGGATTGATACTAATTAAATTATAAAGCACCTCTAATGTGGCTTTCTGTTCATTACCTCGATTATTGGCCAAGGTTTTATATTGTTGTAAACTTTGTTTTAGTTGTTGGGTTCGTTGCTGTACCGTGTCTTCTAGATTGGTATTCAATTGTTTTAGTTGTTTATTTTGAACTGCAATTTTCTTTGTCAGTTCTTTATTTTTTTTAATTAGGCGATAAGTCTCTAGCCCCTCATTAACTTGTGCAAGTAGTTCAGTATTATCCCAAGGCTTTTGAATATAACGATGAATTTTACCGATATTAATGGCCGCAACAGTAGATTGAATATCCGAGTATCCAGTCATCAAAATACGATAACTGTCAGGCTGCATTACGGCTGCTTGTGCAAGAAACTCTGCGCCTGTCATATTCGGCATTCGCATATCAGAAATGATCAGGTTCACTTTGTGTTGTTGCATTATTTCTAGTGCTTGTTTACCACTAGACGCTTGTAATAGTTGAACATTTGATGAAAAAAATACACGTTGTAAAGACTTTAAAATACTGGTCTCATCGTCTACACATAAAATTATAGGTAAATCTGCAGTTTCTAATTGTTTCATATGTTCCTAAATTTCCGATGTCTTCAATGTCTCATTTGTCTCATTGATTAAGTTATGCTATAAATGACAACTAATCAAGTTTTATGATGAGTGATAAAGTATGAAAACGTTACGACCCAGTGTCATTGCGCAGTATTGTGATGTGCATCATAGGACTGTTAGTCGTTGGATTTCGCAAGGTCGGTTAAAAGGACATAAATTGCCGGGTAGGGGTAATTACCGAGTGCTACTGGACGATTTTATTTTGTTTTTACAACAACAAAAAATGCCAATGCCTGAAGAATTAATGAGTTACTGTGAGGATATAGAGACTGATTCCGACTCAGGTTCTGCATCACCAAAACGTATTTTAATTATTGATGATGAAACTGAAATTAGAAATGCAATACGCCGAGTTTTATCATCAAGCGGTTATTATTTCTCTTTTGCCGCAGATGGATTTCACGCGGGTGTTAAATTACTCAGTGATAAACCTGATTTGATTACACTTGACCTTGCAATGCCTAGTTTAGATGGTTTTGAAGTATTGCAATTCATTCGTCAACAGCCAGAATTAGCGGAATTAAAAATTCTTGTGTTGTCTGGATTATCTGAACATGAATTGCAAAAGGCCTTAGATTTAGGTGCTGATGCGGTATTATCAAAACCGTTTGATAACGACAAGCTGCGATCTTTAGTCAACAGTCTTTTAATTAATGGGTAAAATTATGAAGCAAAAGCTACTCATTGTTGATGATGAACAGTCCATATTACGAGCGTTAAAAAGATTGTTCACGCGTGTAGGTTATCAAGTATTTATTGCTGATAACGGTAAAGAAGCCTTAGAGATCATGTCTAAAGAAGCATGTCCTGTCGTTATTTCAGATTATCGTATGCCTATGATGAATGGGTCTGATTTACTGCTAGCAATAAAATCTATGCAACCTAATACGGTGTGTATGGTGCTTAGTGGTTCGTCTGATTTTAATTCTATATTAACGCTGCTTAACTCTCGTACTGTATTTCGTTTTTTACAAAAACCATGGGACGACAATGCACTTGTTATTGAGGTCGAGAAGGCCTTTTGTCAATACCACAGTAAACAACAAAGAAGTATTATTGCCGATCTACTCGCCAGCAGTGATGAAGCTGTAATCGAGCTTTTTCCACATGGTCAAATAGGTAGGTTCAATGGCTTATCTAAAAAGATACTTGCAATAAGAAACGAAAATACATTATTAAATGATCTGTTTCCGTATTGTACTGATCGTTGCATTGACTATTTATTTAGCCCTAACGTTGAAACCCCGACATTACAAACGACTCAAGGCGAAAGTGTTATGTTTAGCCTTAAGCATGTGACCGATAATTCTAGATTTTTTTCCATTTCAATGGCATCAGACGTTGATAATAATGTCCTTTGTGAGTCAAAAACGCTAATCGATCAAACAAGTTTATTAAGCACTGCGCAAACATTACTTGAGACAGATAAATCATTTGCTTTGGTGGCTATACATCTAAAAAATTATGGCTATTGGGCTGATATGCTAGGCGATATTGATTCTGTTGCATTATTTAATGAGATACACACAACATTAATAATGGAATGTGAAAGGTTTAATCACCGAATATCTGTATTACCGAATGAATATTTTGTGATTCTTGTTGCTAACTATGTATCGGAGATTGAATTACACAGTCAACTAGATAATATTTTTTCATCGTTTACTGACAAAAAATATGCTGAAAAAACCGTACGCATTGAATTTACGATTAGCTATTGCATTGCTCCAAGCGATGGCGCGAGTGCACAGCAGTTATTCAGTAATGCATTGGTCAGTAACAGACTGCATAGTAATGGAAACTCTCATTTTTACATGCGTTTTGACGACTCTATCATCGAGCAGAAACGCAAACAATTATTTACAAGTAAAGCCTTATATCATGCCATTGAAAATCAAGAGTTATTTTTAAACTTTCAACCTAAGTACGATTTAAGATTACGTAAAATTGCTAGTTGTGAAGTACTGTTACGCTGGAATAGTCCAGAGTTAGGAATGGTCTCTCCAGACGTATTTATTCCAATAGCGGAGCAAGAAGGGCAAATTATTGAAATAGGCTACTGGGTAATTGAAAAAACCTGTTTAGCGATTTCAAATTGGCTTAAAAACGGAATCGTTCTCGATCATGTTGCTGTTAATATCTCTGGAAAGCAATTATCTGAACCCGATTTTATACCAAGAGTCGAAGCGTTATTGAAAGGTTTCGATATCGACATGTCAATTCTCGAATTTGAATTAACAGAGTCATGGTTGGTTGATAATATTGAAGAAAGTGCAGAGAAACTGGCTAGACTTAAAAAAGCAGGGATCAGTATTGCGATTGATGATTTCGGTACGGGCTATTCATCTTTGTCTTATTTATCAAAATTGCCAATCGATGTGCTTAAAATAGATCGGTCTTTAATCATCGACATTGCGAGTAATTTAAACACTCAAAGCATGATCGCTAACATTACTCGTATGGCCCATGATTTAGGTATGAAAGTGGTGGTTGAAGGAGTAGAGTATTTTGACCAAATTCCAATTCTTGAACGGCTGAATTGTGACATTATCCAAGGATATGTTATTGCTCGCCCTCAAATAGAGGAGCAGTTTATTTCTTTAATTTCTGATCCTAATTTTTCAGTTGCCAGATTAATGGGTGATTTATGAAAACATTAACTGTACTGTTTATTGATGACGATATTTTTATGCTTAAAGCGCTAAATAGAGTCGCAAGTCGTCTCAAACCACATTGGCAATTTTATTTATGCAGTGATCCACTTCATTGGCAGCAGGCTTTGCCTGATGGGGCCATTGTCGATACCGTGATTTGTGATTACTTAATGCCAGATATTAATGGTGATGAGCTGCTAAAACAGGTTTCTCAAATAATGCCGTCGGCATTACGGGTGTTATTAACCGGTGACACCGCCGAGGATGTTGTGTCTAAAGTAACAGAAATTGCCCATTTTGTGTTGAAAAAACCTTTTACACAACAAGACATAAATGATGTTTTTTGCTCATTAGAACACTTAAATACCCTAGATATAGAACAACCTTTACGAAATAAACTGGGTCGTATCGGGTACTTTTTTGCATTACCAGATATCGCGAGACAAATTCAGTCTATGTTCGCCAATGAAGAAGTTGATATCTCTCATGCCGCGGACATAATTCACCAGGAAAGTGTTATCGCTGCCAAGCTGATACAAATTGCAAACTCAGCTTTCTTAGGCTACAGCCGCAAGACTGTGAGTTTGGAAGAGGCCATAAAACGTTTAGGTCTTAAAATGACTGAAACGATCGTTGTTAGTATGGTCGTTGATCAAGCATTAGCCTTAAGAGTGCCAGAAAAAGCACATAAAAAAATTAATGAATGGTCATTTAATTATTCTCGATTATGTCGTCAGTTAAGTAAGTCGATGGGATTTAGCATTGAGCAGCAAGATGTTGTTTTTATAGCTGCTTTACTCAGTGGTATTGGTCATTTAGTGCTAATGTCTGAAACAAACGAGCATGTTGATTTTGATTCAGATGACACTCATACCATGCTTGCAGATGCGACTGTATTGACGGTTTATATCTTGACACTTTGGGGTTACCCACTTGATCTATGTGAACTGATTTTAATGCAAGATAAACCGGATTTTAATGCCACAGGATTAAACGTGAATACTCTGGGATTAATTTTGTATGTTGTCAATTTATCATTAACTCATCAACTCGATGAACCGTCAAAAAATGAGCTGTTAAATTTAGTTGTCGATGTCGATATTAGGCAATGGATCAGCAACTCTTAGTGTATAAAATTGATTGAACAGTATTTAGGTTTATTAGGTGAACATATCAATTTACTGCAAGAACACAGTTTGATGGATAATTACCTGCAGTGTTAATTAAACGGCAATATATAAGGGGCATGCCCTTATATATTGCGTGAAAAAATATAGTTGGCATTTAAGCTCAATCATTACCTATATGAATGTCAATTTTTCTCTATGCGAGTATTTGTTGCCGCAATAATCATTTTGTTTCTAAGCCATTTGTTAGCCGGTTCTTTGTCGACGTTAACATGCCAATATAAATGCACGCCAATATCAGGTAATTCCACTGGCATAGGGTAAATAGCAATATCAAGCATCTTGCTATACATAGCTGCGGCGGTTTTAGGTAATGTGAGCAACATATCGTTATTTAAGATGACTTGGCACGCTGATAAAGCATGCTGGCAACGTAATGAGATTTTACGATGCAAACCAATGCGAGAAAGTTCAAAATCTTCCAAGCTAGGGCCCGTTGAGCGAGATGAAACTAGCACGTGATCTAACCGAAGGTAAGTATCTAAATCAAGTTCTGGTGTAATAGCTGGGTGGTTTTTACGAGCAACAACAACCAGTTGGTCTACTTCTAATTGGGTGTGCATAATGTTATTGCTGACAGGGATTAGGGTATCAATTGCCAAATCAATATCACCGCTGGCAAGTTTGTTTTCGAGTTCCGTTCGTCTGACCCTTTTATTACTGCGTAAATTGATTGCCGGAGACTCTAACGACAAACTTTGCTGCAATATCGGTAAATAGTAGGGTTCTAACGAGCCATGTAATGACAGTGAAAAACTCTTACGTGAGGTTAAGGGTTCAAACTGCCGCGATTGTACTAAACACACCTGTAGTTGATGTAATGCTTCGCGCACGTCATCAATGACATTCTTTGCCACCGGTGTTGGCCGCATTTCATTGCCTTGCCTGATAAACAAAGCATCATCAAAATGAGTGCGTAATTTACCTAATGAATGACTCACTGCTGGTTGCGATAAATTTAGCACTGACGCTGCTTTGGTTATGTTTCCTTCACAATAAATCGCATCGAAAACCACAAACAAATTCAAATCAATTTTCATACTCACTCCAGTGATCTCACGGTGTACGTTGAGAGCACCTCAACTCATATCTGCTATTTTTGATCTAACATCTACTATTTAAATTATAAATAGTAGGGTATTAGAACTATTCATTTGTTCAATTTAGATGTTGCTATTAGCATAGTCAAGTAGATTCGGTGCAGTACAAAAAATAGCTAAATATACGCTAAAAGTATTCATTATTAACATCTACTACAGATATTCGAAAATAATTCAATATTGCTTTCAAGGTTGTTAAACCTAGATTAACGACAATCTAAACAATGAGTTAAACAGTGAGTTAATTTTTTACTTTTGTATTGAACCATCATTTTAATCAGTTAGAGACCTAATATGGCAGCAATTTATTTGATTCGACACGGGCAGGCATCTTTTGGAAGCACTGATTACGATCAACTGTCAGATAAAGGTAGCCAGCAAGCGACAATATTAGGTCAGTACTGGCGCGCTAGGGCTATCCCCAGCAAGTTTTATAGTGGTGATTTATTGCGTCATGGCCAAACGTTAACCAGCTTTGTAAAAGGATACCAAGGTGAATCAACACCCATGATTATCCATTCTGGCTTTAATGAATTTGACCATGTAGATATTTTAAAAAAGTACAATGACCAGTGGCAAAACTTTGCAGAAATGAGTCTAGAAATTAGTCAACGTAATGAACCGAATAAAACGCTACAAAAAGAATTTTCTCAAGCACTCAGTCGTTGGATTGCTGGTGATAAAGATCATGAATACAAAGAGAGTTGGCCACAATTTAAAGCGCGTTGTATTCGGGCTCTGCACAATATTATTGAACAAGAATTAGCAAAAAAGCGTGAGATTACTACCGCTGGAAATAACACAAAAAAATCAAAAGACATTTTAGTGTTTACTTCAGGAGGGACTATTTCAACAATCGTGCAACACATTTTACAATTAAACGATCAGCAAACATTAGCCTTGAATCAGCAGGCTAGAAATACAGGTGTCACTAAACTGTTATTTTCTGAAAACATGTTGAGTGTTGATTATTTTAATAACTACAGTCACTTAGAGCAGGCTGGCGACGACTGGGTAACCTTTAGGTAATCACGAGGCTCTTTAGCGCTTTGAACCATTAATCAAAAATATAAAGGAAAAAACATGAACAATGTCAATTTGTTTGATTTAACAGGGAAGGTTGCCTTAGTGACTGGTGCAAGTCGTGGTATTGGCGAAAGTGTTGCCAAACTATTAGCTCAGTACGGTGCTCATGTGATTGTATCAAGTCGAAAAATTGAAGCTTGCCAGATAGTGGTTGATGAGATTGTTAAAGCCGGCGGCAGTGCACAAGCCATCGCGTGTCACATTGGCGACATGGATCAAATTGATGCTATTTTTGCAGCCATTACAGAGCAACATGGCAAACTAGATATTCTGGTCAATAACGCTGCGGCTAACCCATATTTTGGTCACATTATTGATACAGACTTAATCGCCTTTCAAAAAACCGTCGACGTTAACATTCGTGGTTACTTCTTTATGTCGACTAAAGGCGCAAAATTAATGAAAGACAGTGGCGGTGGTTCAATCATTAACGTGGCGTCTGTTAATGGTGTTATCCCAGGAGATTTCCAAGGTATTTACTCTATTACTAAAGCGGCTGTTATTTCAATGACACAAGCATTCGCTAAAGAATGTGCCCAATTCAATATCCGCGTGAATGCTCTATTACCCGGCGGAACAGATACCAAGTTTGCTTCTGCGTTAGTTGATAACCCAGCCATTTTGAAACAAATGATGCACCACGTGCCTATGAAGCGTGTGGCTCAGCCAGATGAAATGGCCGGCACTGTGTTGTATCTCGCATCTAACGCATCAAGTTACACCACAGGTACCGCCATCAATGTCGACGGCGGTTATCTGATTGGGTAATAGATTGATTAGTATAAGAAAAAATAGATAAAAAACTATAACACGCTAGGACATCCACATGAACAGTGACAAAAATACCAGCATCGATAAGTTATTTGAATCATTTAACACTAAATCGCTGTCACTCAAAAACAAAACCGTTATGGCACCAATGACACGTGCGTTTTCACCAAACTATGTTCCTAATAAAGATGTTGCAGCATATTACCGCAGACGTGCTGAGGGTGACGTGGGATTAATTATCACCGAAGGCACCTTTATTTCTCATAAAGCGGCCAACGGTTATGAAAATGTACCTGCAATTTTTGGCGAAGCAGCATTAGCAGGCTGGAAACACGTAGTGGATGAAGTGCACGCCGCAGGTGGCAAAATTGCTCCACAGCTTTGGCATGTGGGTTCAGTAAGAAAACCTGGAATTGGACCAGATAAAGAAGCACCAGCCTATAGCCCATCAGGTTTATATAAACCCGGTGCTAAAAACGGCGTCGCAATGACCCAGG
This sequence comes from Shewanella sp. S1-58-MNA-CIBAN-0166, assembly GCF_040310085.1. NCBI lineage: Bacteria > Pseudomonadati > Pseudomonadota > Gammaproteobacteria > Alteromonadales > Shewanellaceae > Shewanella > Shewanella sp. S1-58-MNA-CIBAN-0166. The sequence continues at coordinate 23,867 of NZ_JBEOPN010000030.1, read as the reverse complement.
ATGATATTAATGAAGTGGTTGCCTCTTTTGCACAAGCCGCATTAGATGCCAAAAACATTGGCTTTGATGCCATTGAAGTACACGGCGCGCACGGTTACTTAGTGGATCAGTTCTTTTGGGAAGGCACTAACCAACGTGATGACCAATACGGTGGTTCGTTAGAAAATCGAACTCGCTTTGGCGTTGAAATTGTTAAAGCCATTCGCGCCGCAGTGGGTGAGGAGTTTACGATTATCTTCCGCTTTTCACAGTGGAAACAACAAGATTACAGTGCAAAACTGTGTCAAACCCCTGAAGAGTTAGCCACCTTTTTAGGTTTGCTAAGCGATGCTGGCGTCGATATTTTTCATGCCAGTACACGCCGATTCTGGGTACCCGAGTTTGAAGGTTCAGATCTTAACTTAGCAGGTTGGACCAAAAAGCTCACTAATAAGCCCGTCATTACCGTTGGCAATGTAGGGTTAGACGCTGACTTTATTGGTGAAGGCAATGCCGATTTATCTGGCACGTCTAATCCAACTGGCATTGATGAGTTATTAGTGCGTTTAAATAATGACGAATTTGATTTAGTCGCAGTTGGCCGAGCCTTGTTAGTCGATCCGCAGTGGGTCAATAAAATTAAACACAAAGCCATCGCGGAGATTAAACCGTTTAACAAAAAATCATTAACGTCACTCAGTTAACGTTTGCTGATCTGCTTGAGTCTTAATTGAAATATTAAGCCTCACTCTAGCACTGCTATTACACCGTAATGACCAATAGAAGGGTAGAACATGAATTTTGAATACAGTGAAAAAGTTCAAGCATTAATCAAACGTGTAACCGATTTTATGGATTTGAACGTGTTTCCGGTTGAAGAAGAAATGCACCGACAGGTAGAGCTTGATCCTTGGTCAACGCCTCCGTTAATGGAAGAATTAAAAGCCAAAGCGAAAGCACAAGGATTGTGGAATTTATTTCTGCCTGTGGCGTACGGCAAATACAGTGCAGGATTGACCAATTTAGAATATGCACCACTGGCTGAAATTATGGGCAAAGTGATGTGGGCGTCAGAAGTGTTTAACTGTGCGGCACCCGATACCGGCAACATGGAAGTATTGGCTAAATACGGTAATGAAGCCCAGAAAAAACAATGGCTAGAGCCATTGCTGGAAGGCAAAATTCGATCCGCATTTGCGATGACAGAACCAGAAGTTGCCTCAAGTGATGCGACTAATATTGAGTTAAGCATTGAACGTGATGGTGACGAGTATGTCATTAATGGCCGCAAGTTTTACATCAGTGGCGCGTGTCGTAAGCAATGCGAAATTATGATTGTGATGGGCAAAACAGACCCAACCAACAGCAATCGTTACATTCAACAATCACAAGTGCTTGTGCCAATGAACACCCCGGGCGTGACGTTAGTGCGGCCAATGAAAGTGTTTGGTTATAACGACGCTCCCGAAGGTCACGGCGAAGTGACGTTTACCAATGTCCGCGTACCGGTTGAAAATATTATTGTTGCTGAAGGTAAAGGTTTTGAAATTGCCCAAGGCCGCCTTGGCCCTGGACGTATTCATCACTGCATGCGTTCAGTTGGTATCGCTCAGCGCGCATTAGATTTAATGTGTAAACGCGTTGGTGAACGTATTGTGTTTGGTCAACCGATGATCAAGCAACAGTCGGTTCGTGAAGACATTGCTAAATCTGCCTGCCAGATTGAACAAGCCCGCTTAATGACCTTAAAAGCGGCGCAAAAAATGGATACCGACGGCAATAAAGCCGCCAAAGAACTGATTGCCATGATCAAAATTGTCGCGCCGAATATGTCACTTGATGTGATTGACCGTGCTATTCAATGCCATGGTGCTGTGGGTGTGAGTCAAGACACCTTCTTAGCACACGCATGGGCTGGACAACGTACTTTGCGTTTAGCCGATGGTCCAGACCAAGTGCATATGATGCAGTTAGGCCGTGATTTAGTGAAAAAGATTGCAGAGTAATTCGATACGTTGCAGACATTGAGCAACAGATTGAAACGCATTACTGCGTTTCAATCTGAATGCCGTGTCACCAATCAGATGGCAATCATTGAGTCATAAAATTGGATCGTAAACACTGATTCAAGCTGACTAATTTTAATGACTGCGATCCAATGACTGCAATCTAATGACTAAGAATAACAACAAGAGTATTGCTAAATGCCCCAAGTATTATCAATTAATAATCAACAGCTGACTGCTTACTTAGAAAATCAAGTTGAGGGTTTTGAAGGCCCGATTACCTTAGAAAAGTTTGCCGGCGGTCAGTCTAATCCAACATTTAAAGTCACCGCAAAATCGGGTGTGTATGTATTACGCCGTCAACCTTCAGGCAAGTTATTAAAGTCTGCTCATGCGGTAGATCGCGAATATCGGGTTCTTAATGCATTAAAAGACAGCGAAGTTCCGGTCGCAAAAGTATTCCATCTGTGTGAAGACATCTCTGTTATCGGTTCGATGTTTTACTTAATGGAATATTGCGATGGCACCGTTTATTGGAGCGCATCGTTAGCTGAGATTGGCACCAATGAGCGCCGCTCAGCCATGTATAACGAAATGAACCGAGTATTAGCTGCATTGCACAGTGTTGATGTGAATGCGGTTGGCTTAACTGATTATGGTAAAGCAGGAAATTATTTTGAGCGTCAATTAACTCGCTGGACATCACAGTATCGGTTGACCGAGCTTAAAAAAATACCCGCGATGGACCAGCTAAGTCAGTGGCTTGAAGATAATTTACCCGAAGATGATGGCCGTGTGTGTTTAGTCCATGGCGACTTTAGATTAGACAACATGATGTTTGCCAAAGATAAACCACAGGTTATTGCGTTGCTCGACTGGGAATTATCGACATTAGGTCATCCATATGCCGACCTTGCTTATCAATGCATGCAATTACGTATGCCAGCAGGAATGGGCAGTATTGATGGTTTAAAAGACGTCGACCGTGGCAGCTTAGGCATTCCGACTGAACAAGAATATGTCGATTTATATTGCCACCGCATGGGCATTGAACGGATTGAAAAATGGGTGTTTTATCTTGCGTTTAGTTTCTTCCGTTTAGCGGCAATTGCCCAAGGAGTGGCAAAACGCGCTGCAGAAGGCAATGCATCAAATGAACATGCTAATAAAGTAGGATCGTTCGTTGAACCGCTTGCACAAATGGCGTTGCAGGTTGTCGCACAAGAGAAATAATAGCGTTCTATCAACGACATCTACCGTGATAACGCGACGTTAACACTCATTTTAATCTTTAATACTTAATACTTAATACTTAAGATTTCAGCTAAAAACAAATGATAAAAAATTGATAAACAGACACTCAATATAACAATAAGACCATCAATTACAGGAGTTACTCGCATGGATCCATTATTAGACTTTACGGGCAAAGTCGCCGTTATTACGGGCGCAGCACAAGGTTTTGGTAAATTATTGGCCGAAGAGTTAGCCAAACGTGGCGCTAAGTTAGTCATCAGTGACATTAACGAAGCTGGCGTGCATCAAGTGGCAGATGCTATTGCCGCGACCGGTGCTGAAGTGGTCGCAATGAAATGCGATGTGTCCAAAAATGAATCTTGTAAAGCGATGGTCGATACCGCGATTGAATATTTTGGTCGAGTGGATATTGGCGTCAATAATGCCGGTATCGCGCACGAGTTTATGCCGCTGCATCACATTGATGAGTCCATTATGGACCGCCAATTTGCTGTCAACGTCAAAGGTGTGCAATTTGGCATGCGTCATCAAATACAACAAATGCTTAAACAAGGCGAGGGCGCCATTCTCAATGTCAGTTCAATGGCCGGTTTAGGTGGCGCTGCTCGAGGCAGTGCTTATTCTATGGCAAAACATGCTGTTATTGGTTTAACCAAGACGGGTGCAGTTGAATACGGCCGCGAGAATATTCGTATTAATGCAATATGCCCATTCTTTACCCTAACGCCGATGGTGACCAACTTTGCTGACGAAGAAAAGCAAAAGAAAATGGCCCGTGGCGCGCCAATGAATCGTTTAGGTGAGCCAAAAGAAATCGTCGCGGTGATGTTAATGATGTTATCACCCGCCAACACCTATATGACAGGACAATGCATTGCGGTTGATGGCGGCGTGTCAGCGTTTTAAGCCTCAGTGGGCAGTCAGCAAATATTTGTCACTATCCATTTAACAATACATTGTGAGCAGATGTCATGACATCTGCTCAGTAACAAGATAAGAAGAGACTATTATGCCTGCAACGTTAATGAATGAACGCGATCTTGAATTTATGCTTTACGAACTGTTTGACAGTGAAGCGTTAACGAGCCGAGCGCGTTATCAAGATCACGATCGCCAGACCTTCAATGAAGTCGTCACCACGGCTAAAGCGATCGCAGAAAAATACTTTCTTCCTATCCGTCAAAAACTTGATACTCATCAACCAACATTTGATGGTAAAAAAGTGCATATCATCCCAGAGCTTAAAACCGCGATAGATGCGGTTAATGAGTCTGGTATTGGTGCTGCAACAGCTGATTATGATTTGGGTGGTATGCAATTACCGCCGATTATCGCCAGTGCAGCAGCCTCATTTTTGAGTGTGGCTGGCGGTGTGGGTATGGGTTACAACATGTTAACCACAGCCAACGCCAACTTGTTGCAAGCACATGGCAGTCAAGAACTGATTAACACTTGGGTTAAACCCATGCGTGAAGGCCGTTTTATGGGCACCATGGCCATGACGGAACCGGGCAGTGGCTCAGCGTTAGGCGACTTGATTACCAAAGCGGTAAAATCGGACGACGGTACTTATCGCATTACTGGCAATAAAATTTATATCTCAGGCGGCGACCATGATTTAAGCGAGAATATCGTTCATTTGGTGTTAGCACGAATTCAAGGCGCACCAAAAGGTGTTAAAGGTATTTCGTTATTTGTGGTACCTAAGTTTTTGCTTAATCAAGATGGTTCCGTCGGTGAAGACAATGAAGTGGCTCTCGCTGGGCTATTTCATAAAATGGGTGGCCGCGCGCAAACGTCTACTGCACTGAGTTTTGGTGAGAAAAATGGTTCAATTGGTTATTTAGTCGGTGAAGAACATTGCGGTTTAAAGTACATGTTCCACATGATGAATGAAGCTCGCATTATGGTGGGTACCAGTGGTGCGGTATTGGCTGTGGCCGGTTATCAATATTCAGTCGATTACGCTAAAAACCGTCCGCAGGGTCGACTACCCTCGTGTAAAGACCCGCAATCCCCAATGGTCAACATCATTGAACATGCTGATGTAAAACGCATGTTATTAGCACAAAAAGCTTATGCCGAAGGGGCAATGGCGTTAGTGTTGTATGGGACTCAATTAAGTGATGATGAGCGTACTGCAGACACCGTTGAACAACGTGAGCATGCCCATACCTTGTTAGATTTTTTAACCCCAATCATTAAAACCTGGCCATCTGAATATGGCCCTAAAGCTAACTCTTATGCTATTCAAGTTATGGGCGGGCATGGTTACATCAATGAGCATCCAGTTGAGATGTTCTATCGTGATAACCGTTTAAATCCGATTCATGAAGGCACCACGGGAATACAATCGTTAGATTTGATTACCCGTAAAGTGCCGATGAATAAGATGCAGGGTTATAAAGCTACCCTGCATGAAATTGTCCAAACCATTGAGCAAGCCAAACAATACGACAGCTTGAGCGAATATACCCAGAAGCTAAGCGAAGCGGTAGAGACATTAACGCTGACAACTGAAGCGGTACTCAACGGCATGGCGACGAAGAATATCGATTTAGCCTTAGCCAACTCAGTTAAGTACTTAGAGTTGTTTGGCCATGTGATTATTGCGTGGTTATGGCTTAAGCAAAGTATGGTTGCTACCAAAGCCTTAGCACAGCAACCGCATCAAGCAGATGAGTTTTTCTATAAAGGTAAGTTACAGGCATCGCAGTATTTCTATCGCTTTGAATTACCCAAAATTGCGGTGTGGTCATCTCTGTTGATGAGTACTGACAGTACCAGTTTTGACATGCAAGCCGACTGGTTTTAACCTAAATTGAATGATGTACAAGTTGGTCATAGTCATCATAGGTTATCACTGACTGAGCTGAGTTATTTATAGGTAGGTCGATTCCCTAGATGAGTATTACCAGTCAGACTTTGCCTATAGTTGGATTTTGATTCGCGAGGTAATTTCTCAATTCTAGCTAGTATAAATCCTTTATTATTAACGCATTACTCATTAATTGGGTAATGCGTTTTTGTTATAATCTCCCTGACGTATTACTTCCTTTCAACACGCTAGACTATTCATATTGCGAATGTCTTGGTATCAAAACTATTCATTTGTTTAATGTGTCCACCCCAACTAGCATGAGATATCGCTTAAATTTCATTCATGGACAGTACCTGAACGTACAAGAGGAAAGGGAACAATGCCGACAGTCATCAATCGTAACGACATCACAAACTATATTGGCTTCCAAGCCGAGCCAACAAGCTGGTATCAAATAACTCAAAATCAGATTAATCAGTTTGCGGATTGCACACTGGATCATCAGTTTATTCACGTAGATGAAGAAAAAGCCAAAGCGACGCCTTTTGGCTCGACCATTGCCCATGGCTTCCTGTCACTTTCCATGCTGTCACATTTTGCTGAAGAATTTAGCGTCATCATTGACGGTTTTTATATGGGCTTGAATGCCGGTTTCGATAAAGTGAGATTTTTACAGCCGGTTACCGTGAACAGTCGCATTAGAGCACACGCTAAAACTCTTTCGATTGAAGAAAAGAAACCAGGGCAGTTCCGTTTATCAACCGAAGTGACCATTGAAATTGAAGGTGTTGATACCCCAGCATTAGTGGCTGAGTGGATTTCTGTGCAAATGGTCAAGTAGATTTCTATCATTTGTCACCTTCACATGAACACAAAACAACAATAAAAAATCAAAAAAAGCGTTAAGGAAACATTATGACGATCAGTTTTGCAGGACAAGTAGCCATAGTCACAGGTGCCGGTAATGGTTTAGGTCGCTCTCATGCGTTGGAACTCGCCAGACGTGGTGCTAAAGTGGTGGTAAATGATTTAGGTGGCGCACGTGATGGAAGCGGCGCATCTTCTTCAGCATCGCAAGATGTGGTTCGTTTAATCGAAGAAATGGGCGGTGAAGCCATTAGTCATGGTGCAAACGTCGCTAATTTTGAGGAAGTGCAAGACATGGTGCAACAAACCATGGACAAGTGGGGCCGCGTTGATATTTTAATCAATAATGCTGGAATTTTGCGCGATAAGTCGTTTTCTAAAATGACCTTAGATGACTTTAAGTTAGTCATGGATGTCCACGTGATGGGCTCGGTTAACTGCACCAAAGCAGTGTGGGAAATCATGAAGCAGCAAAATTATGGTCGTATTGTGATGACCACATCGTCAAGCGGCATGTACGGTAATTTTGGTCAGTCTAATTATGGTGCAGCCAAAATGGCCGTGCTTGGGTTAATGAATACCTTAGTGCTTGAAGGTGCAAAAAATAATATCCACATCAATGCGCTAGCTCCCACTGCGGGGACGCGTATGACTGAAGATTTAATGCCTGAAGAAATCGTTAAAGCCTTCGCGCCAGAAGCGGTAACTGCGGGGATGTTGACCTTGTGTGATGAACACGCGCCAAACCGCTTTATTTTATGTGCCGGAGCGGGTGGTTATTCAAGTGCCAGTATCTTTGAAACAGAAGGTTGTTTTATCCCTAAAGCATCACAAACCCCAGAAACGGTGCGTGACAACTGGGAGAAACTCACTGCGCAAGATAATCAAAAAGCGTTGAAATCTGGTGCTCAACAAGGCGAGAAGTTTGTGATCAAGGCGATGGCATTTATGAAATCGCAGCAACAGTAAATGATTCTAATGTAGGTTGAGCTGTTTCGTTAACTGTTCTTGTGATTATGACTAATACTTAGCTCAACCTCAAAACCTGATTAAATACATGTCTTAGAAGACATATAAACAAGGAATTATTATGAGAGAAGCCGTCATTGTATCTGTAGCGAGAACCCCCATTGGTAAGGCGTACCGCGGTGCGTTTAATGATTTATCTGCTCCAACATTAGCTGCAGTTGCTGTTAATGCAGCCGTTGAGCGTGCGGGTATTGACCCAAATGAAATTGAAGATTGTATTTTTGGTGCTGCACTAACTCAAGGTAACCAAGGGATGAACTTTGGTCGTCAAGTGGCAATGGCGGCAAAACTGCCTGTGTCTGTGCCAGGTATGACTGTCGACCGTCAATGTTCATCAGGGTTAATGTCTATTGCTATCGCTGCCAATTATATTGTTTGTGATGGCGCCAACGTGGTAGTTGCTGGCGGTTGTGACTCAATCAGCTTGGTTCAAAACGATAAAATGAACATGCACCGAGCGGTCGACCCAAGTGTTAAAGCTTATCGTCCAGCGATTTATATGCCGATGCTTGATACCGCCGAAGTGGTTGCTAATCGTTATGGCATCTCGCGTGAAGCACAAGATGCTTATGCATTAATCTCGCAACAACGCACTGCTGATGCACAAGCTGCAGGTAAATTTGATGACGAAATTGTGCCTGTTACGTGTACAAAATTGGTGATGGATAAAGCCAGCAGTGATATCACTAAAGAACAAGTCACCTTAACTCAAGATGAAGGTAATCGTCCTTCAACCAATATTGAAGGCTTAGCGGGTTTAAAAGCGGTAAAAGATAACGGCTCAATTACTGGCGGTAACGCATCGCAACTGTCTGACGGTGCTGCCGCTGTTGTGGTAATGGAACGAGAACTCGCTGAGCAACGCGGTCTTAAGCCGTTAGGTGTTTACCGAGGCATGGTGGTTGTAGGTTGTGAGCCAGATGAAATGGGCATAGGTCCAATTTTTGCCATTCCTAAGTTGCTTGAACGTCATAGTTTGAATATTGATGACATTGGTTTGTGGGAAATCAATGAAGCGTTTGCGGTTCAGGTCATTTACTGTGCAGAAAAATTGGGCATTCCATATGATCGTTTAAACGTCGACGGGGGCGCAATTTCTATTGGTCATCCTTATGGCATGAGCGGTACTCGTATGGTGATGCACGCGTTAATTGAAGGTAAACGTCGTGGTGTTAAATACGTCGTGATCAGCATGTGTATTGGTGGCGGTCAAGGTGCTGCAGGTTTATTTGAAGTGTTGTAAAGCTGGGTGTAGGTTAAAAATAACAATAATAATCACAGCAGCCGGTAATGTAGGCTGCTGATAATTTTGTAATAATTGGGGATAGTATTATGGAAAGGATTTGGTTAGAAAAGAGTTATCCGCCTGGGGTTGAGTTTGAAATCGATCCAGATAAATACAACTCATTGGCAGATTTGTTTTTAAAATATACCAAGTTATATGCCACGAATACGGCATTTATCAACATGGATGTTAGCATTACTTATACGCAGCTTGCCCAGCAAGCAACTGACTTTGCAACCTATTTACAGCAAGACTTAGGTTTAGTGAAAGGCGATAAGTTTGCCATCATGATCCCCAATACACTGCAATATCCGATCGCATTATTTGGTGCACTTATTGCGGGATTAACCGTAGTGAATGTCAATCCACTCTATACCGCCCGTGAGTTAGAACATCAATTAAAAGACTCAGGCACGAAAGGCATATTAATTTTAGAAAACTTTGCTCATGTATTACAGGCCGTCATTGATAAAACCGATGTTAAACATGTTATCACCACTGGGGTGGGTGACCGATTAGGTCTTATTAAAGGCGCATTAGTCAACGGCGCTATTAAGCACGTGAAGAAATTGGTGCCAGCGTTCGATTTACCCAATGCGGTTAAATTTAATGACGCCATGGCAAAAGGCAGTAAAAAAACCTTTATACCAGTTGACGTTATCGGTTCTGACTTAGCCTTTTTGCAATATACTGGCGGCACTACAGGTCCATCAAAAGGCGCCATGCTAACTCATCGTAATATGGTTGCTAACCTTGAACAGTCAAATGCGGTTACCAAAAACGTCTATGAAATTGGTAAAGAGCTGATTATTACCGCATTACCGCTTTATCATATCTACGCGTTAACTTCTAATTGCTTAGCCTTTTTACCTTTTGGCGGCACCAACTTATTAATCACCAATCCAAGAGACATGGCCGGCTTTGTCAAAGAACTGGCTAAATATCGCTTTACTGTGATTACAGGTGTAAACACCTTGTTTAACGGATTATTGAATACTCCAGGATTTGATCAACTCGATTTCAGTGCATTAAAGATGGGCTTTGGTGGCGGAATGTCAGTTCAGCGACCAGTTGCAGAACATTGGGAGCGAGTCACTAAAAGCCGTTTACTTGAAGGCTATGGTTTAACGGAATGTGCACCTTTAGTGACAATGAGCCCTTATAACCAAAAAAGCTATAATGGCTCGATTGGTTTACCGGCATCATCAACCGATATTCGTTTAGTCGGTGCAGATGGTGAAGATGTGGCATTAGGTGAACCAGGTGAGATGTGGGTTAAAGGCCCACAAGTGATGAAGGGATATTACAATCGCCAAAAAGCCACTGACGAAGTGTTAATCGATGGTTGGCTAGCCACCGGTGACATTGCCACCATGGACGAGAATGGTTTCTTTAAGATTGTGGATCGCAAAAAAGACATGATTAACGTGTCTGGTTTTAACGTGTTCCCTAACGAAATTGAAGAAGTAATTGTGTCGCACGAAGGGGTATTGGAAGCTGCCGCTGTGGGCGTGTCTTGCGACATTACTGGCGAGCGCGTCAAAGTGTACATTGTGCGTAAGGACCCAACATTAACAGAACAAGATATTTTTGATCACTGCAATAAAATGCTCACTAACTATAAACGCCCTAAAATCATTGAGTTTATGAATGAATTGCCTAAAAGCAATGTCGGTAAAGTATTGCGTAAAGATCTTCGTAATCAGTCACAAGCGTAAAATAACAAGAGCTGCTGTCAGCATGTATTGCGACAGTCCAATAATAAGAGTCATATGTTAGAAATATACGCTGGTGAAACGGCTTTAAAATCGATACAACAACAGGGTTTTTCTCCAGATTTATTCAGTTCTTTCCTTGGTGCCAGTGGTGGGCCTAAATGGTTCACCTTGCTGGGGTTAGACAAATACCTTTTTGGGGAATTCTTTAAAGGCAGACAACAACCTTTAAACCTTATTGGTTCAAGTGCCGGCGCTTTTCGCGCCGCGTGCTTTGCCCAAAATAACCCTGTCGCGGCGATAGAACGCTTAGCCAAAAATTACAGTGAAACCGTTTATTCTAATGACACTAAACCGCAACCGGATGAAATTACAGCTAAAGCAGTTGAATTACTCGATGAGTTATTTGGTGACAGCGGTGCAGATGAGATTATCAATAACAAAGTCTTTAAAGCCCATTTTATTGTGGCTAAATGCAAAGGGCTGGTTGCGTCAGAAAATAAACTGCTGCAAGGGGCTGGCTTATTGAACAGTTTTGTCAGAAATTCCATCAGCAGACCTCTGCTTAACAGTCAGTACGAACGCTACATCTTTCAACATGGTCAAAGCGATTTGGCGATTTATGATCCTGACAATATCGCCACAACATCTATGGCATTAAGCCAGCGTAATATCAAAGCATCGCTATTAGCGTCTGGCTCGATTCCTATGGTGATGCAAGGCATAAAAGACATTGCAGATTGCCCTCAAGGTATGTATCGCGATGGCGGAATTATTGACTATCATTTTGATTTTAATATTCAAAATGAAGGCTTAACTCTGTATCCACATTTCAGCTCGACATTAAAGCCGGGTTGGTTTGATAAAAACCTGTCTCGCAAAGTGCGTTTACAACACTACGACAAAACTGTGCTCCTGTGTCCATCCGCTGAATTTGTCGCATCACTGCCGTTTAGCAAAATCCCCGACCGTAGTGATTTTGTCGAAATGAAACCGACGCAGCGCTTAGAGTATTGGCAGCAGGTGTTTGTGGAAAGTGAAACGCTAGCCGAGCATTTTAAGCATTTTTATCAACAGCAAAATATTCACAGCATTAAAAGTATTGAGCAGTTACTGGCTTAACGGCAATAAGATTTCATTTTTGGATATCAATTAAAAACGCGTCATTACTATGTTGACGTTAACTCATTAAAAAAGGATTTGAACATGACCACATACAAAGCAATTAACTTAATCGCCCGTCCAACCGGTGGCCCAGTCGGTCCTGAATTATTCGAAGTGGTCCAAAAAGACATGCCGAAAGTGGCACAAGGGCAATTTTTGGTAAAACAGAATCATATGTCACTGGATCCTGCCATGTTTGGTTGGATGAGCGCAGACACCGAAAGCTATATTCCACCAGTTGAGTTAGGTGATGTGATGCGCAGTTCTGGCATTGGTGAGATTGTTGAAAGCAATCACCCAGATTTTAACATGGGCGACCGTGTAATGGGCATGATGGGCTGGCAAGAATACTTTTTAAGTAACGGTGCAGGGTTAAATAAAGTCACCGCGCCATTACCAGACGAAGCTATTTTATCGGTATTCGCCTTGCCTGGCTTAACTGCAACCCAAGGACTTTTCAACGTAGGTAAACCACAAAAAGGTGAAACTATTGTGGTTTCTGGCGCGGCAGGTTCTGTTGGCTCTATTGTGGGGCAGCTTGCTAAAGCAGACGGACTAAGAGTGATTGGCGTTGTCGGCAGTGACGAAAAAGCAGATTGGATCGTAAATGAGCTTGGTTTTGACGGCGCAGTTAATTACAAAACCGATGATATTGCAGCAAAGCTTGCCGAGTTAACACCTGATGGCGTTGATGTGTATTTTGAAAATACTGGCGGCCCAATTCAGCATCATGTGTTTGCCAGAATGAATGCCCATGGGCGTATTGTGGTGTGCGGCATGATTGCGGACTACCCGAAAGAGGTACCTGATTTAGGCCCTAATTGGATCCAAGTGATTAAAAAGCGCTTGATTATCCAAGGTTTCACTATGCCAGATCATTTCGGTGATGTGCCCGCATTGCTCGAAAAATTAACCCCTTATGTGATGAAAGGGCAAATTAAGCATCGTGCCCACGTATTAAATGGACTTGAGTCTGCAATGACTGGATTGAATTTGTTTTTTACTGGTAAAAACAAAGGCAAGTTAATCGTCAAACTGTAAGTGTTATGGCTATCAGCAATCGATAAGCCTTAGTTATTAATGGGGCATAACGGAGCTTAGCCACCACATAACCTCGCCAAATAAACCTAATAGCACCGTCAGCATTGTGTTATTAGGTGCGTTATTAGGTGTGTTATTAGCTGAGTTATTAGGTGAGTTATTAGGTGAGTTAACGTTGGCAGTTCAGTTACATTCACATTCATTTTCCAAGTCAGGCGATATATATGAGCGACATAAAAACCCATTATAGAAATTGCAATATTTGTGAAGCCATGTGTGGCTTGGAAATAAAATATCAAGACAAACAAATTTTGTCGATCAAAGGCGATCAGCTGGATCCATTCAGCCAAGGTTACAACTGCCCTAAAGCATTGGCGCTGGAAGATTTTTATACGGATAAAGATCGCTTAAAAACCCCAATCAAACGTACCGATTCAGGTTGGCAAGCCATTAGTTGGGATGACGCATTTAGTGAAATCACCGCTAAGTTCAAAAGTATTCAACAGCAACATGGCAAAAATGCATTAGCAGTTTATTTAGGTAACCCTAACGCCCATAGCTTAGGCAATGCATTAGTGCTTAAACCTTTTATGAAGTCACTAGGTACGGTCAATCGCTTTAGCTCAGCTTCGGCTGATCAATTACCCCATCATGTAGCGTCTAACTTTATGTTTGGTGCAGGTATGCTAATTCCGGTACCGGATATTGATAGAACTGACTTTATGTTGATCATTGGCGCGAATCCGGTGGTATCGAACGGCAGCATGATGACCGCGCCAAACGTCATTGGGCGAATGAAAGCGATTCAAAAGCGTGGCGGCAAAATTGTTGTAGTCGATCCGCGCAAAACCCGCACCGCTAACATTGCTGACCAGCACCTATTTATTCGACCTGAAAAAGATGCCCTGTTGTTACTGGCATTAATTCACTGTGTGTTTGCCAATGATAAGGTCAATTTACGCCATTTAGAGAACATGGTTGAAGGATTGGACGATGTAGCTAAGCTTGCCAAAGGCTATTCGCCAGAAGCGGTAGCAGAGTTTGTCGGTATTGATGCCGCTAGTATTCGTACGCTTGCAGATGACATGACGGCGGCCGAATCTGCGGTCTGTTATAGCCGCATGGGCGCCTCGACTCAAACGTTCGGTGGCTTATGTTTATGGCTCACCAATGTACTCAATATTATTACTGGCAACTTTGACCGTGCCGGTGGGGCCATGTTTCCACAACCTGCGTTTGATTTATTACGTAATCATAAACGAGGCCATAAAAGCTCATTTGGTCAGCATCACACTCGTGTTCGTCAATTGCCATTCTTTAATGGCGAATTCCCGGTGGCAACCTTAGCAGAAGAAATACAAACCGAGGGTGAAGGGCAGATTAAAAGCCTCATTACCGTCGCGGGCAATCCTGTATTGTCAGCGCCCAGTGGTCATAAATTGGCACAAGCCTTTGCTGGGCTTGTATACATGGTGTCGGTAGATATCTATTTAAATGAAACTACCAAATACGCAGACATTATTTTACCGGGCACTACAGGAGTCGAGAACTCCCACTTTGATATTTTCTTTAATTCATTTTCGGTGCGAAACACGGTGAAATACTCAGCACCATTATTTGAAAAACTGCCAGAACAACGCAGCGATTGGCAAATTCTAAAAGAGATTTCAGCCAGAATGCTAAACCTGCCTGCCGATGACCCAATGCAAAAAGTCACCCCAGAGATGATACTGGACATGGAACTCAAAAATGGTCCGTATGGTGAACAAGGCATCAGCTTGCAAAAGTTAATAGACAATCCGCATGGTATCGACCTTGGCCCGTTAATGCCCTGTATTGAACAACGCATTAAAACCGCAGACGGTAAGGTTAATTTATTCCCACAAGTGTACCTTGGTGACTTACCACGTTTAGACGCGATGATGACACCAACTGCACGCGACAAGGCTTATCCATTTGATTTAATCGGTCGTCGTTTAGTGAAAAGTCATAACACCTGGACACAAAACTCCGAGCGCTTAACTAAAGGTAAAAATCCTTGCACTTTAGAAGTGCATTCTGAAGATGCTAAACAGCTTGGGATAACACTGGGGCAAATCGTGTCTGTTCGTTCAGCCGTTGGCCAAATTGAAATCGAAGTTGTTATTACTGACGATATTCAACAAGGTGTTGTGAGTATGCCGCAAGGGTGGGGCCATAATCAGCAAGGCACTAACATGTCAGTGGCATCTGCGCAGCCAGGCGTGAGCATTAATGATTTAACGGATGCCGCTAGAGTTGATATGCTAACAGGAAATGCAGCATTCAATGGCACGCCGGTTGCCATTAACGTGGCTTAAAGCCAGATATATGCCCAAACAAATACATGAAAAAGCTTTGCTACGGCAAAATGACATAAATGAAAAGGTTGACCATGTTTAAAAGTACACAGAACTACATTGCCTCAAACGAGCTTACTTTAGCGGTAAATGCCGCTATTGCTTTAGAAAAACCGTTATTAATTAAGGGCGAACCGGGCACGGGTAAAACCCAGTTAGCAGAAGAACTTGCTCGTTCTCTTAATTGTAAACTGTATCAATGGCACATTAAGTCGACCACCAAGGCGCAACAAGGTTTATACGAATATGATGCTGTGTCCCGTCTACGTGACAGTCAGTTAGGTGATGCGCGTGTACATGACATCGGTAACTACATCGTTAAAGGTAAGCTATGGCATGCGTTTGAAGAAGAACAAAGACCGATATTACTGATTGATGAAATTGATAAAGCGGACATAGAGTTTCCTAACGACTTGCTACAAGAACTCGATAAAATGGAGTTTTATGTGTACGAAACTCAACAGGTTATCAAAGCTAAACAACGTCCCATTATCATCATTACCTCTAACAACGAAAAAGAGCTACCAGATGCGTTTTTAAGACGGTGCTTTTTCCATTACATTAAATTTCCCACCAAAGATGAAATGGCAAAAATTATCGACGTGCATCATCCTAATGTTAAGCAAGACTTGTTACAGCAAGCATTAGAGGTGTTTTTCGATTTACGAGACGTCAACGGTATTAAGAAAAAACCCTCAACATCTGAATTGATCGATTGGCTTAAGTTATTAATATCGGATGATATTTCTCAAAGCACTTTGCTGAATAAACAATCAGACATCATTCCTTTGTTTGGCGCATTGCTTAAAAATGAACAAGACGTTTCATTGATTGAAAAGCTTGCTTTTATGAGCCGTAGAAACAGGTAGTGCATCGTGTTTATTGATTTTTTTCTGATCCTAAAAAAGCACAAAGTGCCTTGTAGCTTACGTGAGCTATTAGATTTGATTGCGTTACTAAAAGCTGGGGTGGTGTTTGCCGATGTGGAAGAGTTTTATAACCTTGCCAAAATTGTCATGGTTAAAGATGAAATCCACTACGACAAGTACGATAACGCCTTTGCTGAGTATTTTAAAGGCATCGAAAGTATTGATGTATTTGATAAAATTTTGCCCGAAGATTGGCTAAGAAAGGAGTTTGAAAAGCACCTTTCTCAAGAAGAAAAAGACAAGCTTAAATCTTTAGGCGGGCTTGAAGAATTAATGAAGGCGTTAAAAGAACGTCTAGAAGAACAGAAAAAACGTCATGCGGGCGGCAATAAATGGGTTGGTACAGGCGGCACATCTCCGTTTGGTGCTTATGGCTATAACCCTGAAGGGATTAGAGTCGGCCAAGATAAAAACCGTAATAACAGTGCCGTGAAAGTGTGGGATAAGCGCGAGTTTAAAAACTTCGACCAAGACCGTGAACTGGGTACTCGAAATATTAAATTGGCACTTAAAAAACTCAGAAAATTTGCCCGCACTGGGGCCAGTGAAAAACTCGATATTAATACCACTATCAGTTCAACCGCCAAGAACGGCGGAATGTTAGATGTTCACATGGAACCGGAACGTCACAATGCCGTTAAAGTGTTGATGTTTTTCGATATTGGCGGTTCGATGGATGATTATATTCATACATGTGAAGAGCTTTTTTCTGCGGCGCACAGTGAGTTTAAGCATTTAAAATTCTTTTATTTTCATAACTGTGTGTACGAAAATCTCTGGCAAGATAATAACCGCCGCTTTGATAAAGTGATTAATTTAGAAGAGATCATCAGAACATTTGGTGCCGATTATAAAGTCATTTTTGTCGGTGATGCGACCATGGGGCCTTACGAGATTATCGCTAAAGGCGGCAGTGTTGAACATTGGAATGAAAAGCCCGGCATTGAATACATGAATCGATTGCTGGGGCATTTCAATAAAGTGGCATGGCTTAATCCACAACCGGAAAATCGCTGGCCAATACATCATTCTATTTCCATTATTCAACAGTTGCTGAACAATAAAATGTATCCATTAACGGTTGATGGAATAGGACGGGCGATTAAGGATCTGAGTTAATGTCAGTTCGTTGCATGCAATGAACTGACGCCGTTACGTCAACATTCAAGGTTCAGTGACAGTCAGCAATGTGGCTTATTTAGCGCGAGGTTACATTACTCAGACAATATTGATAGAAAACACAATAAGGAAGGGAATTAATATGGATTTTTTACGCACCGACGACAGTTGTTTCGCCAATTTACCTGATTACCATTTTACTGCGAATTACTTAACCGTTGATGACACTGAGGGTGGTGAACTGAGAGTCCATTATCTTGATGAAGGCCCTAAGGATGCCGCACCAATATTATTATTACATGGTGAGCCGACCTGGAGCTTTTTGTACCGCAAAATGATCCCCATTCTTGTTAAAGCCGGTCATCGTGTTATTGCTCCTGATCTTATTGGTTTTGGTCGCTCAGATAAACCGACAAACCGTAACGATTATACTTATCAACGTCATGTCGATTGGATTAAATCACTGATGCTGCAACTTAATCTCACTAACATTACCTTGGTTTGTCAGGATTGGGGCGGATTAATCGGTTTACGTTTAGCCGCCGAAGAAAGCGAGCGATTTGCACGGGTTGTTTGTGCCAACACCATGTTACCCACTGGTGACCATGAGCCAGGTGAAGCATTTAAAAAATGGCGTCAGTTCTCACAAGACGTTGAGATATTCCCAACGGGCAACTTAATTAACAGCGCTTGTGTATCGACTTTACGTGCTGAGGTTATTGCTGCGTACGATGCGCCGTTTCCAGATGAGCGCTACAAAGAGGGCGCGCGTCAATTCCCATTATTAGTGCCAATAACGCCTGACGATCCTGCTGCAGATAAAAACCGCGCCGCGTGGAAAGTATTGTGCCAATGGCAAAAGCCTTTTTTAACCGCGTTTAGCGATTCAGATCCGATTACTGCGGGTGGCGATGCCTTGATGCAAAAACTCATTCCAGGAACAAAAGGGCAAAAGCACACCACTATCGTCGCTGCAGGGCACTTTTTGCAAGAGGACAAGGGCGAAGTATTGGCCGACGTTGTAGTCAACTTTATTGCTGATAATCGTTAAGGGTCTATTCAACATTAATGATTAAGCCGTGCTGAGTGACAATATTAGGATTCGTTTAATAGTGAATAAAGGATAACCATGCTGTATCAAGGAGTGTCACTCATGTTAGCCCCGTTGTTGGTGTTTCAGGGGCTTAAGGTTCGCCGCACTACGCCAAGATTACCGGAACCCGAGGGCGAGCGTGTCGGGCAAACTGGGCCCAATCCTACGTTGAGTTTGCTTATTCTGGGCGACTCAGCGGCGGCTGGCGTTGGAGTGGCATTTCAACAGCATGCTTTGTTAGGGCAGGTTATTGAGCAATTAAGTCCTCAACTTGAGTTTAGTTATGGCTTATTTGCTAAAACAGGCTCGACTACATATACCACCTTACAAGCCTTACAACAGCATATTGATAACGCACATCCCATACTCGGGCAAACGCATTATGATGTCATCGTGACATCGTTAGGGGTGAATGACATTACCTCATCAATCAGTTGCGAGAAGTGGTTGCTGCAACAAAAAACGTTATTTGAACTGATTACAAAGCGATACAGGCCCAAATTGATATTGGTCACAGCGTTACCGCCTTTGGGGCTATTTCCTGCATTGCCACATCCACTTCGTTGGAGTTTAGGCCAGCGAGCAAATCAATTTAATCGCCAATTACAGCGATTACTTATTAAATTAAATCAACAAGTCGACCAACCGACAGATTTCAGATTAATTAAATTGCCACTGGAAAACCCACAACCTGACATCACTATGCTGGAGTTTATGCGCCAAGTGATGGCTACCGATGGGTTTCACCCAGGTGCACCGATTTATAATGCATGGGCAAAGTTAGTGGTAGAAAAAATAGTTGGTGGTATTAAATCTGCAGCTATTGAATAAAATAGGTATTTTCTCATGTGTTGCTGCCTATTATGAGTCGGATATATGGCCTGCGGCCACTAACGTCGTGGCGCTTCACCCACACCAGACCAAGAGGAAACCAACGGCTGTTCCCTCTTTACTCTTTATAAAAGAATGGGCCCAGCCGCCCCGCAACATTTTCTCTATTTACAAAACAACAGCTGCGAAAAGGTCGCGAGGGAAGCTAATCAACCTTTTGGCCTCGTTTGAATCCTGCTTCGGTCCATCTTGTAATAAAGAGTGAAAATGCTAACGCTTCCGATGGGAATCTGATGTGAATGGATTCACGAATGTCGTGATGGCAAGGTCAATGATGTTCCCGACATCATAATGACATTCCCCATATCCATATGGGTCAGATGCCAAAGAACGACCTGTACCGCGAAAGCTAAGCTCACATCTGATAGGCAGGATGCCTGAATGCCTTGTAGCACATGGTCAATGATGTTCCCTACATCCTAATGACATTTCCAATATCCTTATCGGTCAGATGTGCGAGAAAGGCCATGTGAGCATCACGCATTCTTGTATAAAGAGTCTTCAACGTCCTCAAGTTCATAGTTAAACCCGTCCATTTTAAATTATGGCCGGCTGACTAATTTATGCCCCATTCCTTGCTAGGGATGCCAATTCGTCAATTTCAACTTACTGAATAATTTTCAGTCTATTCGGGTAATAAAGGTTTGCTCGTCATCCACAAAAGCTACAAAGCCGCCGTGATAGATAAATACCCGACCATGCCCTTCAACTAAGAAGGCAAGCTGTGGGTCCAAATCTTCTTCGTTACCCTGTCTTTGATATATACCGATATCGGTGATTACGCCGCTGAGAGTAGGCAAATATCTATAAGTTCGCTTTGCCTGATCAACCAGGTTCAATTCGCTGGCGGTAGAGAAGCAAGAGGGTATCGTACCTGCTTCTTCGATAAACATAGTTTTCAGTTCTTCAAAAGCTGTGATCACTAGCCAGTCGATGCCGTTAACATGATGGATAAACATTGAGTTTCTCGGTAATTCTGATGCGGAGATTTTAACATTATCAGGGGCAGAACATAGTAGAGATTTAGTAATTCTGTGCAATTTACGGTCATTCACTAGGCCACCTTGAAACACGTCTTTGCCCCAAAGTTTGTTTAAAATATGAACTTGTGGCCACATCATCCCAGACGAAAAATACTAAAAAGTCCATAATTTTCGATGGGGATCGTACTGCTTAACACTTCATCAGTATCTGGCTTATAAATATCGGATAAGTATCCTGTGTAAGCCATATTTCCCACCTTTATGTTGTGTGTACTGTATACAAAAACAGTTGTAATGGTTTTTTAGTGTTTTTTAAGTTAAATCGGCTAATAAGTAAACTAAAGTAGTACGATAAATAATTTGTATATTTTGTAATACATTGAAATAAAAGTGTTTTTATTTCCTGTTGAATATTGAGTCCACTTTTAACGCGCTACCTCGCTTTTATTTGTCAGTGGCGTTAAATAAAACTGCTTTACATCAAGAAGATAGTAAATGTAGGATGATATTAATCAATAACTTAAAAGGGCGACTTTAATTTTTTTTGCCCTTCAATAAGCTGTTAGCATACCCAAAGGTTCAGCATGCACTTTGAAATCAGCAAAGAAGAAAAAAAATTATTGCTATCTTTGAGCCTCGGTATCGAAAAGATAAAAATATACAAGAGTGGCTTATATCCATCGGTAGTGTCATTTATATTAATAAATGGAAAGACAGTAACTATTCGAATAAAGGAAGAGTATGTAGCACATTGGTTTGAAGTTTTCCCTATAACCGTTTCAGAACAAAATTTATCTGTATCTCCTGAAATTGAATTAGATGGTTCAGATTTTTCACCTGAGTTAGGTGTAAATATATTGAGTAAATCAGAATGGACTGTTGCTGCCAATGCAGAAGTTAAATCTAAAATGGTTGGTGAAACTTTAGGTGCAATGGTACAAAGTGAGGGGTTAGCTTCAGAAATACCTTCTAATGCAAATAATCAAGCTACCTTGCATGCAGGAATTGAAATCACTAAAAAATCAGGCATGCCGTTTATTGTTGCAAGTTCAATGTTTCCTTATGCATTATATATCTCGGATTGTTCCTTTTCAGAGCAAATCGATGAAGCAATCTATGATCGTGCTCAGGTATGCTAACAAGCAATTCAACAGGACTTGTAATGGTCTAATGAAACTGTAGAGATTTATAGCTTAAAATAAGCAAAATCTTAAAGGTATTTATCATGATTAGAAAAACGAAAATCACTGTCAGCTCTCTTCAAAAATTAGAATATGCCAAGCTGATGGTCGAACAGGGTTACACGAACAAGCAAATTGAAGATATGTCAGGTGCGGGTAAATCTGCGGTGTCTCGATGGAAAGTGCAGTACCAAGCTGAATTAGCCGGTAAAACACCAGAAAATGCCAAAGCATTAACTGAAGAACAACGAAGAATTCAACTGCTAGAAGCCCAACTAAAACAAGCAATGAGGGATAATGATATCTTAAAAAAGGCTGCAGCTTTCTTCATTCGAGACAATCAAAACTTAAAATGATGCGCGAAGTAAAGAAAGCAAACCCAGGCTTTAGAATGAGTGAGTTGTGCCGCGTATTCGAGATCAGTTGCAGTAGTTTTTATTACAAACCGATACCACAAAGCGTTGAAAAACAGACTCTGATACAATTTGTAGAGCAAGCCTTCTCTGATTCAAATGCGACGTATGGCAAACGTCGAATACATGCAGACTTATTAGATTTAGAGTGTAAAGTCGGGGTTTACGCCATTGCTACAGTAATGAAAAATTTGGGATTAAAAGCGATTAGGCCAAAGAAAAAGCATTACTATCCTAACACTGGTGACGAACATGTTTACGCACCCAATTTGCTTAAACGGCAGTTTAACCCTACGACTTATAACACTCATTGGGTGGGTGACATTACCTACATAAAATCACACCAAGGATGGAGTTATTTAGCCTGCGTACTTGATTTAGGAACGAAAGAAATCGTTGGGTATGCCTTATCAAGCCAACCCAATGCCGCGTTAGCGACAGCGGCATTAAATAACGCGATACAACGTCAGAGGCCAAATACACAGGAGTTGATGTTTCACTCAGACCAGGGTTGCCAGTACTCTGCTAACGTGTTCAGAGAAAAGCTAAAGCACTTAGGCATTGAACAAAGTATGAGTCGTAGAGGAAATTGTTGGGATAATGCCGTGATGGAACGATTCTTTAGGAGTTTAAAGACTGAAAGATTGAACCATTTAGCCTTTATCAATCACAGTTCTGTAGTCAGTGTGGTTGAGCAATATATCCAGTTCTACAATTACAAACGCAGACATTCAGCAATAGATTATAAGACGCCACATCAAAAATATAATGAGTTAAAAAAAGCGGCTTAAAATCTCTCCAGAAATACTTGACCATTACACTTTATACCTTCTTCTGAAGCAGAGAAGCTTGGGCTTGCTATCGAGACGCTAGGCAAACTCCCAATTAATGGATTACGTCATAAATCAGAGAATGGAACGTGCGGTTGGTATATTTGGTGCGGTGAAGAAATGAGCCAAGAAACTGAATTTTTCAAACCGCTACACGTGAGCCATATAAAAGAATACTTACCAGAAATAGAACAATATTTAGCATTACCCCCAGGGTATAGATTTTTAATAGCTGATGATTATGAGGATGTATGGCATGACTCATCGCTCACCAACATGTAACAAGTGCATGTTGCATCAGCCACTTCGTGGCTTGGACAGTTTTTACGCTCGTTCCTCGTTACAAAACTGCCGTAAATGCAGGCGTTAGTACGATAAATGACGAATCGAGAAATTATCACACTCATGCACAAACTATCACACGGCAGAATAGGGCCTTGTGGTAATTGGGTGCGGGTTTTTAATGATAGTGAAGAACTGGACGAGATGAAGTTTAGTAAACTCTTTGAAGATACCATTCAATCCGACATCGTTGTGATATATCAAAGTTCAATCAATGTCACTGAAGCGAAAGCTTCTGAAGCTTTCGAAATAGTAGCCCAGTTTGTAAAGCACGGTGTAGTTAAAATAGCAGACGTAAGGTTTACGTCTCAGATTGAAATAGACCCATTAGGCGTTGGTGCAGCATATCGTACTAACAAGTAAATTATGTTCGCCCAGCAAGCTGGGCCGGGACGCGCAAACAGCACGCGGCCCATATTTAAAGCGTTAGCTTTAAAGGAGGGCTTCGAGCTCATGGATAGAAAAACAATATTGGCAACCGTCTTAGCTTTGCTACTGTCAGCCTGCAATTCCACACCTACAAGTAATGTCACAAACTATGAGA
>NZ_JBEOPN010000029.1:0-65076 GCF_040310085.1 Shewanella sp. S1-58-MNA-CIBAN-0166 | reverse complement strand
GGTCAAACATCCTTGCCAAAACGGTTTTGATATTTAGATCCGTAAAACACCTTAATAAAAATGACGTTATTGGATTATAGAGTCTGGGGACCCAATAACGCCTGAACTGTTATGTTAGCTGTCTTCCTTAACGGCTAACGGTAGAGCGATAAAGCGGCAAGGATGCAAGATATTTTGCGCTTATTTTTTATTAGAATGTTTGTTGCTGTGTTATCAACTTGCTGGGGGACGAGTTGTTAATACGATCAAACATCCTTGCCAAAACGGTTAATGTTACTAACTTGCCATTGTTTGTAATTGTTGACTTAACTGGGCAATCTTTTGTTGTAAATAGGCTATTTCTGATACGATCGCGCCCTTGCTTTCAGTTTGGCGACTATCGTTACTTCTCACCCATTGATAAACCGTTTTAGCCGACACGCCATATTGTTTTGCTACGTCGGATAATAATCGATTATGGTTTTTAACCTCATTAATCACTTGTCTTTGTAAGTCGATTGGATACTGTCTTGCATTTGACATATTCATCAAATAATTTCCTTCCGATTTATCTATGTTTACCTGAGCGAGTTTCAACTTCATCCCACTGACTGCAACCGAGATGTGCTAAGAAAAAAATGTTTTGGCGGCATTGTGCAATGACATTATTGACCATGACATTTATCGATATAATGCTACGTGTTACGGTTATTTTATTCATCGCTATCTCCTACAATTACAATGGACTGCTTAAAAAATAAACTACTACTTAGTAGGTACATATTTCTTATATGGAAAGCTTGTGCCAACTTTGATAAATATTTTTAGTTGTTATTTATCAGTGCATTACCTATTGCCTGTAGTTTTGTTATTTTTGCGTCGTCAACCAGATTGGTGCAATTGCACTAATGTGGTGAGCATGTGCTGCCGGCAACACATTACGGTTGTGATTGTCGTAGCGCAGTATGGATGACAAATATGGCAAAAAAAGGTCACCTTAATGACAAGATGAAGGCAAGGTTTTCACCGAATGAGTTGTTGCCAGTTGATGGTTTGAAAAACGTTAACAAAGTGAGGCTGCAGACATAGCTGCAAAAGTGATCAGAGTACTAAGCGCTTGGTAAATGAGCTTATGTGTGAAAAAGACTTATGTGTATAGCGACGCCGCCGAGGTCCGTAAAATTGCACTAGATAGCGCAATTTCGTTGGACGACATGATATGTACGATTTAAATCAATGATTTAGTGCATTAAAAATAATGTGGCTAGGCCCAAAAATGCAAATAAGCCAACGACATCGGTTACCGTCGTTAACACCATACCCCCCGCCAACGCAGGATCGATATTTAGCTTTTTTAACATTATGGGGATAGTGGCGCCAGCAAAGCCTGCTACCGTCATATTAATCAGCATGGCACTGCCAATTAATCCACCTAATGCGATGTCGTCTTTCCAAAGCCATACCGCAAAAAAGACCAATACAGACCACATTAAACCGTTCAATAATCCGATGCTTAATTCCTTACCAATTAACCATCGTGAGTTACTTTGGCCAATATGCCCAAGTGCAATCCCGCGGATGACGAGTGCTAGGGTTTGATTACCCGCAACACCTCCCATACTCGGTACAATGGTCATTAAAATTGCGATGGTGGCGAATTGCTCTAAGGTACCTTCAAACATGTTACTGACAGATGAGGCTAGTAATGCTGCAAATAGATTGATGGTTAGCCATAGAGAGCGTCTCAGAGTGCTTTTAAGCACAGGGCCAAAGGTATCTTCATCATCATCCATCCCTGCCATTCCCATCATTGAATGTTCGGCATCCTCGCGGATGACATCAATAACATCATCGATAGTAATTCGACCAAGTAATTTTGCTTGGCTGTCGACGACTGGGGCAGATATCCAATCCATCCGTTCAAATTTTTGCGCCACATCTTTATCGGACATCTCTACAGGAATACTTTCTAATTCTGTGTCCATAATACTGCGGACCGTTACACTTGGATCGCATGTGAGTAAATCAGCTAATCTTACTCCGCCTAAAACATGATCATGGCGATCCACAACATATAAAGTATCAGTCGTATCAGGTAAATTTCCCCGTTGACGTAAATAGCGTAATACCACTTCGATATTGACATCTGGTCTTAGGGTGACGGTATCAGTATTCATGATACTGCCGGCAGTATCATCTGGGTAACGCAATGCTTGCTCTACTCTATCCCGGTCTTGGCTTCGCATTGATTTGAGCACTTTCTTGTAAACATCATCGGGTAAACTGCGAAGAATATAGGCCATGTCATCTGTATCCATGCCTATTGTGGCCTGGGCAAGCTTCTCTGGTGTCATGCTGCTAATAAGTGAATCTTTAAGTTCTTCACCTAATTCGTCAAGAATTTCCCCAGCATATTGTTGGTCAATGAGTTGCCATAACACCTGACGATTTTTGGGCGGTGATGATTCGAGAATAAGGGCGACATCGTTAGGTGACATGGTATGTAGCATGTTACGGGCATGGACAAACAGACCACTGTCTAGTGCTTGAACGAGTTGATTGAGACGTTGTTCTGTTATCTCATTGTCTAGGTACTCTTTACCCATATATCTACTTCCTATTCGTCATACTTATATTATTCAGTATGTCATTATTCTGGGTTTCTCAGGTTGTACAGTTCAAGGCGTATAAATGCAGAAATAGCTGTCTTTACGTAAGACAATGAAATGCAGAAATAAAATACTTAAATGACTTCTGCGGTGAAATTCTGCAGCAGCCAATGCTGCTTTACATACTATAGACGTACCACGTCACGGAAACAGAGTTGCACTGGATCCGTTGCTAGAAGCGGTAATGTCTTTATCATGTTAAACGCTAACTCCCGCAGAATGAACTGATACTAATGAGATTGGTATCAACTGCGAGAGATAAACCTAAGGGCTAATATTTTTGAGGGACTGATGTCTACTGGTGATCATCAATGTCGTGACAGTTTGGTTAGTATGGCCTAGTCATTTAGAGGCCGCATAAAATAAGGATGACGGTGGCTTAAAGCATGAGTAACTTGCAGCTATTCACACATTACAGGCTATTTATAAATTCAATGCGATTAAAAAATTAACAAGATTCATCAAATTTAGCATTAATGAGATCACACACTGCGTTTAATGCCACTTCAGCATCTGGGCCTTGAGCTGTCACCGTAATCATTTTACCGATACCACTTTCAAGCATTAATAGCCCAAGTACGCTAGCTGCGCTGGCGTTTTTTTCGCCTTGAGTTAAGGTGATGTTAGCATCAAAATCCGCCGCTAACATCGCGAGTTTTGTGGCGGCACGGGCGTGTAACCCCAATTTATTTGAAATGGTCACTTGGCGTTCAAGTTTGATCATTGACGCGATCCTATGCTCACTTAGTTATTAGTATCACTGATATTTAATTCTCTGTGGCGAGCATTAACCGTGTGTTTACTGCCTTGTCGAAATCGTTTTGCTAATTGATCTGCAATATATACCGAACGGTGCTGACCACCAGTACAACCAATCGCGATGGTAAGGTAACTGCGATTGTTACGTTCTAAATGCGGCATCCAAGTTTCAAATAGGTTTTCAATTTGCCAAATAAATTTATTAACTAATGGCTGACGACCTAAAAATTCTTGTACGGGCTCGTCTAAACCCGTAAATGGACGCAGTTCTATTTCCCAATGTGGGTTGGGTAAAAAGCGTACATCAAACATAAAATCTGCTTCTGTCGGCATGCCGTGTTTAAAGCCAAAAGATTCAAAGTTAATCACTAACTCTTTATCAACACTGCCTAATAATATTTGCCTAACTTGGTCGCTTAATTCGTAGATATTTAGCGCAGAAGTGTCGATATAGTGATCAACAATTTTTGCGATAGGCTCAAGTAAACGGCCTTCTAGTTTTATCGCTTCTTGCAGTGAAATATGATTTTTAGATAACGGGTGTAATCGACGTGTTTCGCTGTAACGTTTAAGCAATACTTTGTCATTGGAATTTAAAAAGAAACTGATAATTTCAGTGTCATTTTGAAGTAGTGCCAATTGGTCTTGAAGCACTTTACCTTGTTCTGCAATGTTACGAACATCAACGCTAATCGCAACCAAATCATTACTGCCTTTAAGCTGGGCTAATAATGTGCCAATGAGTGGTAAAGGCAAATTATCAACACAATAATATCCTAGGTCTTCTAATACTCTCAGGGCAACGGATTTCCCTGAGCCTGAACGTCCCGATACTATAACTAGTTTCATGCAGTAATAACCTGATAAAGTTCTGTTGCGTCGTGAGTTTTACGAAGCTGTTTCAATATTTGCTTATCGCTTAACTTTTGGGCCATGCTCGATAACGTGCCTAAATGTTGTTGGCACTGGTCTGCAGGGACTAACAAAGCAAATAAAAGATCCACGGGTTGCTTATCGATTGCATCAAAGGCAATGGCTTCTTCACATTTAATAAATATCGCGATAGGGTGATCGATGGTCGTTAATCTACCATGAGGTATCGCAATGCCATTTCCTATACCTGTGCTACCCATTTTCTCTCTCGCTAACAGGCTTTCAAAAACCTCTTGCGAAGACAGGGTTGGGTACTGGGCAGCGACTAAATTGCTGATGAGTTCCAGTACTTTTTTCTTACTGCCCGGTGTGGCACAGGTAGTGCATTCCGGCTGCAGAATGGTACAAAGTTCCATCGTTAGTGTTTTGTATTCTTCTCTTTGTGTTTAATTACCTGACGGTCGAGTTTATCGATCAGGGCGTCTATTGCAGCATACATATCAGTACTTTCTGACATTGCAAAAATTTCTGCGCCATTAATGTTGATTTTGGCTTCTGCTTTTTGTTGTAATTTTTCTACATTGAGCACAACGTGTACATTATGGATCTGATCGAAGTGTCGTTCAAGCTTTGAAAATTTACTGTGGATGTATTCACGTAAAGATTCTGTTATTTCGACATGACGTCCAGTCAGACTTATTTGCATAAAAAATCCTCCATTGCCTAGTAGGTTATAAACTCTTACGTTGGTTTGAGGGCGGGATCATCATTGCTTCACGGTATTTTGCTATCGTACGACGAGCAACGTTTATGCCCTGTTCTGCCAGAAGCTGAGCCATTTTACTGTCACTCAGTGGTTTTTTCTGGTTTTCTGCGGCAACCAGCTTTTTGATAAAAGCACGAATGGCCGTTGATGAGCATTCCCCGCCATCGTCAGTACTGACATGGCTAGAGAAGAAGTATTTTAGTTCAAATAATCCTCGAGGGGTGTGCATATATTTTTGTGTGGTGACTCGTGAAATGGTCGATTCATGCATTTCTACGGCTTCAGCGATATCATTGAGCACCATAGGCTTCATGGCTTCTTCGCCATATTCAAAAAAGCCTTGCTGAAATTGCACAATGCAATTTGCCACTTTAAGTAAAGTATCATTACGGCTTTCAATACTTTTAATAAACCATTTAGCCTCTTGCAGATGGCCTCGAATAAATTGACTATCCGACGGGTTTTTACTGCCTCTAGCCATGGCCGCGTATTGTTGATTAACACCAATTTTAGGCATGTTGTCTGGGTTTAACTCTACTACCCAACGGCCATTTTTCTTTAATACTGTGACATCGGGAATCACGTATTCATCATCCATGGGGGTAATTAATAAGCCCGGACGAGGATTGAGTGTCTGGATTAAAGTGATTGCGTCACGTAACTCATTTTCTTTTAGTTTTGTTTTACGCATCAATAATCTGAAATCACGGCCAGCAATTAACTCTAAATAGCCTTTAATTAACAAACGGGCATTATCGATATGGGGTGTGTCGTTAGAGTATTGCGCTAATTGAATAAATAGGCATTCACTTAAATCACGTGCAGCAACACCCACAGGGTCAAAGTGTTGAACGCGTTTTAATACCGCTTCAACCTCATCGAGTTCCACATTTTCATCACCCATGGCTTCGAGAATATCTTCGGTACTTTGGGTTAAATAACCGCGTTCATCAATGGCATCAATAATGGCGGTGGCAATGGCGAGATCGGTGTCTGAAAATGGAGTGAGATTTTTTTGCCATTCTAAGTGTTCGTACAAACCTTCGGTGGTTTCACCTTGAAAGGGCATGTCGTCATCGCGCATGCTTGCACTGCCCGAACCTGACATAGGTGAGGCTGTGTATACTTCATCCCATGTGGTATCCATGGCTAAATCATCCATGGTTTCTTTGGTCATGGATTCTGTTATGTCGACGGTGGAAGTGTCTTTTTCGACATTAACAATACTGTTGTCACTAAAGTCTGTATCCGCTTGGTCGCGGTTTTCTTTTAAGGAGTCTTTTGCTTCAGAAAACTCATCTTCTATTTCAAGCAATGGATTTGAATCTAATGCTTGTTGGATTTCCTGCTGTAGCTCCAATGACGATAATTGCAGTAAGCGAATGGCTTGCTGCAATTGTGGGGTCATGGTTAAGTGTTGACCCATTTTAAGTTGGAGTGACGCTTTCATTTACCGCTTATCCCTAGATGATTTTCCATAAAAATGACAATCTCGAACTGTAATGGATTGCCATAAACATCAATGACATTTAACGTTGTTTAGGTATCGTTCAATGAAATGAGTTAGCTAGACTAAAAGGCCAGTAAAGTAACTATAGCTTGAATTGTTCACCTAAGTACACAGCTCGAACTTGTTGATTACTTAATATCTCATCAGGTGTGCCTTCGGCAATTAAATTACCCTGGCTGACGATATAGGCTCGCTCACAAACGTCTAGCGTTTCACGTACGTTATGGTCGGTAATTAATACCCCTAAACCGCGATTTTTAAGTTGTTGGATGATTTTTTTAATGTCGATGACCGAAATAGGATCAACACCAGCAAAGGGCTCATCAAGCAAAATAAATTTTGGATTAGCAGCTAAAGCGCGCGCAATTTCAACTCGACGACGTTCGCCACCCGATAACGACATACCTTGGCTGTCGCGTATGTGAGTAATGTGGAACTCTTCGAGTAGATGCTCAAGTTGCTCAATACGTTGGTCTGTGCTGAGCTCCTTGCGAGTTTGTAGTACGGCCATTATGTTGTCGTAAACGGTAAGCTTGCGGAAAATACTGGCTTCTTGTGGTAAGTAACCTATACCTTTGCGGGCGCGCAAATGCATTGGATCGGCAGTAAGGTCGTCATCGTCAATCAATATTCGGCCTTTATCGCTTTTTACTAAGCCGACAACCATATAAAAGGTGGTGGTTTTGCCTGCACCATTGGGGCCTAAAAGACCGACAATTTGGCCTGTTTTAACCGTTAAACTCACATCTTTAACAACTTGACGAGCTTTATAGCTTTTAGCTAGATTTTCAGCGGTTAAGGTAATTTGGGTCATGGTTTGATCTGCTTGTTAACAGGAATTTCAGGGAGTTTTTGCTTTGGCGCCGACTCGTCTTGGAAATTCTCTGGTTGAATGATGGTGATTACCCGATCTTGCCCTGTACCAGTACTTTCGGCAATCAGCTCTTGAGCACTGATGTTGTACTTGATTTTATTACCGGTAACCTGGCTACCTGATTGATCAAGTTTGGCGTTGCCAGTCAATGTGAGTGTAGTGGTGGCAAGGTCATAGCTAATTTCGTTAGCACTTGCGGTACCAATTTTACCGTCATCTAATTCTTGTGAAAATGTAGCCGGGGTGCCAGTAGCAATTAATCTCTTACTGGTGGTGTTTTCAGGGGTAAACGCCCGTAACTGATCTGCATTGATATTAATCGTGCCTTGGACAATCGTTACCGGACCATTAAAAACAATTTGATTATTCTTAATGTCGGCAGACTGACTGACTGAAGCGATTTTCAATTCTTGTTTCAGATCCCCTTGTTTCGCTATGGCAGGCAAACTCAATATACAAAGTATGCTACTTAATAACATAACATTGGCGCGAGTGTGGAGACGATTAATGTGGCTCATATGTTCCTTCTACCTGGCTTAGTAGCGATAATTTTTGCGAATTCAAGTCAGCATGTAGGCCTAAACCTTGAATAATAAACCCTTTACCTTTGATGTACACCATCTCTTGTGAGGATCCTATCATAGTGGTTAAATCCACCGTAATAGCTTGGGTACTCAGTGACTGCAGGGGTTCTTCTATATCAATGGCATCAATAATAACATTATTTTCTAATGTGACTTTGCTGGTATTTTTATTCAATTGCCCACGGTCTGCACTTAATTGCCATTGTGCTTTACCGTTTTCAGGGTAAATGAGGTAAATAGGTTTGGTAAAGTGAGTGATGTCACTTGAGGCGTAATGCTCCATGTGTTCGGCGCTGACTCGACTTTCGACGAAACCTAGTTGATTGAATTCTGTAGTGCGTAGGTTATCTGCAACAAAATCTGGGCGCTCAATACCGCGTATTTGTACCGCATCCATTTCACTGCGTTTTACTTGTGCTTGCCAGTACAATATAAAAGCAAGCCCAAAAAAAGCAATAATACCTAGCGTGACTCTACTCATATACTCATACCATGAGCACTGGCAAATTTATCTTGGCTTAATAGTAATAAATCGGTGAGTTCACGCAGTGCGCCGTGGCCACCATTGAGGGTGGTTGTCATATGGCACTGTTGTTTGACAAACGGATGACCATCACCGACACAAACGGCTAGTCCTACGGCTTTCATTACTGGTAGGTCTACCATGTCATCGCCAATGTAAGCCACTTCATCAGCAGTCACATTATAGAGCGACAATAATTGCTCAAAAGGCTCAAATTTATTATCAATACCTTGATAAATATGTGTTACACCTAATGCCGTCATGCGGTTTTCAACAATCTTGGATTTACGTCCTGTTATCACGGCAACATGGATACCACTGGTAAGCAAAGAACGCACACCATAACCGTCACGAGTGTGGAACGCTTTGAGTTCTTCACCTGCATTACTGAGGTAAATACGTCCATCTGAAAATACTCCATCGACATCACAGATTAACAGTTTGATTTTTTGAGCTCGTTGCCAAATATCATTGCTGACAGGGCCGTAAAATCCTTGGTGAAACGAGGTTGATTCTGACATGATTAAATGACTCCAGCTTTAACCATATCGAGCATGTTTAATGCTCCGATCGGTTGATGTTTTTCATTAACGACAATCAGTCCGTTGATGCTCTTTTCATCCATGATTTGCAGTGCTTGTGCGGCTAAAATCCCCGCAGGGCAGGTCACACAATTTTCGGTCATAACCTGGGCAATAGGAGTGATTCGAAGATTCACGTCTGCATCGATAACCCGGCGTAAATCACCATCGGTAAAAATGCCCACAAGTTTATTGGCATGGTCGACTACTGCCGTCATGCCAAGGCCCTTTTTAGATATTTCATAAAGTGCCTCAGTAATACAAATATCATCATTGACGATCGGTAAATCATCGTCTTTATGCATGACATCGTCGACTTTTAGAAGTAATTTTCTTCCAAGAGAGCCACCAGGGTGTGATAAGGCAAAGTCATCACGAGTAAAACCTTTTGCTTGTAATAAAGCAATGGCTAATGCATCGCCCATAGCAAGTGTTGCAGTGGTGCTGGAAGTGGGTGCTAATCCTAATGGACATGCTTCTTCTTGCACTTGAATGCATAAATGGATTTTGGATAAACGCGCCATATTGGAGTCTGGTTTACCGGTCACCGCAATCACTGGTACACCCATACGTTGGATAACAGGCATTAATGTCAGTATTTCGCTTGATTCACCAGAGTTGGAAATGGCGAGTACAATGTCATTTTTGGCTAATGCGCCCAAATCACCATGACTGGCTTCACCAGGGTGAACAAAAAATGCCGGTGTGCCGGTGCTGGCAAAGGTTGCGGATATTTTGTTACCAATATGACCTGATTTGCCCATCCCCATGACAATCACTTTACCTTTACACTGCATGATCAATTGACATGCTTGGTCAAACTCAACCGAGTCTACATATTGATATAAATTATCTAAGGCAGCTTTTTCTATATCAATGACTTTACGACCCCATTGTCGAAATTGAGTGTGATTTACCATACGACTCTCTCTGTTAGCTTAATACTTTACCTTCATGCTCCAATCTAATGCGACTGAAAGACAACAATTTGGTACGCAATAAAGGTGATTAATAATAGTGCGCCATGCCAGCGAGTAAGTTGTTGCTTAGCGCCACTGGATAATACTAAAACGGCTAATGCTGCACTGGTGCCTAATACCATATAGAAGTCTCTTCCACTGGCTGAAGCATCTATTTCACCAGGGGAGATCAATCCTGGTAGTGCCAGTACCGCAAGAATGTTAAACAAGTTAGACCCAACAATGTTACCAATGACAAGGTCGTGTTCTTTTTTTAATACTCCAGCAATACAGGCCGCTAATTCTGGTAGGCTGGTTCCTACTGCGATAATGGTTAAGCCAATCACCAGATCTGACAACCCATAAAACGTTGCAATACCTACAGCGCCATCGACCATCCAACTTGCTGATAGGGGGAGCAATATAATACCGACAACCAGCCAAATGATAGCATGAAAGGTTGGCACATTTTTAGGGATCTCAGATTCAAGTTTATCATCTAAGCTGTCTGGGGTTTTGTCATGAGTAGCTTGCCAAATGAAATATCCCATCAACAACAAAAGTAATGCAATAAGCATGATACCTTCTGTTTGTGTCAACACATTATCATGCAAGGTGTAACCGGCAAATACCGTAGCAGCAAGCATGATAGGTATTTCGCGTTTTAAGGTCTTCGAATCTAAGCTAATGGCACCTAGTAAGGCTGTTAATCCTAAAATTAAGGTAATGTTAGCAATGTTTGAGCCCAATACGTTACCAATGGCGGTATCACGCATGCCATCCATTGATGCGGTGGCCGCAACAAACATTTCAGGTGCAGAGCTACCCATAGCAACAATGGTGAGTCCAATTAACATCGGAGGTAAGCCTAAGTTGCGGGCAAATGCCGCCGCTCCATAGACAAATCTATCCGCACTCCAAACTAAAACAGCAAGGCCAACAACTAACATTAGGATATTAACTAGCATGTGATTCCGATAGTAGTATTTAATTAACGACTATTTTCGCTGGATTTTTATCAAATTGAAAGCATTGCACAGTAATTGCTCCGGTAATGAAGCGTGTTGATATGGATATAGTTGTCGCTTAATCGACAATTACAGTACAATTTGCGCTTCAACTTAAAGCAAGGAAGGCTGTTATCTCCTCAACGCCAATGTCTGATATGAGCAAATCAAGTAATAAACCTTTGGTCGAAGTTAACCATTTAGCGTTTAGCCATGGTTCACATGTGATTTATGAAGATATTTCTTTGTCGATTCCCAAAGGTAAAGTAACCGCTATCATGGGTCCCAGCGGTATCGGTAAAACCACCCTATTAAAATTGATTGGCGGACAGTTAACCCCCAACAGTGGGCAAGTTTTATTCGATGGCCATGATATACATAAGCTTAAACGCAAAGATCTGTTTGAATTGCGTAAGCGCATGAGTATGCTATTTCAAAGTGGTGCAATGTTTACCGACCTTAATGTTTTCGATAATGTCGCGTTTGCATTAAGAGAGCATTCTGGATTACCTGAAGAGATTATCCGCTCCATTGTATTGATGAAGCTGCAAGCTGTCGGACTTCGCGGTGCCGCGTATATGATGCCTAATGAGTTATCTGGTGGTATGCAGCGTCGAGCCGCATTGGCGCGAGCGATTGCACTTGAACCTGAGATGGTGCTGTACGATGAGCCCTTTGCCGGACAAGATCCTATTTCAATGGGCATGCTAGTAAAACTTATTCGTGAGTTGTCGGATTCATTAAAACTCACTTCAGTAGTGGTTTCTCATGATGTAGATGAAGTATTAGGTATTGCAGATTATGTCTATGTGATAGCCGATAAAAAAGTCATTGCACATGGAACACCAGAGCAATTACGTCAATCTGACAATCCACAACTGGTCCAGTTTATCAAAGGCGCGCCAGATGGCCCTGTGCCATTCCATTATCCTGCAGAGGATTATCAAGAGGAGCTACTTCGTGGGCGTAATTGATTATATTGCCGACACCGGCAAATATGCACTGAGATTGGTGCAGGGTTATGGTCGAGCGGGCATCATGTTATGGCGCGCGATTGCGCATTTTCCTAACATCAAAAAAGGTACCCCATTACTGATTAAGCAAGTTTATGTGCTTGGTGTTCGTTCAATGGTCATCATTTTAGTGTCCGGTTTGTTTATTGGCATGGTATTGGCTCTGCAGGGATATAATATTTTAGTTGGGTTTGGCACTGAAGAAAGCTTAGGCCCAATGGTAGCGTTAAGCTTATTACGCGAACTTGGGCCTGTCGTTGCTGCATTATTATTTGCCGGACGAGCAGGTTCAGCGTTAACCGCCGAAATAGGCTTAATGAAATCGACAGAGCAATTGTCGAGTTTAGAGATGATGGCGATAGACCCATTAAGGCAAATCATCGCACCGCGTTTTTGGGCGGGTGTCATTAGCATGCCATTACTGGCGTTAATGTTCAGTCTAGTGGGTATTTTAGGTGGGCACTTAGTCGGTGTTGAATGGAAGGGCATTGATAGTGGTGCGTTTTGGTCTATTCTTCAAGCATCGGTTGAGTGGCGACAAGATATTGTTAACTGTTTGATAAAAAGTGCTATTTTTGGTGTGGTGGTGACATGGATAGCCTTGTACCGAGGTTATGAAGTTCAACCCAATCCAGAAGGCATCAGTCGTGCGACAACCTCAACGGTTGTGCAGGCAAGCTTAGCTGTTTTAGCGCTGGACTTTTTGCTTACGGCAATCATGTTTGGAAATTAAGATTTTTTCATTGTTTAGATTAATTTAAGTGGTTTAATAGTATGTTGACACGGAAAATAGAGTTATTAGTAGGTGTATTTTTATTGTCAGGTTTGTTGGCATTTTGCGTATTAGTATTCAACGTTGCTAATGTGAAAGTAAAATCCAATGCCCAGACTTATACCTTGGTGGCTGAGTTTAATAATATCGGTGGCCTAAAAGTACGTTCGCCGGTAAAAGTTGGCGGAGTCGTTGTCGGACGCGTGACTGATGTTACCCTTGATAGTCATAAATTAGTGCCTGTTGTGACGTTAACAATGGATAAGCGTTTTGATAAATTCCCCGAAACCAGCAGTTTGGCCATTTTGACTTCAGGGTTACTTGGGGAGCAGTTTATTGGTCTAACACCTGGATTTATGGACGATGATATTTCGATGCTTGCCGATGGTGATAAAGTACATGACACGCGTGGTGCATTGATTTTAGAAGATTTAATTGGTCAGCTGTTATACAGCATGTCATCTAAAGATAAATAGGATCCCTATTATGAAAACGTTTTTTAGTCGTGTTATAGCTTTATGCCTAGTGGGCAGCGCTGTTATCAGCCAAGGTGCTACGGCTGCTAATGATGAGGTGAATACTAGTGATCCTTATGAGATGATCAAACAAGTAGCCAATATGACCTTTGATCGGTTTAAATCAGATAAAGAATTAATTAATGCCGATTTAAGTCATTTAAAAGTGATTGTACGTGAAGAGCTTATGCCTTACGTCGATTATAAATACGCTGCGTATAAAGTCATGGGGCAGTATTTAAGTGATACCACCGTAGATCAACGTAATCGTTTTGTTGAGGCTTTCGAAGGCTATTTAGTCGCAACTTATGCTCAAGCATTAACAGAATATACCGATCAAAAAGTGGCCTTTGATCCGCCGAGTGATTTTAGCGACGAAAAAATAGTTGAAGTAAACGTGCAGATTATCGAAAAAGGTCGTCCACCGATTAAAATTCAATTTAAAGCGCGTCGTCTGAAAGACAACACTTGGAAAGCATTTGATTTAGTGGCGGAAGGGGTGAGTTTACTCGCCTCTAAACAGTCTGAAATTTCAAACTTAATCCGTCAGCAAGGTATTGAAGCGGTGATTACAATGTTGAATGATAAAACCCAACAGAATATTGATCGCCAACCAGCAAAAGAAGCAGCAGCTGCGTGATTACCTTTAATCAACAAGAGCAACGTTGCATTGTCAGCGGTCGGTTAACACAAGATGATGTAAAACAATTGTGGCCTAAACGCCATGAATTGTTTACTGCATCTACTCAAGTGGTAGACTTATCAGCATTGGAATACGTCGACAGTGCAGGTGTTGCATTGTTATTAGCGTTTATCAAACTACATGCTTCAAGTAGCCAAGAAACAAGTGTGTCACGTCAATTGGTTAATCCAAGTGATCAGCTCAAGAAAATGATTGAGCTTTATGATTTAGACGCTTTTTTCAGCCAAATATAGTCTCAAATAGTAAAGGTAATTGATTTCATGGAATGCAAGGTTATTGAACAGATTTTAACAGAGGCGTTGTCGCTAACAGAAGCACATGTGACCTCTGATGGCAGCCATTACAAAGTGGTCGCCGTGGGTGAATGCTTCGAAGGCATGAGCCGTGTAAAACAGCAGCAGGCGATTTATACTCCTTTAGCTGAGCAAATTGCCAGTGGTGAATTGCACGCGTTAACGATTAAAACTTTTACGCCTACCCAGTGGAAGCGTGAAAAACTTTTCAATATGTAACAACTGAGACTCACAGTGGATAAATTAACTATTAAAGCCAGCAACCCTTTAGCTGGCGAAGTCGTGATCTCTGGTGCAAAAAACGCAGCATTGCCAATTTTAATGGCTGGCGTATTAGCTGAAACAGATTTTATTGTCTCAAATGTGCCTAACTTACGTGACGTGATCACCAGCTGTGAACTACTACGCTGTTTAGGTGCAGAGGTTGAAGACTTAGGCGGTAGCCGCATTCGTATTTCAACCACCAATTTAAATGAATACTGCGCCCCTTATGATTTAGTCAAAACAATGCGCGCTTCTATTCTTATTTTAGGTCCATTGCTTGCCCGTTATGGTACTGCAGATGTTTCTTTGCCTGGCGGTTGTGCTATTGGCGCACGTCCGGTGAATCTGCATTTACATGGTTTAGAGTTAATGGGAGCTAAGATTGAAGTCAAAGAAGGCTACATCAAAGCGCGCGTAGATGGTCGTTTAAAAGGCGCACATATCTTTATGGATATGGTCAGTGTCGGCGCAACTGAAAACTTGCTTATGGCCGCTGCGTTAGCTGATGGCACCACAGTGATTGAAAATGCTGCCCGTGAGCCTGAAGTCACTGATTTAGCACATTGCTTAATTGCTATGGGTGCAAAGATTACTGGTGTAGGCACTGCGACCTTAAAGATTGAAGGGGTTGAGCGTTTATCGGGTTGCGAATATCGTGTTATGCCTGATCGCATCGAGACCGGTTCCTTCCTGGTTGCCGCAGCTGTAACGCGTGGCAAAATTCGCTGTGTATCTGCAGACCCTAGTGCATTAGAAGCGGTGTTATCAAAGCTTGAAGATGCCGGTGCTGAGATCACGACCGGCGAGGACTGGATTGAGCTTGATATGAAAGGCCAACGTCCAAAATCAGTCAATATTAAAACTGCACCTTATCCTGCGTTTCCAACCGATATGCAAGCGCAATTTTGTGTGTTGAATGCTCTTGCTGAAGGCACTGGCCGTGTTACAGAGACGATTTTCGAGAATCGTTTTATGCATGTACCAGAGCTTAGCCGCATGGGAGCTAATCTAGAGCTTGAAGGCAACACTTGCATTATTCATGGTATTGAACGGTTAAATGGCGCCCAAGTTATGGCGACAGATTTACGTGCATCTGCCAGCTTAGTCATTGCAGGCTTAATGGCTGAAGGAACGACAACAGTAGATCGTATCTACCATTTAGATCGTGGTTACGAGCACATTGAAGCTAAGTTCCAAGGCTTGGGTGCTGAAGTCGTCCGGGTTAAATAACTGGTGTGAAATAGATCAAGTGCAGTCGTCATAAACATTACTGCTGACGCATAAAAAAACCATTCATTTGAATGGTTTTTTTGTCGAAATACATTGTGAATATTTACGTCTGCTACTCTGCGGCAGTGATCTTTTCTGAAATAATCACTGGTAGTGTTTGCTTTTTACCTTCACGAATAATGGTCATGTTGACTTTAGTACCCGGGGTAGTTTCTGCAATTCTGTCCATTAACATTTCAACACCTGGAACATCTTCGTCATTATATTGAGTAATAACATCTCTAGGAGATAAACGAGCACGTGCTGCTGGTCCGCCAGGATCAATACCTGTAACCAACACACCTTTTAAATCAGGTAAGTTGAGTATCTGGGCCATTACGGGATTAAGTGGTTCACCAGAAATGCCTAATGCACCGCGGATAACTCGACCATGCTTAATCAATTTGTCCATGATACTGTGAGCTAACTTTATCGGAATCGCGAAACTAATCCCATTACCCCCATTATCACCACCCACTTGGAATGCGGCAGTATTGATACCAATTAATTCACCACTGGTGTCGATTAATGCTCCACCAGAATTGCCAGCATTAATGGCGGCATCAGTTTGTAGGAAGTCTAAGTAACCTGAACTTAAGCCGTTACGTCCTGTTGCACTAATAATCCCTTGGGTAATGGTTTGGCCAATATTATAAGGATTGCCAATGGCCAATACAACATCGCCTACTTGGGCGAGTTTATTAAGATTAATCGGTACGATAGGTAAAGTGTCACCTTCAATTTTGAGTACTGCTAAATCAGTTTCGGGATCGGAACCAACCACTTCGGCGGTAAATTTACGCCCATCTTGCAGCGCAATCACAATCTCATCGGCTTTTTTTATCACATGGTAATTGGTTAATACATAACCTTCTTTACTCATTATTACTCCAGAGCCGAGACCTTGAAGTGAACTTGAATTGAGTGGGTTATGTTGATCAATACTAAGGCTATAAATATTAGCAACGGCAGGGGCTGCACGGCGGACCGCTTTAGCAAAAGATAATTCTGAGCCATTATTGCTGACATTCGTTAAGCTATGGTTGAGCGAGGAGTTTTGGAGCAAGGAGGTTATGGCTAAAAAAACTGCTGCCATGATCAGACCAAATACCACAGCTTTAGTTATATAGATGCAAGTGTCTTTTAGGTTCATGGCATGAATAATTGTTAAAAAAAATGGCTGTTATATTAACATAGCTCAAAAAATTAAGCATCGACCAAACGGTTGTCGATGCTTAATTCCTTAACTGAAGTCACACTCAATAAACTCATGGTTGTTATCGAGTGCGATTCTAGTAGTTTGACAATATTAACGTAAAACTAGGTAGAGCAAGTTGTTGTCACGTAATATTTTTAGCGCTACAGAGCTTTGATTGTCTTTCAACATTTCTTTTAATGTTTTAAGACTGGTCACTTTGTTGCGGTTAAGTCCCACAATTAAGTCTCCTTTTTGCAAACCGCTCATTGCAGCTGGTGAGCCTTGAGCAATCTCAGTGATCTGGATGCCTTTCTTGCTGTCTTCTAACGTTGCGCCTTGTAACATAGGGTGGACGTTACCCGCTTCAGCTTCGACTTTATCCGCTTCGCCTAAGGTCGCTTTGATGGTCTTTTTATCACCGTCACGAATAATCCCAAACTCTACTTCTGCACCCGCGCCCATAGTGGCAACTTTTGCGCGCAGTTCTTGGAAAGTCTTAATGCTGCGGCCATTCAGGCTGGTAATAATGTCACCCGCTTTTAGTCCGGCTTTGTCAGCTGAACTTTTTGGCATAACTTCATTCACAAAGCCACCATGCTGAGTGTCTAAACCAAAGGCTTTAGCAAGTTCATTGTCAAGGTCTCGTCCTGATACTCCCAGTACGCCACGTCTTACTTCACCGTGTTCAATAATTTGATCAACAAGGTTATTAACCATATTGGCAGGAATCGCGAAGCCAATACCGACGTTACCACCATTAGGGGCCACGATTGCGGTGTTAATTCCGATGAGTTCACCTTTTAAGTTAACTAATGCACCGCCCGAGTTACCACTATTTATAGCGGCATCGGTTTGGATAAAGTTTTCTAGCATTTCAATGCCTAAACCACTGCGGCCTAGTGCGCTGACTATCCCTGACGTGACGGTTTGTCCAAGACCAAATGGGTTACCAATGGCCACAGCAAAATCACCGACGCGAATTTCGTCAGAATCAGTTTGTTTAATAGCAATTAAGTTTTTTGCTTCAATTTGAAGCAGGGCAATGTCTGATTCTTTATCTGCACCGATTAGCTTAGCTGTAACTTCACGACCGTCGTGTAAGCCGATTTGAATGTCGTCAGCGCCATTAATGACATGGTTATTGGTTATGATGTAGCCTTTGTTGGCATCAATAATAACCCCTGAACCTAAACCTCTAAAAGGACGTTCCTGAACTTGTTCTTGTGGTGCATTAGGACCAAAGAAGTAGCGAAACACATCTGGTACGCGTTGCTTGGAAACTTGGGTACCCGATACTGCTACCGACACAACAGCTGGCGTTGTCCGTTCTAACATTGGTGCTAAGCTAGGAATGGCTTGCCCGTCGACAGCTTGTGGAATGGCAGCAAATGATAGCGTGGGTGTCATGGCTAACGATGCAGTTAATAACGCGGCAGAAAGTAAGCTTAATTTGGTTTTCATCTATGGATAGCTCCTGTATGCATTCAAGCTTGATAACATAAAATATGTGGCTTGATGGCATGATTTCAAAGTTAAATATCGTTAATCATTTTTGTTAGTGTGTTGTCGTGAGCTTGTTTAATGATGTTCTACAATGGCGAGCAAGTCAGCACAATGATAAGCAAACAATTAGCAAATTTACGTTAATCAATCAGAGTAACGGTCATCGTGTTAGTTCCATTTTTATTAACAAAGGTTAATTTGATCCGTTGAAGCCATTACTCGTATTTATTATTTAATGTTATTATTCGCAGCAATTATTTGATGCAAGAGAGTCGTAATCGTGTCGCAGTTAACCCCTTGGCAGCATTATCAGCAAGACCTTACCCGAGATGATTTTTCACATGATGCCGC
Source organism: Shewanella sp. S1-58-MNA-CIBAN-0166 (assembly GCF_040310085.1). Taxonomy (NCBI): domain Bacteria; kingdom Pseudomonadati; phylum Pseudomonadota; class Gammaproteobacteria; order Alteromonadales; family Shewanellaceae; genus Shewanella; species Shewanella sp. S1-58-MNA-CIBAN-0166. Next base: position 46,111 of record NZ_JBEOPN010000029.1, on the reverse strand, counting down.
ACAAGAACAAGCGGTTAAGTCACTACAGCGAGTCTATGATGAATTGATTGTCGCTGCTAAACCCGCATCTGGCGTCAGTAAATTGTTTAGCGCAATAGGGATTAAGTCTACACCTCCACCAGTAAAAGGTTTGTATCTTTGGGGGGGGGTTGGCCGGGGTAAAACCTATCTAATGGACACCTTTTTTGATGCATTGCCTACAGAGCTAAAATTACGCGCTCATTTCCATCGATTCATGCATCAAATTCACCATGACTTAGGTGAACTCAAAGGCGTACAAGATCCTCTGCTTACTATCGCTAAAAAGATGGCGTCACAATATCAAATTATCTGTTTCGATGAATTCTTTGTGTCGGATATCACCGATGCCATGCTGTTAGGGACGTTATTTCAAGCATTATTTAAAGAAGGGGTTGCCCTCGTGGCAACCTCAAACATCATTCCTGATGAATTATATAAAAATGGCTTACAACGGGTGCGTTTTTTACCTGCCATTGCCTTGATTAATCAGCACTGTGAAGTCTTAAATGTCGATTCTGGAATTGATTACCGTTTGCGAACTTTAGAGCAGGCGGAGATTTATCATTATCCCCTCGATGAACAAGCTGACATCAATCTAATACATTATTTTGACCAACTGGCGCCGGAATCTGAAAAGCTTACCACTTCTATAGAAGTTGATGGGCGTGCAATTCGTATTCGTCAACAGTCACAAGGAGTACTATTAATAAACTTCCGTGATTTATGTGATGGGCCTCGCTCGCAACGTGACTACATGGAAATGGCTTGCCTCTATCATACCGTGCTGGTGAGTGGTTTAGAGCAAATGGGATCGCAGCAAACGGGTGATGATATTGCCAGACGCTTCTTAGCCATGGTAGATGAATTCTACGAAAGAAATGTCAAATTGATTATTTCAGCCCAAGTCGAATTGGAACATATTTATACCGATGGCCAGCTAAATTTTGAGTTCAGACGCTGTCGTTCAAGGCTGATTGAAATGCAATCAAGAGAGTATCTGGCGCTGGAACATTTACCTTAAGCCTGCAAACGGTACTTTTTGAAAACTCGGGCATATTTTGTTCAGCACTCATTGAGTAGTTTATTTGAAATATTATCAGAAAGCAGGTGATCTTTGCTGTGGCTTTGCGTATAATCTGCGACCTGCCCGCGTTAATCCGCCAATTTGGGCGGAAGTTGTAAGCCAATATTCATGTTCGAAGGGGCAAGAATCGGTAATTTTGTGTTGATTGCAACCTGCAGTCAGCATGTGAGACAGAAAATTAACTTTGGGTTTTTGTAATAATGAAGACTTTTACTGCTACACCAGAAACTGTAACTCGTGACTGGTTTGTTGTTGACGCTGAAGGCAAAACTTTAGGCCGTATCGCAACTGAAATCGCAACTCGCTTACGTGGCAAGCATAAGCCAGAATACACTCCACACGTTGACACTGGTGATTATATCATCGTTATCAATGCTGAAAAAGTGACTGTAACTGGTAATAAAGCTGCTGGTAAGATTTACTACTCTCATTCAGGCTTCATTGGTGGCATTAAGCAAATCAGCTTTGAGAAGCTTCAAGCTCATAAGCCTGAAATGATCATCGAGAAAGCAGTTAAGGGTATGTTACCAAAAGGTCCTTTGGGCCGTGCCATGTTCCGTAAGCTTAAAGTTTACGCTGGCACAGAACATAACCACGCTGCACAACAACCACAAGTTCTTGATATCTAAACGGGAGGAGTAAGCAAATGTCTGCAACTCAGTACTACGGCACTGGCCGTCGCAAAACATCTACAGCTCGCGTTTTCGCTAAAGCAGGTAGTGGCAATATCGTTGTAAACCAACGTCCTTTGGATGTATATTTTGGTCGTGAAACTGCTCGTATGGTTGTTCGTCAACCATTAGAATTAGTTGAAATGACTGATAAGTTAGACATCTATGTAACTGTAAAGGGCGGTGGTACTACTGGCCAAGCTGGTGCAATTCGTCACGGTATTACCCGTGCATTATTGCAACTAGATGAAGCTTTACGTCCTACTCTACGTAGCGCTGGTTTTGTTACCCGTGATGCACGTAAAGTTGAACGTAAGAAAGTTGGTCTACGTAAAGCACGTCGTAAGCCACAGTTCTCTAAGCGTTAATTCGTTTTTTGGATTCAAAAAACCCAGCATTTGCTGGGTTTTTTATTGTCTAAAATTTATCGTGTAAAATGTGCTGTGTGGGTTAATGATGTTGTATAGCATCAATGTGAATAGGCCAGAAACATCGGCCGAAAGGTACATAGCCTGAACTTGAGATAACAAACGCCTCGCAAGCAGTCCTTTGTCTTGCTAACTGCGTTATTCTTTATACAAGCAGGCTTGCAATAGGCCAGCTATTGACGCGTCAATTTGCCTTGTTAGTAAAATAAATGACAAGTTTGATAGTGGCTAATGACTAAGCTTTAATTTTTATAATGATGTAACCTCATTTATATGCCGAGTTGAGGTTACATAATTAATGGAATTGGTATCAGTTAAAAAGAGGCTAAAACATGAATTTACCATTGTTAATGACCGCATTTGGCTTAGTTTTAATTATTGAAGGGCTTGGTCCGTTACTTTTTCCTAACAAGTGGCAAAAATATTTATTAGAGCTTTCTACACAAAAGCAAAATGTTCTCAGACGCTTAGGTGGATGTTTAGTTACTGCAGGAATTGTTTTATTGATCATTTTTCAATAAAACACTTGCCTATAACCCCCTAAAATCTGTTAAAATTCTATTTTATACCACAAGACGTTGCAGCTAATAATGGGCAAAAATGTAGTCGTACTCGGCACTCAATGGGGTGACGAAGGCAAAGGTAAGATTGTCGACCTTTTAACAGAACAGGCAAAATACGTAGTTCGTTACCAAGGCGGTCATAATGCCGGTCATACTTTGGTAATTGATGGTGAAAAAACCGTTCTTCATCTTATTCCGTCAGGCATTTTACGTGATAACGTAAAATGTATTATCGGTAATGGTGTGGTTGTTGCTCCTGATGCGTTGATGAAAGAAATCAACATGCTAAAAGGACGCGGCGTACCTGTCGAAGAGCGTTTATTAATTTCTGAAGCATGTCCGCTTATCCTTCCATTCCATTGTGCATTGGATGTTGCTCGCGAGAAAGCTCGCGGTAATAAAGCCATTGGTACAACTGGTCGTGGTATTGGTCCTGCATATGAAGACAAAGTTTCTCGTCGCGGTTTACGCATCGGTGATTTGTTTAATGCAGAACTTTTTGCGACTAAGTTACAAGAAGTGATGAAATATCATAACTTCATGCTAACTGAGTACTACAAAGTTGAAGCCGTTGATTACCAGCAAACACTTGATGATGCATTAGCGATTGCTGATTATCTAAAAAGCATGTGTACTGATGTTAGCGAAATGCTTGATGTTGCGCGTAAAGCGGGTGAGCCAATTCTTTTTGAAGGCGCTCAAGGCACATTATTGGATATCGACCACGGTACTTATCCATTTGTGACTTCATCAAACACGACAGCTGGTGGTGTTGCGACCGGTTCAGGTTTTGGTCCTCGTCATTTAGACTATGTTTTAGGCATCATGAAAGCTTATACGACTCGCGTCGGTGCTGGTCCTTTCCCAACAGAATTAGCCAATGAAATTGGTGATTATATTGGTGAGAAAGGCCAAGAGTTTGGTGCAACAACTGGTCGTAAGCGTCGTCCAGGTTGGTTAGATGCTGTGGCAATGCGCCGCGCAGTTCAAATCAACAGTGTTAGTGGTTTTTGTTTAACTAAATTAGACGTTTTAGACGGCCTAAAAGAAGTTAAAATTTGTGTTGGCTATCAATATGCTGATGGAACAGTTTCAAAGGTTACGCCTTTGGCTGCAGAAGGTTATGATTTAGTTACCCCAATATACGAAACCATGCCTGGTTGGAGTGAAACCACTTTTGGTGCCACAACAATCGAGCAATTGCCTCCAGCGGCAATAAATTATATCAAGCGTATCGAAGAGTTATTAGAAACGCCTATTGATATTATCTCTACAGGGCCGGACAGAAATGAAACCATGATTTTGGTTAGTCCGTTCAAGTAAACCAAAAAGGCCGCGATAAGCGGCCTTTTTAATGGATGCTATTAACGGTTGTAACAGTTTCTATTCAAGAAATACGCTATACTGCCGATGGATAAGTCATGAAAGTGCCATTGAGAATCCTTATGTTGCGTATCTGTTTATTGTTGTTGAGTGTGGTTTCGATCAATGTATTTGCGGTGACAGAAGCCGTCGATATCTATAGCGATCAACAATTGATTTCGCTCATCCGCTCAAATCAATATTTACAACGCGTAAAAGCAGACGACTGTCAGCTGGTTCAAGACATTGAAGCCCGTGCTGAAGTATTACAGCAACCCATGTACCAATTTTTATGGGCTGAAATGCTTAATAACGGTGTTTGTGTCAAGGCTCATCCTTCTCGCGGCATGGCGCTGCTGCAAACCTCAGCTGAGCAGGGTAGCGCTGAAGCGATGGTAAAATTGGCAGATTATTATTATCGCGGTAAACTAGTGGTTAAAGATCCCAATCGTGCAGTGCAATATATATTGCCTGCGGCAGCTAATGGGGATTTAACCGCAAGAATGACACTGGTTCATTTATTTGGTGAAGGCTACGGAAGTCCTGCCGATTATGAACTTGGCTATCATTGGTTATATAACAGTATATTTGATGACGACGCCCAACAGAAAAAGGCCTCGTCTTTACTGCAGATGCTCGCTGCAAAAATGCCCGCCAGTATTGTGGCCAGGGCACAGCAGCCTCAGCTGTACACACGTTAAAGGCTCCAAAATATGGAGCGAATTATTTGGAAATTGAATGATCAACGATCCTCATTTTGAGAGAGAACAAGACAAGTACGACAATCCTATTCCTAGCCGTGAGTATATTTTAGAATACTTGCGCGCCCAAAAGTCTCCTGTTTCCCGCGATAAAATAGCTGAAGCATTATCCATTACAGATGAAGTGCCATTAGAAGCCCTCCGCCGTCGTTTACGTGCAATGGAGCGTGATGGCCAGCTAGTCTTTACCCGCGGACAAAGCTATGGCTTACCTGAACGGATGGATTTATTGTCTGGTACCGTTTTAGGCCATCGCGATGGATTCGGCTTTTTTAAGCCAGATGAAGGCGGTGACGATTTATTTATTAATAATCGCGATATGCTGATGTATTTCCATGGCGATAAAGTGCTTGCTCAAAAAGCAGGTACTGATCGTCGTGGTCGTCGCGAAGCACGAATTGTGCGCTTAGTTCATGAGCGAACAGCTGCATTAGTTGGCCGTTATCACGTCGACGGCGGCATGGGTTTTGTTATTGCTGATGACAGACGCATCACCCAAGAAATATTAATTGCCAGCGAAGATACACTAGGCGCGCGCGCCGGTGATGTTGTCGTGGTTGAGTTAACCCGTCGCCCTGGTCGTTTTGTTAAAGCGGCAGCGAAAGTGACCGAAGTCTTGGGTAAGACAATGGCACCGGGTATGGAAATTGAAATTGCGTTACGTAATTATGATTTACCACATACTTGGTCAGCGATTATTGAGAAAAAACTCAAACGTATTCCTGACGAAGTCACCGAAGAAGATAAATTAGGTCGCGTCGATTTACGTCATTTACCGTTAGTCACTATTGATGGCGAAGATGCCCGTGATTTTGATGACGCGGTGTATGCTGAAGCAAAACCAAGTGGTGGCTGGCGTTTATGGGTAGCAATTGCTGATGTGAGTCATTATGTACGCACTGATTCAGCATTAGATACTGAAGCGCGCTCACGTGGTAACTCGGTATATTTCCCATCGCAAGTTATCCCAATGTTGCCTGAGAAAATATCTAATGGCTTGTGTTCATTAAAGCCAAAAGTCGACCGTCTATGTATGGTCGCTGAAATGACCATTTCTGCAGCGGGTAAGTTATCGGGTACTAAGTTTTATCCCGCGGTAATGCACTCTCATGCACGTTTTACCTACACCCAAGTTGCCGACATGCTAGAAGGTGGTGCAATTGCCCCTGAGCATGAAGCATTATTCCCGCATTTATTGTGTTTGCAGTCGTTATATCTGATCTTAGATGAGCGCCGTGCAGAGCGTGGGGCGATTGCTTTTGAAACGCTAGAAACGCAATTCATTTTTAATGAACAACGTAAAATTGATAAAATTGTCCCTAGAGGTCGCAATCAAGCGCATAAAATCATTGAAGAATGTATGATTTTAGCCAATGTGGCGTCGGCGAAATTTGTTAAAAAGCACAAAGGTGAAGTGTTATATCGTGTTCACGAAGCACCATCAGAGCAAAAACTGGCTAATTTTAAAGAGTTTCTTGCTGAGCGTGGTTTAAGCATGGATGGCGGATTAGAGCCGACCCCGACTGACTATCAAAATCTGATGTTAAAAATTGCTGACCGTCCTGACTTTGAGTTAATTCAAGTGATGTTATTGCGCTCAATGCGCCAGGCCGTTTACAGCCCAGACAACGAAGGTCACTTTGGTTTGGCATTAGAAGCTTATTCGCATTTTACGTCGCCAATTCGTCGTTATCCTGACTTAGTTTTGCACCGAGTGATTAAATATTTACTCGCAAAAGAGCAGGACAATGTTAACGATAAATGGACTCAAGATGGTGGTTATCTCTACCAGATTGAAGAGTTAGATGCATTAGGTGAAGAATGTTCCACCACTGAGCGTCGTGCAGATGAAGCTACCCGTGATGTGAGTGATTGGCTTAAATGTGAATATATGCAAGATCACGTCGGCGACACTTTCGATGCGGTTATTGCCTCAGTCACTAGCTTTGGGTTATTTGTCAGATTAAACGAATTATTTATTGATGGGCTGGTACATATTTCAAGTCTTGCCAGTGACTATTATCAATTTGATCCAATGCGCCAACGGTTAATTGGTGAAAATTCTCGCCAAGTATATCAAGTAGGCGATCCTGTGACGGTTAAAGTTGCGGCGGTGAATCTTGATGATCGTCAAATTGATTTATTGATGGTGGGTGACAACACTAAAGGTGCGGGTAAAACAGCGCGTAAAGGCAGTAAGCCAACAACAGCGCGCCAACGAGTGAATGCTGAAGGCGCTAAGTCAGCACGAGGTAAGTCATCTGCAAAGTCTGATAAACCTAAATCAGATAAGCCTAAGTCTGATAAATCAAAGTCTGACAAACCAAAGTCTGATAAGCCTAAAGCCAGCAAGCGTCGTTCAAGCGGAAAAGCTTCATCTCCAGCAGCAAAACCAGCGACGGTGAAAAAATCTTCTGCAGTTGCACAAAAAACGGATGCAGCAAAACCAGATTCTAGCGTTAAGAAAAACCCTGCCAAGCGCAGCAAGAGAAAGTAATTAAATGAAAAAACAAGATACCATTTTTGGCATTCACGCCGTTCAAGCTTTGTTAGATAACAGCCCTGAACGTGTCATTGAACTTTGGCTACTACAAGGCCGTGATGACGAACGCTTAACCCCGTTAATTAATCTAGCGTCAACCTTTGGTACAACACTACAACGTGCAGCACGTAAAGTGTTAGATGATAAAGCGGGTAGCTCACAACACCAAGGTATTGTGGCTCGCGTTAAGGCTGTTAAGCCGTTGACTGAAAAAGATTTAGATGAGTTACTTGATAAAACTGCAGTGCCTTTCTTATTAATTTTAGACGGTGTAACTGATCCACATAACCTTGGCGCATGTTTACGTAATGCTGATGCTGCTGGGGTACATGCGGTTATCGTACCAAAAGATAACTCAGTAGGGTTAACCTCAACCGTAAGCAAAGTTGCTTGTGGCGCAGCAGAAACCATACCGTTATTTCAAGTGACTAACCTTGCTCGTACTATGCGTCACTTGCAAGATAAAGGTGTTTGGATTGTAGGTACTGCAGGCGAAGCCGAAGGTAATGTATACCAAGCAGACCTCAAAGGGCCGCTAGCGATTGCTATGGGCGCGGAAGATAAAGGTTTACGTCGTTTATCACGCGAAGGTTGTGATTCACTTGTATCGATTCCAATGTCTGGAAGCGTGTCGAGTCTCAACGTGTCTGTTGCCACTGGTGTTTGCTTATTTGAAGCGGTTAGACAGCGTTTAGGTTAATCACCTATCCATTAGCGTTGTTGCTAGCGAAAATAGCAAAGAATGCGATCAAAAAACGGCGATATTAATCGCCGTTTTTTATTATCTCGAGCTCAGGATATTGAGTGTTTTACATACTGCTTTAACGTTTTTATTAATTCAAAACGGCTAATGCGCTCAGTTTAAACAAGTGCACTTTAAATAAATACACTTTATATATGCAATTTATGACATCAATTAACGTCTACCGATCTCATTATCGACATCTTCGTCATCCAATTCCTCATGCCCCAAACTATCATCGTTTACTACGCTAGCATAAGCAGTATTATAACCGGCTTGCTCATCGGCATCTTCAAGCTCATCGTCGGTTGAATCTGGCACGCTATCAAATGCATCCTCGGCAGGATTGATCATTTGCTCGTTGACCATTTCTATATCCACACGTGGATCGAATGATGCTGCCAACGGCGAGCTGACTAAATCACCACCTGCCATTATGTAATCTCCAGTGGCAGTTTGTTCGGCTTTTTGGCGTAAATTAATCCACAGTAGTCTTACTAATAAGGTAAACGAACAGATTGCCATAAACCCATACAGCATTTGGTCACCTAAGACCTGCATTAAACCAGAAGCAACTAAGGGGCCAATACTTGCTCCGATACCGAAGGTCACTAATATAGTGGCAGACAGTCCAACTCGTTCGTGTTGGTCTACGCGTGAGTTTGCTAAGGCAGTTGCTAATGGGTATAAGGTGAACGCTAAAATACCAAATAAACCGGTTAATATTAATGAATACACTGAATGGAATGGAACGACCGTAATAATTAATACGATAACCCCCAATAACGTACAGTTAATGCGAATTAATAAGCTACGAGAAATAATGTCAGATAATTTACCCATTGGCCATTGGGCTAACAACCCGGCAAAAATGGTACAAGACATGTAGAGTGCAACATGTTCAGGATCAATACCTTTGGCAGTCGCATAAGATGGCGCTAAACCATAAAAACAACCTACAATCATGCTTCCTAACGCTATTGTCGTTAAGGCTTGAGGGGCTCGTTTCCAATACAGACCCATTTGTAATGGTGCCGGCGTTAACGGTTCTGGGTGAATTCTTCGAGTGATTGAAATAGGCACAATGCATAATGCAAAACATATGGCGATTAACAGCAGTGGTTCTATGCCCAAATCAGGATATAAGCTAATGGCTCCCTGGCCAGCCATTAACCCTAAATAAGATACAATCATGTAACTGGCAAATACGGTGCCGCGTTGATTATTTTCGGCCTGTTCATTGAGCCAGCTTTCTAACACCATATATTGGCACATCATTCCCATACCAACGGCAAGGCGCAATACTAACCATATGGTTAAGTTGTCGATGAGAGCATGACCCAGTGCTGATGCGGTGACGATTCCAGCACAGGCAACAAAAGCACGAATATGGCCAACTTGAGCGATAAGTTTATGGCCAACTTTGGAACCGCACACAAGACCAATATAGTAGGCAGACATCATGCCACCAATCCATATTTGTGGCACTTGCATGGTGGTCAGGCTTAAGCCCAGGTAGGTTGTCAGTAGACCTGCAGCAAGTACCATTAAAAAAGTGGTGCTATATAAGGATGCAAAACTGCGAAGCGGGCTGTCCATAACTGCGCCTTTATTGGTTCAGTAAGGCTACGTTAGCCCTACTGATTGATTGTCTTGTTACGCTTCATTTACGATCAATAATTATTGAAACGTGTACAACAAGTTGAATGTGGTGACTGTATCGGTGTTTTTACTTTCATCAGGCACCACTTCAGTGTACTTGATGTTCATACCGATTTTAAATGCCCAATCTTGAATAAATGTATTTTTATAACTCATATCAAGGGTTAACGTGTTGTTGTCTAAACCTGTTTCGGCTGTTACGTCGGCGTTGAAGCTAGTATATTCTTGCAATTTTACCGTATATTTAGCCGCTGAACGTAATATTACATCACGATTTTCATCAGGGTTTGGTTCAGCAATACTGGCTTGCGGTTGGTCGTAACGATAACCAGGGCCGGCTTCAAGGCTCAATTTGGTTTTATAGTTTTTAATTAAGTCAAAACCGTAACCAGTAGAAATAGTAGAAATACGGGTATAAGAACCAAACTCGTTCCAGGTAAATTCGCCACGACCAAATACATAACCACGCTCTAATTTATAGTTAGACTGTAAAAACAATTCGTACTTTTCCGCAGTAGACTCATTTCCATCAGAGGCATAATAAGCCTTTAATGTCGCTTCTTGTTTGGTGCTCGGCGAGTCGTAAGTTAAATAAGTACGGCCGTTAAAGTTTTTAGTTTCGTTGTTACCACTGTTTAGCTGTAAACCAGCTTCAACTTCAGCATTAAAATTACTAGGCGGTTCTTGATAATCTGGTGGTACTAACGCCCATGCCGGAGCAGACAATAAAAAGAGGCAGCATGTTGTGACTATGTTTTTCATGGTTATCATTAGACTGTTTTATTCTTGACGGCGTAAACGCGGTATTTTGGACTGTCGCCATCATACCTGTATTCAAGATTGCTGAAAAGAGTGAGTTAGTGCTTGAGTTTATAGCGCACTTTATGTATCATCGCGCGCTCAAATCAGTCACTTTAATTCGTTCCTTGCCTCCACATTGGTCTGACTGAGCCAGAAAAGAGGCTACTTAACCGTAAGGAGCAATAAATGCGTCATTATGAAATCGTATTTATGGTTCACCCAGATCAAAGTGAACAAGTCCCTGGTATGATTGAGCGTTACACCGGTGTTATCACCGCTGCTAATGGTACAGTCCACCGTTTAGAAGATTGGGGCCGTCGTCAATTGGCTTACCCGATCCAAGACCTACATAAAGCTCACTATGTTCTTTTGAACGTAGAAGCATCTGCAGAGTCTATCGAAGAACTAGAAACAGCTTTCCGTTTCAACGACGCTGTTCTGCGTAACATGGTAATGCGCACTAAAGCTGCAGTTACTGAAGCTTCTCCTATGGCAAAAGCAAGAGACGAACGTGATTCACGTCGTTCACCTTCTGATGACCGTAATGTAGAAGAAAGCGCTGAAGAAAACGCTGAATAATTTTTTGTGAATAATCACTTAATGTTGTCTGGAACGATAACTCGTTCAAGACGATTAGATAGCCCTAGCGGTATAGCCCATGTGGTCATAACGGTAGAGCATAAATCACAAAGACAAGAAGTAGAAATGTTGAGAAACGTCTACTGTTTGATTCAAGTGGTATTAAGTGGTCCGCGCTTTGATAGCGTAGCAAATAAATTACAAGCAGGTGTGCAAGTTGATGTTGAAGGGTTTCTTTCACTACAACAAGGGCGAAATGGACAAAACCGTTTAGTCTTGCATGCTGAAAATGTCGAATTGAAAACTTAGGAGACTGTCAAAATGGCACGTTATTTCCGTCGTCGCAAGTTCTGTCGCTTCACCGCTGAAGGTGTTGTCGAGATTGATTACAAAGATATCGTTACTTTAAAGAACTACATCACTGAAAGCGGCAAGATTGTTCCTAGCCGTATCACTGGTACCAGTGCTAGATATCAACGCCAACTAGCTCGCGCTATCAAGCGTGCTCGTTATCTTTCTCTACTGCCATATACTGATTTACATCAGTAATATTGCAGTATTAATTATTCCTAACAGAATATTGAGGATTTGATAATGAACGTTATTTTGCTAGATAAAGTTGCAAACTTAGGTAGCTTAGGCGACCAAGTTTCTGTTAAAGCTGGTTATGCTCGTAACTTCCTTTTACCTTATGGTAAAGCAGTTGTAGCAAACACAGCAAACACTGAAGTATTTGAAGCTCGTCGTGCTGAATTAGAAGCTAAATTAGCTGCTGAATTAGCTACTGCGACAGCTCGCGCTGATAAATTAACTGCATTAGAAGCTGTTGTTATTGCTTCTAAAGCAGGTGATGAAGGTAAATTATTCGGATCAATTGGCAACCGTGATATCGCTGATGCAGTTACTGCAGCTGGCGTAACACTTGCTAAATCTGAAGTTCGTTTACCTTTAGGTGCTTTACGCACTACTGGTAGCTTCGAAATTGAAGTTCAAGTACACGCTGAAGTTAAAGCTGTAGTTAAGATTGCTATTGTAGCAGAAGCTTAATTACTGTTTAGCTCCATAAAAAACACCGCCTCCGGGCGGTGTTTTTTTATGTCTGCGATTTAATCACTAGCCTTGTTAACACCATCTGTTTAGGCCGCATGGCCAGCTGTTTAGGATCTTTCAATGCCAGAGAATATTCCAGTGAACCTCTATTTGATGGTCACTGGAATATTGTTTACTAGGGCTAGTTTAGTTCTTTTTTAGTCGCTGCTTCAGGCGCTACTACAACAGTCGCTTTGGCCGGTGCTTTGGTTGCAACTTCGGCAGCTGCTTCAGGGGCTACTACAACTGCCGTTTTGGCTTGTACTTTGGTTGTAATTTCTGCAGGGGCTTCTGGTACTACTACAACTCCGGCTTTAGCAGATGCTTTGGTTGCAACTTCGGCAGCTGCTTCAGGGGCTACTACAACTGCTGGTTTGACTGGTATTTCTGTTGTAACTTCGGCAGCTGCCTCAGGGGCTACTACAACTGCCGCTTTGGCTTGTACTTTGGTTGCAACTTCTGCAGCGGCTTCTGGTACGACTACAACTCCGGCTTTAGCAGATGCTTTGGTTGTAACTTCGGGGGCTAGTTCAGGCGTTACTGCAACTACTGGTTTGGCTGGTATTTCTGTTGTAACTTCGGCAGCTGCTTCTGGTGTTACTGCAACCACAGCATTGGTAGGAACTTCAGTCGCTGCTTTTATTGCAACATCGGGTGCAACATCGGGTGCAACTTCAATTGCCGCTTCTGCAGGTATTTCAGTTGCAGTTTCTATTGCAACATCAGGCGCTACTTCAGTTGCCACTTTGGCTGGTGCCTCAGTTGCCGCTTTGGCTGGTGTCTCAGTTGCCACTTTGGTTGGTGTCTCAGTTGCCACTTCGGGTGTGACGACTGTTACTGCTTCAGTTGCAATTTCAGGCAATATTTCGGTTGTTGCTATGGCAGTAACTTCAGTTGCTACCTTTGCTTCTCCTTCAACCTTGGTCACTAAGGTTAACTCTTTTATCAAATTATCAGCGTGATCGACCTTGTCCATCATCCACAAAATGTAGCGAATATCGACATGTACGGCACGGGTAATCGTTGGGTTAAAGAACCAGTCTTTAGTGATGGCTTCATAAGTTGAGTCGAAGTTAAGACCAACTAACTCACCTTTACCATTTAACACTGGTGAGCCTGAGTTACCACCAGTAGTGTCAGCACTTGATAAAAAGTTAACCGGTACAGAGTTAAAATCGGCGGGCTTGTCTAAACAAGACATAAATTGACAACTGCTTTGCTGCTTATATACCGATGTGACGCGATGTTTACCTAAGTCGTCAGCTTTAATTGCCGCTAACAGTTTCGCGGGAGCATTATACGGTGCTTCACCGGTGTTTTTGGCTAGGATGCCAGCTAAGCGAGTAAATGGCTGCTTGTATAATGCATCTTTAGATTGATAGCCATCAACCATACCGTAGGTAATACGTAATGTACGGTTAGCATCAGGGTATACAGGCCAGTTATTTGATTTGTAATAATCAATAATCGCCTTCATATATTCAGGACGAACAGATGATAATTTACCTGCAAGTAGCTTTTCGCTCTTTTCCAATGCCATATTGGTGTCATGAATGGCCACCGCTAAACGAATAAATGGGTCATCGCTAATCTCAAAATCTTCAGCTCTTTTACTCATCCACGCTAGGCGTTTAGCTTGGTCGGTGAGCTCTGTTAATGCATACAAACCTTCCACTTTAGACTCTAGCTGTTCAAAATTGTCTGAGCTGCTTAAGGCGTTATCAAACACTTCAGTTTTTAACGGTTGTCTTACATAGGCTTGTAAGTCTTGTAACCATAAAATTTTATCGACCACGGGATCGAAGCTGCTATCGATACGTTTAAGTGCTGCTTTAAACATTTTCATATCACGCAGCTGAAACCCTGACTCACGTTGGTCATTGGGTTTCTTCCTTTCTTTAGCTAAACGGTACAGTTTGCTAGCAGCCTGAAGCATTTCGCTTGATTGGGCATTTTTAAAGAAATAATTGGTTTGCATTTGCTGATGTTTTTCAGCAAGTAGTGCTTCAAGATCACTGATGAGATTTTGGTTAGCACCAGGATCTTTTTTAAGCCAAGCGAGAAAGTCATTCTCACGTTGCTGTTTAATACCAACAATATCAGTGGCGTTAAAGCCATCTAATAAGCCATTAAGCTTTTTCATCCGGTTAGCCATTGAGGCCATAGTGCCGGCATATTTAAGCGCGATATCTTTATCTACATCGCCCATTAAGGTAATGGTATCAATTTGCAACTGGTAGCGTTTTGCGTAGGTTGGATATATCCAATCACTGGCAAACTGTAACTCACTGGTTAAGTTGTAACGGCTGGTAGAACCTGGATAACCGGCCACAAAAATACCATCGCCTGCTTTTACACCGTCTGCGTTCACTTTTAAGTAGCTTTTAGGCTGATATGGCACATTGCCTTTTTTAAACGTTGCAGGCTTACCGTCTTTACCCACATAGGCGCGTAAAAAGGTAAAATCGCCAGAATGACGAGGGTATTCATAATTGTCGATATCGCCGCCAAAGCCGCCAATACTTTTAGGTGGCGCATACACCAAGCGTACATCTCGAATGATTAACTGTTTCGTCAGATAATATTCTAAGCCGTGGTGAAAACTGTTAACTGAGCAACGGTAGTTGTCATCTGATTCGCAGATTTTAATTAATGCTTTTTTATTCGCTTGGATATCTTCAAAGCGTACCAAAGGTTCGGTGCTTAAGTTAGCCATAACGCTATCGGTCACGTTGGTAACTTCCTCGGTAATGTATAAGCGTTCGTTTGGCCCAGCAGAAGGTTCTTCCGCTTGGGTGTTTGCTAAAAAGCCATCTGCGAGGTAATTATGTTCTTTTTTGCTGTTATATTGTATGCCGCGATAAGCACAATGATGGTTTGTGACAACTAGGCCTTGGGGGGATACAAAACTGGCGGTACAATACCCCAAACTGACGACAGCATTCATTGGGTACTGTCCCAAATCTGCCAGTTGTGATGCGGGAATATCAATACCACGTTGCAGGAGTTTGTCGGCAATGGATGGCATTTGATACGGTTGCCACTGGCCTTCATCGGCACAGGCAAAACCAGATGTCAGCACAAGTGCTGCAACAAGTGCTATACGCATGTATTTTCCTTAAATAATTATTTTATTTCCGTTTGACGGAGCTGTTATTCTAATCGGTCATGACGGCAAATTAAGCTAGACCACGGTGTTATACCATATTTTATAAAGTCGTTGGAAATTGGGAGTGTTAATGTCACAGCAAGGTGCTTTTAAAGCAAGAAACAGGCAAAGAGACGTAGAAGTTAATGCATTAAAATTGCCTCCTCATTCAATAGAAGCAGAACAATCCGTTTTAGGTGGATTGATGCTAGATGCTGAAGCGTGGGATCGTGTTTCTGAAGCGGTTGTGCCAGAAGATTTTTATTCTCGTTCTCATCGAATGATTTTCACGGCTATGCAACGTTTAATGGAATCGGGCCAACCGCTGGATTTAATTACCGTATCCGAACAGCTCGAAATTGAAGATCAATTAGACGATGCTGGCGGCTTTGCTTACTTAGGCGAAATTGCCAAAAATACCCCCAGCGCCGGTAATATTTTATCTTACGCAGACATTGTGCGTGAACGTGCCGTAGTACGTGACATGATTGCCGTTGCCCACGAAATTGCCGATGCGGGTTATAACCCAGAAGGCCGTGATTCAAGTGCATTATTAGATTTGGCTGAAACCAAAGTCTTTAAAATCGCAGAAATGCGTACCAATGCCAATGAAGGCCCGGAAAACATTAAAAGCATTCTTGAAAAAACCGTCGATAGAATTGAGCAGCTTTATAACAATCCCCATAACGGTGTGACAGGTGTTTCAAGTGGTTTTAATGATTTAGATAAAATGACCGCAGGTTTTCAGTCTGGCGACTTAATTATTGTAGCCGCGCGTCCTTCTATGGGTAAAACCACCTTCGCGATGAACTTGTGTGAACAAGCCGCCATGAATGAAGACAAGCCAGTACTTATTTTCAGTCTCGAGATGCCGTCAGAACAGATTATGATGCGTATGTTAGCCTCGCTTGGCCGTGTAGACCAAACCAAAATTCGTACAGGTCAATTAGACGATGAAGATTGGGCGCGCGTGTCTTCAACCATGGGTATTATGCTTGAACAAGGTAAAATGTACATCGATGATGGCTCAGGGTTAACCCCAACCGAAGTGCGCAGTCGTGCCAGACGTATTGCGCGTGAGCATGGCGGGTTATCAATGATCATGATCGATTACCTGCAATTAATGCAGGTACCGTCGTTAAAAGATAATCGTACCTTAGAAATTTCAGAGATCTCTCGTTCATTAAAAGCCTTAGCCAAAGAATTAGAAGTACCTGTTATTGCATTGTCGCAGCTTAACCGCTCGCTAGAGCAACGAGCCGATAAACGCCCAATTAACTCTGACTTACGTGAATCGGGTGCGATTGAGCAGGATGCCGATTTAATTATGTTCATCTATCGCGACGAAGTGTATAACGACAGCTCCGAAGATAAAGGCACCGCAGAAATCATTATCGGTAAGCAACGTAACGGACCTATTGGGCGTATTCGTCTGGTATTCCAAGGTCAATTCTCTCGCTTTGATAACTATGCTGGGCCGCAATTTGAAGAAGATTAATCATTGATTAGACTGTATTTGTGTTTTTAGTATCGTTATTTATGATATTAGTTTATCTCTGTTAATGAGGTTGCATTCATGGCCCTAAACCTCTTAACAGACAGCAAGCCGCGCCATGTTATTTATTGTTAATTAAGGCAACCTATTGAAACCTTTTCCTCGTGCAGAAATCAGTCGTTACGCATTGCAAAGTAACTTGGCACAATTGCGCCTTATTGCACCCAATAGCAAAATTATGGCAGTGGTTAAAGCCAATGGTTATGGCCATGGGTTATTAAATGTGGCTGAAAGTGTCGGCTTATTAAATTATGTAGAAAGCGTCGGCAAGTATCATGGCGGCGCAGATGGGTTTGGTTTGGCAAGGCTTGAAGAAGCATTGCAACTCAGAGAAGGCGGCGTAAAAGGTAAGCTTTTATTATTAGAGGGTTTTTTCCGTCAGTCAGATTTACCCACACTAGTTAGTCATAATATCGATACTGTGGTTCATCATGAATCGCAATTGCAAATGCTTGAAACTATCACGCTAGATAAGCCTGTCACCGTATGGATAAAAATTGATACTGGCATGCATCGTATTGGCTTTAGTCTTGAGCAGTTCGACAGTATTTATCAGCGTTTGCTGGCTTGTCCGCAAGTGGCTAAGCCGATTCATTTAATGACTCACTTTGCCTGCGCCGACGAACCCGATAATATCCTTACTCAAACGCAAATGAATGCCTTTGAGCAATTGATTAGTGGATTAGAAGGCGATCGCACCTTAGCAAATTCTGCAGGTACCTTATTTTGGCCAACAAGCCAAGCCGACTGGATAAGACCCGGCATTGCGCTTTATGGTGTATCTCCGGTGGTGGGTGATAGGGGCGTTAATCATCGATTAATTCCGGCGATGGAATTAGTATCCAATCTGATAGCTGTGCGCGAACATAAAGCCGGCGATAGTGTCGGCTACGGTGCAACTTGGACCGCTAAAAAAGACACTCGCTTAGGGGTTGTTGCCATTGGTTATGGTGATGGTTACCCACGTAATGCCCCAGAAGGCACACCGGTATGGATTAACGGCCGCCGAGTACCGATAGTCGGTCGAGTGTCTATGGACATGTTAACCGTAGACCTAGGTGCCGATGCACAAGATAACGTCGGCGATAGTGTTCAGCTGTGGGGTAAAGCGCTTGCAGTAGAAGAAGTGGCCGAACACATTGGTACCATTGCTTATGAATTAGTCACTAAGCTTACGCCACGAGTGTTGGTTGAACTGCTCGATTGAGCATGAGATTGATATAAACAATGCCCAATACGTAGATAATGTGTTGGGCATTGTTGTTTTAGATACTTTTTTAGGTGCTGTAGTTTTGAGGCTCTGTTTTTTTAAGAATTGGGTGCCAGCGTTAGATTCAGTTTTTCACTTTGGCGTTAACTTCTAATGTTTGATTAAGAATCTTCAAAGCAAATTTCAATAAAAGCGTTACCGAATTCGTGGCTAAAAGGCATCATGATTTTTTTACCGCGCGCTTTATGAGAAATAGTATGGTTTTTACCAGACACCACAGCCGGTGTTGCCATATCAAAGTCGTAACCTTTTTCGCTGAGTAAGTTTTTGGCACCGCCAGTCACCATGTTAGTTATTTCACCCACTAAATCAGTTACTTCATCATTAATAACCCCCGGTTTTTCACCAAGCATTTTATTCATAATTTCAAGGATAAGTGATTGCTCAAAAGTAATCGACAGCGAACCGCGAGTTTTAGGACCCACCATACCAATCAAGCCAGATACGTCACCTTTTGCAAGGTCATGGTTTTTTAATTGAGGTTTACCAGGCTTAAGATCCATTGTTGCCATGGTAGAGATTACATTGATTAAAGACACAAGAAATGGGTTGATGAATTCAACGTTCATAGGCAAAGCAATCCTTCTACATTTTAAAGGGTGGCATAGTATATAGAGAGGGCATAAAGAGTGCGTAACGCTACACGGCCCTATCATTATAGTAGCTGACTAACACAAATACTGACTATATCAGCAAAGTGAAATACAGGTTTAAGCTTAGAGCACAAAAAGGAAATTGATAGTGGCATTAACGGTAAAAATATTTTTATACAGTTAATTCATGTAACAAAAATCTAGAATGAGCCATTAATTTACTATGGTAGGTCTAACGCTACAAGGGCTGAGCTGAGCATCAATTGATTGCGCTACTGACTAAGGTGGTTTCTAGTTGGAGCGAGTATTGATTACCCATGGACTTAAAGCAATTAGCGCGACAGCGAAGACTGCAAACGTTGATTATCCAATGATGATAAATTCGGTTAATGCCACATCAAAGCGAGGCTCACCAACGGATAAGCACAGCAATAGCTATGCTCGTGCGCTTCTTTTCCATTATACCGATGTTGGATAGTTCATTATGTTAAGTCGCTGACTGTAATTGTAATGATTCAGTTTGGAATTTCTATTAGCTAGTTCATGTTTTTAACGCTGTGTTGGCTACCTGAAAAGCTAAGATGATTTAATCGCTTTACATCAATAAGATGGCAAATGTAGGATAAATCAATAATGCAATGACTAAACGTCATGTACCACAAGGATCGAGCAAGTGTCGAAATCTGTAGCAATCACAATAAATGATCAATTTTCACGAGTTGATTTTCTGAAACATAGAACGCCAGAAACCACTAATGAACAAGCAAAAAATGCTTTTGCGCTATTATCTGAATATAGAGACGGTGGAATATATATCGCTCATTATTCCGGTTTTAGTGAGTGGGAGAAACACCCAAAAGGTGATGAGTTCGTTCAGATTTTAGGTGGAGAAACGACATTAGTCCTTCTAGTTGATAACGTAGAGCAACGTTACCTTTTATCGACGGGGCAAATGTTGGTTATCCCCCAAGATGTTTGGCACCGTTTTGAATCACCAGAAGGTGTTAAAATTATGACAATAACACCGCAACCAACAGAGCATAGTATCGAGAAGCCAAACGGAACATAACAAATAACGATAGGTCGGCTGAAGCCGTATTAAGTACCCATTAGCGCGAGCAGCCCGATTCGGTTAAGCAAAAATGCTGTCGTGAAATGTGCCGTTGTGCAATGTGCCGTTGTGAAAGGTAGTAAGAAGATAAACCTTGGATTACTCTGCATATTTAAACTTTAAGCTATTGTTTTAGATTGTTTTTTAATTTCATGAGAAATCATATCGTTGTACAATAAAAATAACTAAATAAGAGGTGTTCTATGGATGGAAAATCATTAATCGTTATTTTAATAATGGTGTCAGCTTCAGCTTCAGCTTCTGCAGAAGTCTATAAGTGTGCAGATGGTAAGTATCAAGCAGACCCGTGCGACAACCAAAGCGAACTGTTAGATTTAAGTAATGTAGGCAGCGTGGTTGCACCATCGAGAGGTTACCCTGAAAGCCTAACTAACGAGACCATAGATGCAAGGCAGCTGGATAGTGCTGTTAATGCGCGTGATAAAAAAGCTGAAATCGCTCAATACTTACGTAAACAAAAAATTGAACGTGACATTAGAAACCTCGAAAAAGAAAGGAAAAAAGCGTTCAAAGATCGTGATGATAAAATCGATCAATTGCGTACCACTGGTAAGCGAGCTAACAATAATTTAGCGGGTGCAACTTGGCAGCAAAGTCTAGCGCAAGAAATGACTGCAGTTATGCAACAGGGAAGTACAGAAGTCGAATCAATTGATCGTCAAATATCTGCACTCAGGTCTGAATTAAAACAACTGTAAACCAAACAAACTAATCAATAACCGTAGCTACCAATTGGTGGCCTTTCTTTACGCGAATTAAGCAACGGTACTTACATGCACCATCAGCTTTATCATGTTTATGAATGCTATAAGACGCCATAATTTTGGTTCCCCACTTTCATTTGCCCAATGCATTATGGTTCCCCTGGCCTCTAAAAACGTCTTAAAATGTGTGAAAAACTCAAAAACGTGAGAGGTGTTAATTCAGTGAATACAACGTCAAAGCTAGCCATACCAACGTATACACTCTATCGCACCGTGATCTTTCCCTAAATCAGTAGACACTTGCTTCTCGATGATGGGTTAATGATATAATTAGACATTACTTAGGGCAGCCCAGTTGTTTTAGCCTAATTTATGACTTTTTTACTGGCTCCTTGTGCAAAAACTATTACCTAAAATACACCTAAAAAGGTGCATCAATACCGCAAATTATGAGTATAAAGAATTCAGTGAATACAACACCAAAGCTAGTCATACCAACAGATACGCTTGATCGCACCTTTTCCATTGCGCCGATGCTGGATTGGACTGACCGCCACTATCGCTACTTTGCACGCCTTATGTCGAGCAAAGCCTTGTTGTATACCGAGATGATCACCACGGGTGCTATATTACAAGGTAAGGGCGACTATTTAGCTTATAACGAGCAAGAGCATCCTGTAGCGTTACAGTTGGGTGGTTCTAACGCTGTGGATTTAGCGGCGTGTGCCAAATTGGCTGCTGAGCGCGGTTATGATGAAGTGAACCTCAATGTAGGGTGTCCGTCTGATAGAGTGCAGAATGGTCGCTTTGGTGCGTGTTTAATGGCTGAACCTGCGTTAGTAGCGCAATGTGTTGATGCGATGAAGCAGGTAACCGATATTCCGATCACGGTAAAAACCCGTATTGGGATTGATGAGCAAGACAGTTATCAGTTTTTAACGGATTTTATTGAAACCGTGAACGCTCAAGGTTGTAGTGCATTTACTATTCATGCGCGTAAAGCCTGGTTACAAGGGTTAAGCCCGAAAGAAAACCGTGAAATTCCGCCGCTAGATTATGATCGGGTTTACCAGTTAAAGCGTGATTATCCACACTTGAACATCAGCATTAACGGTGGCATTAAAACCCTTGAAGAATCTAAGCTGCATCTAACCCAGCTAGATGGAGTGATGGTGGGGCGTGAAGCTTATCAAAACCCCTATATATTGGCGCAAGTTGATCAGCAATTGTGTGGACTCGATACAGTGGTGATTACTCGTCAGCAAGTGATTGAGCAAATGTTGCCGTATATTGAGGCTCATTTAGCCCAAGGCGGTCGGTTAAACCACATTACTCGTCATATGATTGGTTTATTTCAAGGATTGCCGGGTTCACGTGGCTGGCGTCGTCATTTAAGTGAGAATGCTCATAAGCCTAATGCTGATATTGGGGTAGTGCTTAAAGCCGCTGAGTTTGTTGATGCCGAAGCATTGGCCAGTGACGAATCGACTTTGATATAACACTTTATATTAATAGGTTATATCGAGAAGTTATATCGCGAGGTATTTCAATAGAATACGTTGTCAAATAAACGCCCAGACGGTTATATTAACAATAGCCGTTAGCAGATCAAAAGCGTCTTTTATTAGGCGCTTTTTGATTTTTAACTCGCTTGTAAAATCAGCTCGAGAATCCATAAAGCCTGCTAGACAAAAGTGGCCAAGACAATTACCTATGATAAGACCTAGAAAGACTAGACCGTCACTGACTATTGTCAGTAACGATTGTCACGAATCCAGTTACTAAACCTGTCACTCACGCTGTCGTTTTTTCAATTATTATCTCACCCATTATCTCAATCATTAACTCTGTCAGCGTAACCATCACATTCATCAACTATTAATCTCGCCGTTAATTTAACCTCTACTTCAGCCACTCATCTAAGCACTTACTTCGCTGTAGCTTTTCGGTGGGTGGTAATATTGGGCTATTTCTGACGACGTTTTAGTCTTGCTAAGATGCTTAATAAAAATCACTGGTCATTTTCACTAACTATATGGTTAATTTTACTACCTGTTGGTTTTTTGCTCACGACTTTAGTTCAGTTATATAAACGATAATTAATTTATTTATTTTATAAATTAAGTGGTTAGAGTGGTTTTTAAAAGTTGGCACGCAGCTTGTAATACCTATTGTGTAATCAACTAGACGGGTGTTTAGTTGCCATTAACCAACACAAGAAAGGATGCCATTATGTCTACATTAACTTCAACCAACGTGATTCGCCGTAGTGTTCAACTATCAATTGCTGCAGCATTATTGGTTACCGCCAGTGTTTCGGCACAAGCAGATGAAATTTCAATTTCTAATACAGTCGCTGCGCTAGAACAGAATATGACGCAAGCGAGCCAAGAGATGATTTCAAATGTGAAGCAAGAGTTAATGCTGTCGTTGCAAACTCAAATTGCTGAACAAGTTTTTGAAATTAATTCAGCTTTAGAGTTTGCTAGCTTTGAACAACCACAAGTGAGTACCGCTGTAGCTGCTGAGAATAAGTAATGGATGGGGCGATGAATATAGGCTTGGTGCTGCCATTAATGTCGTTATTGTTATTGCCAGTTATCAGTTTTGCATTGTGTGCGATGTTAGTCAGCTGGCTGTTTTGGCCAAGCATTAATGACCAAGCTTAATCTTAACTCATTGCTTTTAGAATAAACCTTATTAAGTACGAGAGGATAATATGAACCGTTTAATCAATAGATTACAAGATGAAACTCGAATTGTATGTGGCGTATCTGCGAAGTTAGCAAAACAATATGGCTGGTCATTACTTTGGACTCGTATTGTGACAGTAGGATTAGTGCTAACCAATCCAAGTATTAGTTTACTTGCGTACTTTGTGATTGCAGTGGTGATGAGTCAAAAAACATCTCGATTTTAAGGCTTGCCCAGTAATGAGTAAGCGGGGGAAGTTTGATTACCCCGCAGATAGGTTATGTATTGATGTATGTGGTTATTTTTTTAAGAAAGCTTGGAAGCGTTGTTTTGCTTCGTCACTTTGTAAGCGTTCAGCAAACTCAACTAATTCTAATTTCATCTGAGCTTTAACTTCTGCCTGGTTATGACGTAAAAGCCGTTTTGATGCTTGCATAGATAATGGTGGCAGAGCTGCCAATTTTTTTGCTTGCGCTAGACTGAAGCTAATGAGCTCGTCTTGCGCAACCACGCGGTTAATAATGGTTAATTTTTCAGCCGTCTCTGCATCAAAGGCTTCGCCCAGTAAAATCAGTTCAGCCGCTTTTTGTTGGCCAACAATTAAGGGTAACAAGATGCTTGAGGCTGCTTCTGGTACTAGCGCTAAATTGACAAATGGCATTTGGAATTTAGCCTGATTGTCGGCGTACACTAAGTCGCAATGCAATAGTAGAGTTGTTCCTATTCCCACAGCCGCTCCGGTTACCGCTGCAACCACAGGCTTTTTAAGATCTAACAAACAAAACAAGAATTTAACGGTTGGATGATTGTCATCTAAGGCACCACTTTGCAGAAAATCGACGATATCATTGCCAGAGGTAAAACAGTTTTCGGTACCATGGAACAGAAAGGCACGAATATCATTGTCGGCTTCACCTTGGATCAGGTATTCTGTGAATTGCTGATACATTTCTAGATTAAAGGCATTGCGCTTTTCTGGACGATTAAAACTGATGATACGCACGCCTTGATCATCTCTTACCTGAATATGACTCATTCGTAGCTTCCTGTTGTGAACGCGAGTGGGATTACATGGAGTTTAAGACATTGAAAGCAATATTCAAACATCTGTTTAACTTTTTAGTGTTATCATCATTATCATTCGCCGCCACTGCTAACGTTGTCCTGGTCGATGGACATGTTAGAGCTATGCCTGCGAGTGTGCCTAATACCGCCGCTTATTTTACGTTAGAAAATCATAACAACAGCGATGTTAAGTTAGTTGAAGTGAAGACCAGTGCGGCAAAAGTAGCGCAGTTACATACAATTTTAGAAGAAGATGGCATGGTTAAAATGCGTCAAGTCGAAGGGTTTACTATACCGTCTCACGGTTCGTTAACACTTCAACCTACTGGCGACCATGTGATGTTGTTGTCGTTAACTGCGCCATTGGTTATTGATGATAAAGTGCCTTTAGAATTAATTTTTGAAGATGGTCAACATCTTATGATTGAGCTTACAGTGCTTAAACAGACCGCGGCTCAACATGATGAACATGTCGAGCATCATCACCATCATTAAGGAGCAATATTGATGCAAGTAACAAGGAATAAAATTTTAGCCGTTGTTGGTGTGCTGGGTTTAGTACTTTACTTTGTTAGCGTGTGGTGGAGCGTTGAGCCGGATCCCATTAAGCCGGTCTCGTCGCAAACCGATAACGGTAAGTTAATTGTGGGTTATGCCACAACGACTGCATTAATTGATACCATGGAAACCTTGCTGGATAAACCAGGTGGTTGGCTATCTAATGATATTATGCCTCCGTCGGTAATGATGGATAACATGCCTGCATTTGAATTTGGTGCATTAGAGCAAGTGCGTGATTTAGCATTGACTATGCGTAAAGAGTTTAGTCGTTCGCAGTCGCAGTCGACGGCGGACACTGATTTGTTAGCCGCTCATTCGAAGTTAAACATTGGTCATACTAGTTGGTTAGTGCCAAGTGCTGAAGGTGAGTATCGTGATGCGATCAAATTATTGAAACTTTACCGTGCTAAAATCAACGACGCTGATAACAATAATGCTCAGTTTTATGCTCGTGCAGATAATCTCAATGAATGGTTGAAAGAAGTTCAGAAACGCTTAGGCAGTATGTCGCAACACTTATCTGCCAGTGTGGGCCAAGAACGCTTAAATACTGATTTAGCAGGTGATAAGTCTGCGCGTCAATCTACACCGGGTTTATCGAGTAATGAAATTAAAACCAGCTGGTGGAAAATTGATGATGTATTTTATGAAAGCCGTGGTTCAGCCTGGGCATTATTGAATTTTATGCGGGCTATTGAAGTTGATTTTGCCGATGTGTTAGAAAAGAAAAATGCTGAGGTCAGTTTACGTCAAATTATTCGTGAACTTGAAGCAACTCAGCAAACAGTTTGGAGCCCTTTGGTTCTTAATGGAAATGGTTTTGGTTTAGTGGCTAATCACTCGTTGGTGATGGCTAATTATATTTCGCGTGCAAATGCCGCGGTAATTGATTTAACTAATTTACTCTCACAAGGATAATGATGAAAAAGACTCTTCTTGCCACAGTTGTAGTGGGCCTTTTAAGTGTGTCATCGGCTCATGCGGCAACTGTATTGGGTTTTAAAGTAGGCGCCGATTATTGGCAGGCAGACACCACAAATGCATTTAATGATGATAGTGGTGTTGCTCACAGCTTTAATGATGATTCTTCACAAGGTAGTGTGTGGATTGCTGTTGAGCATCCATTGCCGTTTGTGCCTAATGTTAAAATTCGTGAAAACCGTCTTGAGTCGAGCACGAGTCTTGCTAATGCCGACTTTAACTTTAACGGTCACAATTTTACTGGCGAAACCTCAGTGACTAATGACTTAAGTAATACTGACTTTGTATTGTATTACGAAATTCTCGATAACGACTTAGTGTCTGTTGATTTAGGTGCGGCATACAAGTTAATGAGTGGTTCATTACGTGTTGCTGATGCCGGTCACCCAGAAGAGGTGGATATCGATAGCGGTATCGTGATGGGATACGCCAGTGCACAAGTCGGCATGATTGGTTTAGGTTTGTTTGGCTTTGCTGATGTAATGATCGGTGTAGATGAATCTAATGTATATGACTATGGTGCAGGTTTAGGATGGCAGTTTGACGGATTAGCTGTCGATACTTCTATCCGTGTTGGTTACCGCGAGTTCAATTTTGATGTAAGCAACTTCTCTGGTGTTTCTCAGAATACTGACTTTAGTGGTGCATTTGCTGGTGTTGAATTAGTTTTCTAATTCGGTATCGAGCTTAACGATTATATAAATAATTGTAATGCCTATAAAAAAACCGCCAATTGGCGGTTTTTTTGTGGGAGCTTATTTTTGTGTAAGCTTAGTGCTTAGTGCTTAGTGCTTAGTGCTTAGTGCTTAGTGCTTATTGAGCAATAAGTCCGCTGTTAATCGAGATAACATCATCTTCATTCAACGTACCCGCAGCCTGTTTAAGCGCTAATATAGAGTTAATATAACCATAACGAGCTTCAGATAGTTGACGCTTTGAATCATATAAGTCACGTGTACGGTTTAGCACATCAACAATTGTACGCGTACCCACTTCAAAACCAGCTTGGGTTGCTTTTAGCGCGCTTTCAGATGAAATAACTGATTGCTCATACGCTTTGATTGAACTGATAGACGCATTCACGTTGTTAAAGTTATTACGCACGTTTTTGGTAACGCTACGATGAGTTTGTTCTAATTTCTCGCTAGCTTCCACATATCGGAATTGCGCTTGCTTCACTTGAGAGGTGACTTTAAAGCCTTCAAAAATTGGAATGCTTAACGTGATACCAACATTGCTGTTGTCATAATCTGGACCAGGCGTTTGATCAACGCCTTTGTTGTAACCAGCATTGAAGTTCAATGAAGGCATATGGCCAGCTTTGTACAATTTAATGGTTTCATTGGCGATATCTTTAGCGATACGTTGAGTCATTAAATCGATACTATTGGTTTCGGCCATTTTTAACCAAGCAGCAGACGATGCAGGGGCAGGTGTAACGGCTGAAAAACGGTTAGTATCAAGAATATCAATTGATTTATGATCTATACCAGTAATTTCACGTAATGTTTCGTAGCTATTGTCTAGGGTATTTTGAGCCAAAATTTCTAATGCTGATGCTAAGTCATATTGTGCTTGAGCTTCATGTACATCAGTAATTGCGGTTAGGCCGACTGCAAAACGTTGCTTAGTTTGTTCAAGCTGACGTTCAATGGCGGCTTTTTCTGCACCTTGGAACTCGTAGTTATCTTTAGCCGTTAATACGTCAAAGTACGCTTTAGTTACGCGAGTGATTAACGATTGTAATGACGATGCATAAGTTGAGTCGGCTTGAGATGCTGCCATTTCAGCAAGATCTAAACCAACCCATGCACTATGATCGTAGATAACTTGAGTTAAGCTAACACCACCCGTTAAACCGTCGGTGTCTGCTAAAGGATCGTTCCACGCTTTGGCATAACCAACGTTTGCACTGATGGTTGGCAATAACGGTGCACGGTTTTCTTGAATACTCTCGTATAACGCATCACGTTGTGCTTTGGCTTGTAAAACGATAGGGTCGCTAGTGAGTGCTTGCTGATATATTTGAAGTAAATCGTCAGCTTGTACTGCTGGTGCTGCAATAGCAAATGCTAATGCTGCGTATAATGAACCAATTTTGAATTTCATTTGCTGCCCTTTTTAGACAATTCCTCGGTAATTTGAGGTGTTGATTAACTTATAATTTGGTCATGCTCTTGGTTAATTGAATGATTTATCATCATTTAATCTTAACGCGGCAATCAGTGTTAACTCACTTGCTTAATGAATATGCACAATAATTTACAGATGATAGCGTCGTTCAATGTCGACATATCATCGTTGATTACATATTGCTCACAATATATCGATTATGTCATGTCGATTACTACATATTGTGCACTACTTAATAGTAGTGATTTTTTCATTTTCAAGTCAAATTTGAAGTGTAACAGATTTTATTTTAATTAGACCCGTTTTTGCTTTTTCAAGCTCAAATGCTTAGTTCTTAATTATGTTAATTTAAACTGTTAAAATGACCCGTTAGTTTATGTTTTGATAGACAAGGATAAATATGTCTGAGCAATCGGTGTTAACAACCTTTGACGCAGAGTCAGGTTTTAGTTTGATATCTAAAAAAGTGTTGTATAAAGGTTTCTTCCAGTTGGACGAATACACCTTTAAGCATAAGTTGTTTAAAGGTGGCTGGAGTGGTGAGATTACCCGTGAGGTTTTTGAGCGCGGTAATGCGGTGGTTGTACTGCCTTATGACCCCGTTCGTGATGAAATTGTATTAATCGAACAAATTAGGGTACCTGCATTAGCAACTACTAAATCAATCTGGCTTCTTGAGTTAGTGGCAGGTATGATTGAGCCCGGCGAATTTCCAGAACAAGTTGCAGAGCGAGAATTGGCCGAAGAAGCTGGATTAAGTCTATTAGGTTTAACACGCATAAACAGTTACTTAGTCAGTCCTGGTGGCACTTCTGAGCGTTTTCATTTGTTTTGGGGGCAGGTTGATACGACCAAAGCTGGCGGAATACACGGACTTGAACATGAAAATGAAGATATTCGTGTGCATGTTGTTAGCCGTGAACAAGCCTATGAATGGATTAATAATGGTCGCATTGACAATGCATCGACGGTATTAGGCATCCAATGGTTGATGCTAAACTACCAACAGATTCGTGACGCACTTTAGTTTATTGAACATGGTGATAAGCAAGATAGGAATGATTGAGTGGCAGAGTTTAACCAGCGAAACAAGCAAAAATATCAACCCAATATCAGCGCGTTTTTAGCGGTATGTGGTCGAAATTATGCACATATTTTAAAATGGTTACCCGATCAAATTACGGTCAATGTGCCTTGGCAGGTTGAAGGTGAGTTTGGCCAGTTGTCGATCAATCTTCTTGAGAATACTAAATATACTCAGTTAATCGAAATATCGCGCCCTATACCAAATGGACATTTTTTTAAATCTCCAAACGCAATTGTTCGTGTCTATCATGATGCTCAATTAGCAGAAGTGTTAACTAGCCAACAGATTTATCGCTTAAAGCCAGTGTATGATTACCCGAATATACATATGCATCATAGCGATGAAAAATTTCAGGTGAATGCATTCCTTGAGGAGCTGTTGAAGATTGGGTCTCTGAGAGTGACTTGCCAATCGTAGCTTTTTTCTTCTTTTTACCATGTTAGGAATATTTTGTGCTTAAAGACGCAGTGCATTATTCTGTTGCTGAAAATGAGCCTGTGCGATTAGTACAAGTGACGGATCCGCATCTTTTTGCTGATCCCGAAGGTCAATTGCTTGGTGTTAATACGGCACAAAGTCTTCAAGCCGTGTTGAATACGTTTATTGCAACCCAATATCCCGCCAATATTTTATTGGCTACGGGAGATATTAGCCAAGATTATTCACCTGAGTCTTATCAGCACTTTGTGCAGAAGATTGAGATGTTAGATCTGCCTTGTCATTACTTACCCGGAAACCACGATGATCCTCGCTTAATGAGTCTGCGTATGCAGGGTGAAAAAGTGTTTGGTCAACAACGGATAATTATTGGTAACTGGCTAATATTAATGCTTGATTCAACTGTTCGTGGTAAGCCTGGTGGCTATATGGGCGAACAGCAGTTTGCATTGATCGAGGCTTCAATTAAGGCGACACCAGATAAACATGTGTTATTAGTGATGCACCATAATCCTATTTTAATGCAGTGCGCTTGGTTAGATCAGCATTGCATGATGAATGGCGAAGACTTTTTGCAACGAACAAGTCGCTACCCGCAAGTGAAAGGCGTTCTTTGGGGGCACGTACACCAACAAGTCGATAATATTCATCGTGGACCGCATGGTCCTATTCCACTAATGGCGACACCATCGACGTGTATTCAGTTTAAACCATTATCCTCCTATTTCGCCTTAGATCATCGTCAACCGGGTTATCGTTTGCTGGAGTTGGCAGGCGATGGTAGCATTCGTACTAATGTGTATCGCGTGCCTGGAAATCGATTTGCACCCGATAATGAGGCCAGCGGATACTAGTTTAGTGCGTCATCTTATGTTACTAAGGGACGTTAAGTATTGATTAACCGTCTCGCGAGGGAATATGCTGCTTTATATACATGGTTTTAATAGTTCTCCTCAGTCGGATAAGGCCGTTCAAACCGCACACTATATTCAGCAACATTATCCACAAGTCGACTTTCACCAACCACAATTACCTTCATCACCCTCTGCTGCTATGGCTTTATTGTGCAACATCGCTGAGCAAGCGAAACGGCAAGGGCAGATATTGCGCTTTATTGGCTCGTCGTTAGGTGGCTATTTTGCCAGTTATTTAACCGAAACGTATGGTGGCAGAGCTGTTTTGATTAATCCGGCGGTAAAACCGTTCGAATTATTTGAAGAGTTTATCGGGCCTCAATATAATCCTTATACCAATGAGCATTATCAAGTGTTGCCGCAGCATCAAGATGATGTCGCCCTGTACAATACTCACGTGATCCGGCACCCGGATCGTTTTCTGGTGCTGTTGCAAACTGGTGACGAAGTGTTAGATTATCGACAAGCATTACATAAGTACCATAGCTGTGAATTACATTTAGAGCCTAATGGCGATCACAGTTTTGTCGGCTATGAACAACAATTAGACAAAATATGTAAATTTATTCAGTTGTAACTTTCTACCGTTACAAACAACGATCAATTTGAGCTAACTTTGGCTCTATTTAACTCCAAATGTGTGGATTATGAGCAACCAATATACTTCTGACGCTATTGAGGTCCTTAATGGACTTGACCCGGTAAAACGCCGTCCAGGTATGTATACCGACACCTCTAGACCAAATCATCTTGGGCAAGAAGTCATTGATAACAGTGTTGATGAAGCTCTGGCAGGACATGCGACTAAAATTGAAGTTGTACTCCATACTGATAATTCCCTTGAAGTGACCGATGATGGCCGCGGTATGCCGGTGGATATTCACGCTGAAGAAGGCATTCCTGGGGTTGAACTGATCCTAACTAAATTGCACGCTGGCGGTAAGTTTTCCAATAAAAACTACCAATTTTCGGGCGGTTTACACGGGGTTGGTATTTCTGTTGTTAACGCCTTATCCACCCGAGTTGAAATCAGCGTTCGCCGTGATGCACAAATATACGAAATGGCCTTTGAGAATGGTTTTAAGGTCGAAGAGTTGGTGGTGACGGGTACTTGTGGACGTCGCAATACCGGGACCCGAGTGCATTTTTGGCCCGATGTAAGTTATTTTGATTCACCTAATTTCTCGGTCAGTAAATTAATTTATATTCTGCGAGCTAAAGCGGTATTGTGTCCTGGTTTGCGGATTAAATTCACCAATAAACAAAATGGTGATGTGCATGAATGGTTTTATGAAAGTGGCTTAACTGATTACCTCAAAGAAGCGATAAAAGACTCGGTTTTATTACCTGAAGAGCCTTTTGTTGGCAGCTTTAAAGGCAAATTAGAAGCTGCTGAGTGGGCTATTACATGGTTACCAGAAGGTGGCGAAAGTTTAAGTGAAAGCTACGTTAACTTAATTCCGACACCATTAGGTGGTACTCATGTGAATGGGTTTAGACAAGGTTTGCTTGAGTCTATGCGTGAGTTTTGTGAATTTCGCAATCTTGTTCCTCGGGGAATTAAGTTGTCGCCCGAAGACATTTGGGACCGTGCGGCGTTTATTTTATCGATAAAAATGCAAGATCCACAATTTGCTGGGCAAACCAAAGAAAAATTATCGAGCCGTCAAAGCTCTGCATTTGTTTCTGGTATTGCTCGTGATGCCTTTTCGTTGTGGTTAAATTCTAATACTGAGTTAGCAGAGCAGTTGGCAGAATTGTGTATTGGCAATGCATTGCGGCGCTTAAAGGCAGCCAAAAAAGTCGCGCGTAAAAAAGTCACTTCTGGACCTGCGTTACCGGGCAAGTTAACCGATTGTAGCGGCCAAGACCCAATGCGAGGAGAGTTGTTTTTAGTAGAGGGTGATTCTGCTGGTGGTAGCGCCAAACAAGCACGAGACCGCGAGTTTCAAGCGATTATGCCGCTAAGAGGTAAGATTTTAAATACCTGGGAAGTTGATTCCGGACAAGTGTTAGCGTCGCAAGAGGTACATAATATTTCGATTGCGATTGGTTGCGATCCTGACAGTGATGATATTTCAGAATTACGTTATGGTAAAATTTGTATCTTAGCCGATGCGGATTCTGATGGGCTGCATATTGCGACATTGTTGTGTGCGTTGTTTTTAAAGCATTATCGTGTATTAGTTAACAATGGTCATGTGTATATTGCAATGCCACCGTTATTTCGTATTGATATCGGTAAAGAGGTTTTTTACGCTTTGGATGAAGCGGAAAAAACCGGTATTTTAGACCGTATAGCGGCAGAAAATAAAAAAGGTAAAGTGCAAGTGACTCGTTTTAAAGGTCTGGGTGAAATGAACCCGTTGCAGCTACGTGAAACCACTATGGATCCCAATACTAGACGCTTAGTGCAATTAACCATTGATGATGCCGATGAGACCGTGGCATTAATGGATATGTTACTTGCCAAAAAGCGTGCACCGGATCGTAAAAGTTGGTTAGAAACCAAAGGTGACCTAGCGTTACTTTAGCCGTGTTTCTTAGTGCCAATAATAATGTATAACATAAGGCAAAAGATAATTAGCATGCAATATATTAGATTACGATCTTACGTAAATTTGGGCGGTAAATTCGCCTTCATGGGGGTTATGTTTTTAGCCCTGACGCCTATTTTAGCCTCTGCTGCGCAATCGGTGATGATTACCGTTACCAAAGGTTTTGGATTAAGTTTATATGCTTCCGATTTAGGTGATATTAAGCAATTAACTGTAGGCGATGAGGGTACTCTTTTTGTAGGCTCTCAAAAAAGTGGCACTGTTTATGCGCTAGTTGATAGCGATCAAAATGGCCAAGTTGATAAACGTTATCTTATTGCCAGAGGCCTAGATTATCCTGAAGCGTTAGCCTTTCATGATGGTTCATTATACGTCACTGAAGACGATCGCATTATCCGTTTTGAAGAGATTGAGTCTCGCTTGCGTCGCCCTAGCCGTGCGCGTGAAGTGTATTCAAATTTACCAAGCTTAGACAAAAAGTATTCGCGTTCGATGCATTTTGGACCCGACGGACGTTTATACATTGCCATCGGATCGCCTTGTAATGTGTGCGAGGCTGCTTCGCCATTTGGCAGTATATTAGCGATTAATGTCGATACCGGTGCCAGTGAGCAAGTAGCTTCTGGGCTTCGCAGTGTTATTGGCTTTGATTGGTCACCCGATACTAACAAGTTGTGGTTTGCTGATTTAGGCCGAGATTGGATGGGCGATAATATTCCCGCTGATGAGATAAACCGTTTAGACGTTAAAGGCAGCCATTTTGGCTTTCCTTATTTGCACGGTAAAAATGTTATTGAACCCGCCTATGATAAACCGGAAAATTTAAACATCACCCTGCCCGAATTTGAATTACCAGCCCATGTTGCTGCAACGGGATTAAGCTTTTACCGAGGCGAGCAATTTCCTGAACGTTATCGCAAACAGATTTTTGTGGCTGAAAACGGTTCGTGGAACCGTTCAAGTAAAGTTGGTTATCAAATTGTGATGCTTGAAATGGAAGATAACAAAATTATTAAACGTGAAACCGTGGTGAGTTTTCTGGATGGAGAATTTCCGGTAGCACGTCCATTTGATGTGATTAATGCGCCTGATGGTGCAATGTACATTTCAGATGATCTAAAAGGTAATATTTACCGCTTGTTTTATAATGCACCCGAACAATCACAGGAAACGAATAATGAGTGATGCGATTGAATTAAGCCTTGATGGTGTAGAGCAAATGCCGCTGAGGCGCTTTACCGAAGGGGCTTATTTAAATTATTCCATGTACGTGATTATGGATCGCGCCCTACCGCACATTGGTGATGGCCTAAAACCTGTCCAACGCCGCATTATCTATGCAATGAGCGAATTAGGCTTATCAGCGCAATCTAAACACAAAAAATCAGCCCGTACTGTCGGCGACGTGTTAGGTAAATATCACCCGCACGGTGATAGTGCGTGTTACGAAGCTATGGTGTTAATGGCGCAACCATTTTCCTATCGATATCCGCTGGTTGACGGCCAAGGTAACTGGGGTGCGCCAGATGACCCTAAGTCATTTGCTGCAATGCGTTATACCGAAGCTAGATTATCAAAGTTTTCTGAAGTGTTATTGTCGGAATTAGGGCAGGGTACCGTAGATTGGAGCCCTAACTTTGATGGCACCATGAAAGAGCCTGTAACCTTACCAGCACGATTACCGCATATATTATTGAATGGTATTACCGGTATCGCAGTGGGCATGGCAACGGATATTCCGCCGCATAATGTGCGTGAATTAGTAGGCGCCTGTATAGAGCTAATCGATAATCCTAAAGCTGATTTAGCCCGCCTAATGGAGTTTGTTCCTGGTCCTGATTATCCAACAGAAGCCGAAATTATTACTCCTAGAGCTGATATTGAGCGGATTTATGAAACTGGTAAAGGCTCAATCAGAGCGCGTGCAGTTTACAGTGAAGAGCAGGGCGAGATTGTCATTACGTCATTACCGCATCAAGCCAGTAGCGGTAAAATTTTAGAACAAATCGCCAATCAAATGCAGGCTAAAAAGCTGCCGATGGTGTCTGATTTACGTGATGAATCTGATCATGAAAACCCAGTGCGATTAGTGATTGTACCTCGTTCAAATCGCATTGATTGTGATCAGCTAATGACCCATTTATTTGCGACTACAGATCTTGAAAAAAGCTTTCGAGTTAACCTAAATGTGTTGGGACTGGACGGTCGTCCGAAAGTAAAAGGCCTGAAACAACTGTTAACTGAGTGGTTGGAGTTCCGCCTTACAACGGTCACTCGCCGCTTGCAATATCGACTTGATAAAGTATTAGCACGGTTACATATTTTAGAAGCGTTAATGATTGCGTTTTTAAACATTGATGAAGTGATCGAAATTATTCGTTATAACGACGAACCTAAAGCTGAGTTGATGGCACGCTTTAACTTGTCAGATAAACAAGCTGAATCAATTTTAGAGTTAAAATTACGTCATTTAGCCAAGCTTGAAGAATTTAAAATTAAAGGTGAGCAAGATGATCTTGCGGCAGAGCGTGACAAATTAGAGTTATTGTTAAGCTCAGAACGTCGCATGAAAACCTTAGTGAAAAAAGAATTAATCCAAGATGGTGAGACTTATGGTGATAATCGTCGTTCGCCTATTATTGAACGTGTAGATGCCAAAGCGCTGACTGAGCAAGAGTTAACGCCAACTGAGTCTGTCACAGTTGTATTGTCTGACAAAGGCTGGGTACGTTGTGCTAAAGGCCATGATGTCGATGTAGAAGGCTTATCGTATAAGTCTGGTGACAGTTATCTTTGTAGCGTGATGGGCAAGAGTAACCAAGCTGCGGTGTTTATAGATTCGACTGGACGTGCATTTGCCACAGACAGTCATACGTTGCCTTCGGCGCGCAGCCAAGGCGAGCCAATTACCACACGCTTTAATATGGCTCCTGGCGCGACGATGCAACATGTACTCATGGGCGAAGATGAACAGTTCTTCTTGTTGGCAACCGATGCTGGTTATGGCTTTATTTGTGCTTACCCAGATTTGGTTAGCCGCAATAAAGCCGGTAAGGCACTACTCAGTCTGCCAACCAATGCGTTAGCTCTACAGCCAAAGTTAATCAATAAAACGGCAGAGCAATCGTTGTTAGCCATTACCTCTGAAGGCCGTATGTTGATGTTTAGCTTAGATGCCTTGCCACAGCTATCAAAAGGTAAAGGCAATAAGATTATTGGTATTCCAACCGATCGCGCTAAAAATCGTGAAGAGTTACTTTTGCACTTAAATGTAGTGCCGCACAATACCGCGGTAACCTTGTGGGCCGGTAAGCGCAAGCTAACCTTGAAACCAAGCGATTTAGAGCACTATCGTGGTGAGCGAGGTCGACGTGGTGCTAAGTTACCAAGAGGATTACAACGCGTAGACAGTGTTGATGTCGAAATGGGACCATTGGCAGAAGACGGCTTGCAAGACGATAATCTGGATATAAACGAGTAAGATTGCTGGATTGTAGAATAAAAAAATGCTGCTCATATGAGCAGCATTTTTTTATGGAAGCAGAGTCGACTTATATATTAATGCGACTAGGCAACTTCATAGAAATTAGGTTCGTACTCAAGCTGTGTTTGAATGATTTGACTAGCCATGCGGGCACATTTGCCGCATTGGTCTGCAACGCCAAGACGTTTCTTTACATCGGCCAACGAACTGTCACCTAAGCTAACAGCCGCTTTTATTTGAGTGTCGGTAATGGCATGACAAAGACAAACGAACATAGGGAAAGCCTCTTCATTCAAAAAAATAGGTCTGGGCTAGAAAGTAATCTAATTCTAAATGAAAACGGTTATCATTGGCAATAACTATTTTACTTATGTAGCGATCATTTTTAATACAGTTTGATCTGGCTCACCTTTTTCCGATAAACCAGCACCGCGATATTAGTCCCGGCATAAACCGGTTGTTAATTAACGTATTGATATAAATGAATTTAGTGAGGTGAGTGAAAAGGACTGTGAAAGTGATTAATGTTAGATGCTAGCTGGATTAGATTAAGTACATGTTTGATGTTATACACCAAAGTGATCAAAACCTCCGCTGGCCTTCCCTGTTAATACTAAGTTGATTGCAGCTTTAGTAACCTTGATTAACGTCGACCACATACTGTAATGGTTTGGATTGTTGCCATAGTTGATAGTTGTGGCTGAAAATTTTTGTTACTTGCTCAGGGAAGCTTGGTGCAGCGATATGCGGTGTGATAGTGACGTTATGGTAATGCCATAGTGGATCATCAGCAGGTAAGGGCTCTTGTTCGAATACATCTAATATGGCTTGACGTTGTGGTTGTAAGGTTAATTCAGCTTGTAACGCATCTAATTCAATGGCGTTACCTCGGCCAATATTAAATAACATGGCATCTGCTTTTAATAACGACAGATTAGCCGCATTTAATATGTGCTTGGTTTGAGGTGTATTGGGCAATACGCTAACAATCACATCTGCTAGAGGCAAATAGTCGGCTAATTTATCAATGGTGTCGATGTTATCAAAGCCACTAACAGGAGCACCTTTTCGATTAAGCCCGCTGACAGTCATACCAAAATGATGGGCTGTTTTTGCAAGGTGCTGTGCGATAGAGCCAGTGCCTAATATTAATAGTTTGACTCCTTGTAAAGTACCATAACTACCCGGTAACCAACGCTGCTGTTGTTGCTGTTGAGTGTACGCATTATGCTGGCGATAATGGCTTAGCAGGTAACCAAAAACATATTCACTCATAAGCGGGCCAAATACACCGCGAATGTTGGTGAGTAAATAATCATGTGGTAACGATGGATGCATTAATGCATCGACACCGGCAAAGGTAGATTGTAACCATTTTGGTGCTGTTGCATGCGGCAATAATGAAGCCGCTAGATGAGGTTCTGCTAACCAAATATCGGCATCGTTAATATTGCCGCCGGTGTAATGGCCAGAATCATCAACCATCAGATCGTCAACAATTTCGAGGTTCGGCAGGCAAAGTTTTGTTAATAGTTGCCTATATTGATCGTTTTCTCTGGTGAGTAATAACAGTTTATGTGCCACATTAACCTCATTGTCGAACGTTGGATAACTAGATTATTCAAACCAAGCGCTATAATCGGTTGTTATCGGCATCATTGCAGCAGCGATGGCTTTATCTGGGTAATTACTGAATATACCGTCCACGCCCATCGCTTTTAACGCTTGAATATCTTGTGGGTTATCAACCGTATAAACAAACACTTTGCCGCCTCGCTGGTGGGCATCATCAACAATGGCTTGATTAATAAAACCAACATCAAGGTTGATTGAATAGGCATTAAGTGTGGTCATTATTGTAGCTAGATCGAGCGGAATGCCTGCTAATAATGGTGCGATCACCGCGTGCGGAAAAGACTGTTTTATCTGCGCCAAATAAGGATGGTTAAAGGATGATATTAACAGTTGTTCTGGGGTGAAACTAAGTTGCTCTAAGGCTTGAGGATATAAGGCAATAAACGGTTGTACGCAGCCAATGCCTTTTAATTCGATGTTAATAGTACACGAGCCTTTGCCGCTAACACTGACTCGTTCGAGTACTTGCCACAATGTGGGGATTGCTTGTCCGCCAACCGTAAATTGAGCCAATGCTGCCTTGGTGGTTAAATGGATTAGCCCTGTTCCGGTTGATTTACCTTCTAAGCGGCGATCATGAAACACCACTAATTCACCTTCAACGCAATGCACATCCAGTTCAATGGCATTAACACCCAAGTCGAGCGCTTTGTCCATCGCGGCTAAGGTGTTTTCAGGAGCATAACCGCTGGCGCCGCGGTGAGCAAAAACGAGCATAGGTGTCCTTAATCAATACTTAGCTTAGCCCTTGTATAATCCTGTGGATTCTTTAGGCGCATGATTAATATGAACTTCCATCTGAGGGTAGGCAAGTTCAACATTATTGTCTTTCAATTTTTTACTAATACGCTTATGTAAATTATGGCGCAGCGGCCAACGATCAGACATGTCTTTAGCATACGAACGTACTTCATAATCTTGTGTGTGTTGACCAAAACCAGCAAACCACACTTCGGGTTCTGGGCTAGTTAATGATAAATCACATTCGCGCACCGCTTGATGCAATAACATTTCTACTTTGGTTGGATCTGAATCACGAGACACCGATACCGTGACGATAACGCGGGTAATTGGATCTGATAAAGACCAGTTGACCAATTGCTCGGTGATAAAGGCTTTGTTAGGCACGATAATTTCTTTACGGTCCCAATCGACAATTGTGGTTGCTCGAATCTGGATTTTACTGACAGTACCAGTGAGATCTCTAATGGTGACGGTATCGCCAATACGGATCGGTTTTTCAAATAGAATGATAATACCGGAAATAAAGTTGGCAAAAATTTCCTGGAGGCCAAAACCTAAGCCCACTGATAATGCGGCAACTAACCACTGTAATTTTGACCATTCCATGCCCAAGGTTGAAAAACCGAACAACGTGCCAAAAAATACCACAAGGTAGCTACTTACCGTGGTAATCGCAAAACCTGTGCCTGGTGATAAATCGAGTCTTTGTAAGAGCATTAATTCAAGTAAACCGGGTAGATTCTTCGCAATAACGACTGAGAACCCGACTAACATGATGCCAAATAAAATCGACTTTAATGTAATGGGCACTTGTTGCTCAATACCATTTACATTGCTATTGGTGGTCCATAAGGTAATGCCATCTAAAAATGAGAATACCGCGGTATGCGTTTGCGCCAAAATGCCTAATAAGCTGGCAAAAAAAGCTAAGATTAGGATCGATCTTACTAAGCCTAACGATTGGCTAGAGATGGTTTCTAAATCAACGACGGGTTCTTCGTAGGTTTCTATCGGCTCATTATTCATTTCGCCTCTTTCACGCTGTGCAAGACGCTCTGCACGTTTAGCTTTGGCACGGTCAAAGGCTATTAAGCGACGCTCGATTAACATCCAACGTTTAATGAGCTGATAGGTGAGTAAGAAACCTAAGCCTAACAGTACCGATATTTGTAGCTGTAATAGCAGCTGGAAAGCCGTGAAGTAGTAACCTATTCCCGCTAAGATAGCGCTAAAAATTGGCGTGACAACTAGAAGTGCCCATACCGCTTTTTGAATCAACTCCATGTTAGTGGCGTTAGGCTTATTTTTACGATATTGGCCAATAAGTAACATGATATCTTTATACAACAGGCATAACACAATACAGAAAACGATAAATGCCCCGCGGCCAAGGCTGTTGCGTACTAATGAAGTATCTAGTGCTTCGGTGAAACCCATTAAGCCGATTAATGGTGCCGATACCATAACAAATGAAGCCATGGTTTGTTGTGCTTGTTTAACAATTTTTTTGGGCCGTCTGAAGTGGCTAATCAAAATGCCTTTATCAACGGTTAATAAGTAAAAGAATTGATAAATGAGATAACAGACACCAATGGCTAAGATGCCCACTCCGACGGCATACACCATGTTTTGCTCTGATCGCGAGAATATAAACCCAGCCATGATCACCGGTAAGGGTTTTATTAGGGCATACACTAAGCTGATGATTAAGGTTTTGATGGTGTATTTAAATTTATCTTGAGTCACATTACCGACAAAGATGGCATAGCGCCCAATCGCTTTATTGAACTTAGGTGTCAGCATGTCTTGTGCCATTAAACAGCACAATAATAAAATTCCCCACCAAGCCCAATAATTACTTTGTTCGGACCACGCTTGTTGTAATGACTGCCACTGACTCGGTTGCAGCAACCAAACGCTACTGTGGCTTAAATCAATTAGCCATAACGCGCCAATGCTAGGGGCGTTAGGTACCCAAAACAAATGCTCATTAAGAGTGTTTTTTAATGTGTTATGCAGTTGATTTAACTGTTCATACCCAATGCGCAATTTTGCAAATTCAGCTAAATATCGATCATAGCTTTGCAGTAGCTGCTCTATCAATACTTGCTGTGATTGCAATAATTTGACTTGGGTTTCATTAAACATTTCGCTGTCATCGAGTTGCTGACTATTTAACGCTTGTTGTTGTTCTAATTGGTAGCGCTCTAGCCGTGTGTCAGCTAATTCAGTTTGCAATTTGTCGAGATTGGGCGGTTTCGGCAATGATTGCAGCATTTGTAAAAAACGATCGCCAAATGCAGAATTAGTTTTAACCCAGGTAATTTGCTCAAGCACGTTTGATAGCTGTGCATTTTGCGATTGATAGCGTTTTTCAATGCGTTGCTGTTTCTCTATCGCAGATTTTATATTGCTAGTAAGTTTTTGTAATTGTTCTGCATAGTGTTGATTCAATTTGCTTAAATCTTGAGACAATGGGTCGGCTAGCTCTTGGGCATCAATTAAGTTGTTGGCTATGGTGTCTGCGGTTTGCTGCTGACGATACTCAATATTATGTTTGTTGATAAGCTCGATAAAGGTTTCTTGTTGGCTTAACGATAAACGATTGAGCTGTTGTTGTAGTTGGGTGATCTCTAATTGCTTAGGGTTAGCTAAACGTTCCGATTCTAAGGTCGCAATATGCTGCGTTAGCAGTTCTGCTTGAAGTTTGTTACGTTGACCTAACGGAGTTTCAATCGGGACTTGGAGGGTTTTATTATGTTGAGTTAAGGCATTTTGTGCCTGAACGATTAAGTCTGGTAATAATGTCTGACGTTGTGAAATTAGGCGCAACTTATCATTAAGGCTCGACTCAGTCTCTTTTAATTCCGATAAGTGAAAGTAGGCCATTGAAGCTTGCTGATCAAGGTCTATATCCGCATCTAGACTCAATTCTATTTGCGCTTCACGTAGCTGCCCTGTAAGTGATAGTTTGGTTTCGTTGTTAGATTGTTCAATATTGGTATAGGTTTGTTGTTCTATTTGCAGCTTTTCAATGCTGCTTTGCAGTTCTGCAATTTGAGATGTGATATCAAGCGGCTGATTTTCGGCTTGGCTATTGAGCCCCAAGCGCTTATCTAGGGTTAGGGGAGTATTGGCGAATACAGAAACCGACAGTGTATTAACTATAAGGAAACACAAGAATAAACACGCTAAACGTAACATAATACTTTGCTCAGGTTGGAGTAAGGCCATGGTAGCAAATTTGCGTGATTATGCTCTACTTTTTTGATGACTTTGTTGGGTTTCAAATAAAGCCGTTGCCACAATAATGGTTCCGCCGATAAGGGTTGGTGTTGTGAGTTGTTCGTCTAAAACCAATAATGCGAGCACTGCACCATAAAACGGTTGTAAACACGACACTAACCCCACTGTTTTAGCGCTTAAAAAACGCAGTGCTGTAGTAAATAACGCATGAGGTAAGGCGGTGAACACTATGCCAAGTAACAGAATCAATCCCCAAGTGGTTTGGCTAATTTACTGTGCAGGGACATCTTGCCAAGGACTCAATAGAATTAACGTTATCAGTGTCTGATAAAACATAGCATGCGGACCGCTATATTGCGAAAATACTCGTTTATGAAGCAAATTTCTGCAGGTAAATAAAGCTGCTGAAATAACGCCAACGACAATGCCTAAGGTGGTGTCGTTATTCAGATTTGCCTCAGGGATCAGCATTATTACGCCTGCTAATACCGCGATACCGGATATTACATCGACAAGTTTGAGCTGCGTTTTATTGATTAATGGTTCGATTAATACCGTCATGACGGGATAAGTAAAAAATGCAATCATGCCAATGGCGACAGATGACAACTGCATAGCTGCAAAATAGGTTACCCAATGCAGACACACTAAAGTGCCTAGCGCTAAGGCCGCCCAATAATCTTGTTGGCGTTGTAATCTAAGTGGGCGTTTGGTCGTTTTAATCATTGCAGCGAGTACTATTGCGGCGATGATACAGCGCAAAAAGGTAATGTTAAGTGCGCTAAGGGGAATGAGTTTAGAAAATAAAGCCGTACCACCAAAGAGCAGTACGGCTATATGTAACTCAACTAAGCCAGAGTGTGGTTTAGTTGTTGTCATGTTGGTTACTGCTGTGTGAGTTTAGCGAACGGCTGACCCATACGAGTTGTTGCACCTGGTTCAACACCATCTGCAAATGTTTCAATAGCATCTTGGGCAAATAACATCACCACAGTACTGCCTAGTTTAAAGCGGCCCATTTCAGCGCCTTTTTCTAAGGTGACCGCTTCTGGACCCGTGGTTGGATAGTCCCAGCTAAATACTTGCTTACCGCCTGGCGGTGTTACTGTGCCAGACCATATGGTTTCAATACTGGCAACAATGGTTGCACCAACTAGTACCATTGCTAGTGGACCTACTTCGGTTTCAAATATAGCTACAACACGTTCATTACGGGCAAACAGTCCTGGCACGTTTTGAGCGGTAAGTGGATTAACCGAGAATAAATCACCTGGCACGTAAGTCATTTTTGATAATGTACCTGTAATAGGCATATGCAGGCGATGGTAATCTTTTGGGGCCAAATAAATGGTGGCAAAATCCCCACCATCAAAGCGTGCAGCATCGGCCTTATTG
The DNA here is from genome assembly GCF_040310085.1 of Shewanella sp. S1-58-MNA-CIBAN-0166. Taxonomy (NCBI): domain Bacteria; kingdom Pseudomonadati; phylum Pseudomonadota; class Gammaproteobacteria; order Alteromonadales; family Shewanellaceae; genus Shewanella; species Shewanella sp. S1-58-MNA-CIBAN-0166. The sequence goes on along the minus strand of NZ_JBEOPN010000029.1, from coordinate 2,469 downwards.
CCACCTAACAATGCTTCAGAGGTATAAGTGTGGCCTTTAGCCTGGAAAATATTGCCCGCTTCAATGGGTCCACATTGGCTTACCGCACCGTCAACAGGGTGCGCCATCATATTACTTTCTGTGCAGATAGGTCTGAGTTCAGGCTTTAATGCACGGGTAAAAAATGCATTAAACGTTTTATAGGCTTCGGGCTCAGGTTGCTGTGCTTCAGACATATCAATTTTGTATTGTTTGATAAACCATTTAATTCCTGCCGTGGTGATAGCGCCTGCTTCCGCAGCAGCAAACTTACCCACTAAACGCGACAGAAAATGTTTTGGTAGCATGTATTGCAAAGCAATTTTAATTGAGTCCAATGTATTTTCCTTTTCTCTAATCTGGTTGAACCATAAAATATTATTCTATTGAGTATTATTCATCAATAGCACGAAAATGTCGTGCATGACGTTGCTCGTCTAAACTGGCAATAATACGTTGGTAATTACTAAAGCGGTCTTGAGTTATCTTTCCATCAGCTAAAGCCTGCTGTAAAGCACAACCTGGGTCGTCGCCATGTTTACAATCGCGGAACTTACACGATCCTAAAAAGTCTCTAAACTCAACAAAACACCAGCCCACTCTGATGGCATCCAAATGCCACAAGGCAAATTCGCGAACACCAGGTGAGTCGATTAAATCACCGCCGCTGACAAAGTGCAGTAATTTGGCTGTGGTTGTAGTGTGCTGTCCTAAACCTGAGTTGCCAGAGACATCTCCGATCAACAATTCAGCATCAGGCATTAATGCATTGATTAAAGAAGACTTGCCAACACCAGACTGACCAGCAAAAACACTGACGCTGTTATTGAGTAATTCTTTAAGGTCTTCAACGCCTTCACCGGTGTGACTACTGACGCGGAAAACCTGATAACCAATATTTTGGTAACGCGTTAATGCCGTTTCTATTTCATCACGATTAGTGTCATCCAATAAATCAATTTTATTGAGAATGATGATCGGTGTGATATCTGTATCTTCTGAAGCCACTAAGTATCGGTCAATAATTTGAGTGGTAAAGCTGGGTAATACCGATGACACAATTAAGATTTGATCGATGTTGGCGGCAATAATTTTTACGCCATCGTATAAATCTGGTCGAGTTAAAGAAGATTTTCGAGGGTGAACGGCGATAACAATACCACCGATACTGGAGCCAGATTGGACTTCTGTCGCTAATCGGACCACCACTTTATCACCAGTAACTAAACTGGTCACTGCGCGGCGAATATTACATCGCGATACAGTACCGTCAGCTGTTTCGATGTCGGCATGCTGACCAAAGCGCGAAATAACCACTCCAGCTTGCTCAGGGCCTAAGAGGTTATCCTGTAACTCAGCTTGTTGAGTGTCATCGTCACCGCGCTTTAATCGCTTGGTTTGATTCGCTCGCATTCGGCGTAATTGGCCTTGGCTTAGGGGTTTCTTTTTACTCACTGGCTTATCTTCATTAAATAGGTGTTTTTTTGTGTGTCAAAAAAACAGTATGATACACACTCTTTTATAAAAATGCCTGAATTTAGGCGACAGATAACATAAGGCGGCATAAATGGCTGTTGATGCGAATAATCTAATTTGGGTTGATTTGGAAATGACAGGCTTAGAACCAGATGTCGATCGAGTCATTGAAATTGCAACTTTAGTGACCGACCAAGAACTCAATATCATTGCTCAAGGCCCTGTTCTAGCCATTTATCAGACCGATGAAGTACTAGCAGGCATGGATGATTGGAACCAAAAACATCACGGAGAGTCTGGATTAGTTGACCGTGTGCGTGCCAGTAAATGTTCTGAACAAGATGCGATAACACAAACGATTGATTTTTTAGCTCAGTACGTGCCTAAAGGCGCATCGCCAATGTGCGGTAATAGTATTGGTCAAGATCGTCGCTTCTTGAATAAGTACATGTTGGAACTTGAAGAGTTCTTTCATTATCGCAACATTGATGTCAGCACAGTTAAAGAATTGGTTCGTCGTTGGAGTCCTGAAACAATGAATGGCTTCAGCAAGAAAAATACTCACCAAGCATTAGAAGATATTAAGGAATCTATTGCTGAAATGCAGTTTTATCGCAAAGAAGTATTTAAAATTTAACCAATCGAACAATTTTTTTTAAAAAGGGGGTTGCAGCATAGTAAAATTTACCTATAATGCGGCCTCAACTTTCTACAGAGCGCCAAACTCTGAGTCATAGAAAGTTGTAATGAAATTTGAAAGTATGCGACGTTAGCTCAGTTGACATAGGTTGAAAGACGATACCTTGTTGATTGTTACAATGAAGCAACCAGTACGCGACATTAGCTCAGTTGGCATAGGTTGAAAGACGATACCTTGTTGATTGTTACAATGAAGCAAATAGTACGCGACATTAGCTCAGTTGGTAGAGCGATACCTTGCCAAGGTATAGGTCATCAGTTCGAACCTGATATGTC
>NZ_JBEOPN010000028.1:0-65385 GCF_040310085.1 Shewanella sp. S1-58-MNA-CIBAN-0166 | reverse complement strand
TCATACACCATCGCTCATACACCATCGCTCACACCATCGCTCACACCATCGCTCATACACCATCGCTCATACACCATCGCTCATACACCATCGCTCATACACCATCGCTCATACACCATCGCTCATACACCATCGCTCATACACCATCGCTCATACACCATCGCTCATACACCATCGCTCATACAACAAAGCTCATACAACAAAGCTCATACAACAAAGCTTACACAACATCGCTGACAGTAGGCTTGAGTGTTTAATCTGAATGTTGTGGTAATGATTTATCAATTTCCTTTGCCAACTGAGCCAATAAGTTGCTGTACGCGCTGACCAACTCCGTTGCCGTCGAACCTGCATTAGTGACCGCGATAAAATTTTTTTTTGCCAATGTTTGGTTTAATGGATTGTTTGTTAGCTCCCAGTTGGCATTGAGTCTGGCATTATTGCCATCTCGGTTGAGGGAAATAACCTTGATTTTAATGCTGTACAGGGGGCTGTTGTCTGTTTTCCAAGGAAATAACACTAGGTTACGACGGTTATCGCTTTGGCTGAGATTGATACTCATGACCCGGCTGATTCCTTGTTCAAGCGGTTCAGCCCAATAACTATTGGCAAATCGTTGCAGGTTACCATCGTCAAGTTGATACATCAGCTGTGTAAAATGTAAGTATTCGGCGACGTCAATTGGCCCTATACCAATGTCATACTCTAACGCAGTACTGCCCGACACTATTTGGTTGGGTATTGCAGTTAACACAAAGTACTGTTTTTCGGGAGAGCTTTGGCAGCCACTCACTAAACTCAATAGCAGTAAACCGATCCCCCAGTTAATGGTCCAAACTCCATATTTCCCCATGACATTATTCTCCTAAAGGTAGAGCTTTTTTACCGCGTATGATGGCCTCAGGTTGTTCATCTAAGGTTTCACTCAAGCTACGTAATGATCGAGCTGTGCGGCGGATTTCTTCCAAGGTATTGGTGAGTTCTATCAACAAGGGCGAGTTTTGGTCGAGTGTGTTACCTGCTTGGTTTGCAAGCTGATTCATGCTTAATAGTGTATTGCGTAATTCAGTTAAACTATGGTTCAGCGACTCAACGAGCTTGGGTTCATCATTATTTAATTGCACCAGTAAATTATCGAGTTTTAACAGTACTTCAAGCCCATTTTTACCTAACGCTGCTTGAGTGTTGTCCAAGTTAATCGCGGTGTTGTTAACTGCTTTGGCTGCATTATCAAAATTATCCAATGCTTGCTGTATTTTTCCGCTGGCAGCAATGTCACTGAGCTGCTGGGCTAAATTGTCGACATTGTTGACTAAACTTTTTAAGTTTAACGATTGCAGATCTTTGGACAACGATTCGAAATCAGTCGCGATGGTCGGCAATTCTAATAATTGGTCTTTTTCGCCATGGAATAACGGCGAGGTGTTGGGAAAAAAATCCAGTTCAACATATAGCAGTCCGGTGAGTAAACTCAGATAATTCAGCTGGGCGCGTAAGCCGTTATCGATGGCGTGTGAAAAAAACTCTTCACCTACTTGGATCCCCTTAATATTGATACGTTTCAACAATAAGTCGGCATGAACTGCAGCCGTGACACCCTGGCTACTGTCGTTAGGGAAATCGATACTAATATCGCTTATTTCACCTATTATGACCCCTTTTAATTTTACCGGTGCGCCTACCTGTAACCCTTGCACTGAACTGTTGAAAAACATCACTACAGGGGCTTTCTCTGCAAATATACGCCCCCCAGAAAAGAACAGTAATGCAATAAACACTAAGATAATAGCGCCAAAAATAAAGGCACCAATCGCAAGCGGAAGTCGTTGGCTTTTACTCATGATATCTCCGATTTTTCGGTACGATTGAGAAATTGACGAACCCTAGGCTGGCTACTGTGTATTTTTAATTCTCGTGGGTCACCACAATCGAGCATAGTATTGGTTTCATTATCCAAAAACACACAGCGAGTGCCGATTGACAATATGCTGGGCAGCTCGTGGGACACGATGATCACGGTAGAGTCTAGCGCCTGGCATATTTGCACGATCAATTGATCTAAACGCATCGAGCTAATAGGGTCTAAACCCGCAGAGGGTTCATCAAAAAATAACAATTGAGGGTCTAATGCCAGCGCCCGCGCTAATCCTGCGCGTTTGTGCATACCGCCACTTAACTCGGCAGGGTAAAACTTCTCGAAGCCCGCTAAGCCAACTAATGCTAGCTTATAGGCAACGGCTTCTGCAATTTGTCGCTCCGAAAGGTCGGTATAGAGCTGCAGGGGTAAAGCCACATTTTCGCCAAGCGACATGCTCGAAAACAATGCGCCTGTTTGGAAGGTAATCCCCCAATTTTTGAGCATTGCTACCTGCTCGGGTTCATCTGCTTCATAAAAGTTTTTGCCTTGATAGAGTACTTCGCCTTGTAGTGGCGTGAGTAATCCCACCATCGATTTGAGCAAGGTTGTTTTGCCACAACCACTGCCGCCAATGACAAAAAAGATATCATTCTTGTTAATGTCGAAGTTGAGTTTTTTTTGCACCTCGGTACTGCCGTAGCCGACTGATAGATTACGTACACTGATAAAGGCATCATCAACCATGGTTAGATCCCTAATTTATCGTATAAGATATTAAGCGCCGCATCGGAGACAACCAAAAAAACAATGGCCTTAACCACAGCGTGGGTCGTCGCTAAACCAACGGCATTCGAGTCACGTCCGCAAAGCAGTCCTGCTTGACAACCCGCAATAGCAATTAAAAACCCAAAAATTAAACTCTTTATTAAACCAGTGGAAATATCTACCCAATCAATCGCAACCTGGGTTTGCAAAATATATTGGGTATAACTCACGCCCATCCCGTTAGCAACTAACGCACCGCCAATCATGCCTATTACATCCGAATAAATACACATTAGTGGCATAATAAAAATTAATGCTAATAATCGCGGTAAAACCAGAAACTCCATGGTAGGAATACCCATGACTCGCAGCGCATCAATTTCTTCATTAACTTGCATGGTGCCTAACTGCGCCGCATAAGCGGCTCCCGTTCGGCCGGCCATAATAACGCCTGTCATTAGAGCACCCATTTCACGCACCATTCCGATAGCCACTAAATTAGCCACATATACCTGGGCGCCTAATTGACGCAGCTGTACCGAGCCTAAATAAGCCAAAATCATTCCCACTAGCAGACTAATTAAGGTGACAATCGCAAGCCCTTTAGGCCCAGCTTGTTCGATAAAAAAAACGATATCACTCCGGCGAGTTCTTGCTCTGCCAACCAACCAACGCCCGAGTGCCAAAGTGCAGTTACCGACAAATACTAATCCATCGTGTACTTGTAAGCCTTGGTTAATCAATCCTCGACGTAAGGTCGGCCACAGCCCGCCTAGGGCACCCTCATTAGTGGGTTGATAAACCGCAACATCGGTAGCGAGCAGCAGTAGTTGCTGCAACCCTTGAGGTGTTTGTTGAGTGTCTAGTGATAGTTTATGTTGCTCACACCAGCGAGATAATTGTAATAAGGCAATGGCGAGGCTTGAATCCCAATGAGACAACTCTGTGGTGATTAAAGTGACAGATTGGCAATTAGATGGCAGCTCAGCACAAATATCTGCGCCTAGCGGTGCTTGGCCTAATTGCCAATCACCAGCAAGGTTCAGTAAGCAGTTATCATCGTGCATGTCGATATGGAATGTTGCGAGTGTCATGCTAGACCCCCGAGCCAATATGAAATAAGTCTATTTGTTTGTTTAATAAATAGGTTAGCTTGATTTTTGATCCTGTTATCAGTGTAGACCAAGCTCATTGATTATATTTTGACCTTGGACATATTATTTCATCAATAATGAAGCTATCACTTTGATGTATTGACGCTTTGCTACATTGAAGATGCATTAGTTATGGACCGATGTAGTCGTGTAGAGGCAATAAAAACGGCGTTAACGATTGAACATAACCGCCGCTTGTCGCGGTTTAAAGCAAATAAACTTGCACTGACAAAATTTAACGCTAATATATACTGTTTATTTATACAGTATATATTTATACAGTGCTTATTTGTGTGCTGTTTATTTATACGGTTTGTATTTATACAGTACATATCATATTAGAGGTTGTCATATGCGCGTTATTCCCATTGCAGCCAGTGCCGGCATTACCGGTTTTGAATCTCCTGCAGCTGAGTATCTTCAGTTAGGCCTCAGCCTTGATGAGATATTAATCCAGCATCCAAGTTCTACTTTTATCGGCTTAGCCCAAGGTGAGTCGATGCAAGGTGTGGGAATATATGATGGTGACTTATTGATTGTCGATCGTCATGAAACGGCTAGAAATGGCGACGTGATAGTGGCTAATTTTAATGGTGAGTTTGTGTGTAAAATTCTCGACATGCATCGGCGAATGCTGATGTCATCTAATGAGCAACATTTACCTGTGACCATCTGTGACTATGATGACTTTAGTATTGAAGGTGTGGTGATTCGCTCAATTCGTTGTCATCGTCAAAGCCCACTGCTTATCAGCAAAAAAGGTTAGGTAACAATGTTTGCCTTAGTCGATGCCAATGCTTTTTATTGCAGTGCAGAACAGGTTTTTCGTCCTGACTGGCGCGGCAGACCGATTATTGTACTGAGCAATAACGATGGCTGTATTGTCGCGGCTAATCGGCAAGCAAAAGAGGCGGGTATTGAGAAGTTTTTGCCTTACTTTCAAGCTAAAGCATTATGTGCCCAGCGCAATGTCATTGTGTGTTCATCTAATTATGAATTGTATGCCGATTTATCGGCAAAGATGATGGCAATAATTGGTCGTTTTGCACCAGAGCAACATGTGTACTCCATCGATGAAAGCTTCCTGTCTTTTAAACATTGTTATCCCGCAATCAAATGCCTGCATAGCCAAGGTCAGTTAATTCGCCGTGCCGTTTGGAAAGAAGCCCGCCTGGCTGTTTGTGTGGGCATGGGCCAAACGTTAACCTTAGCTAAAATAGCCAATCACGCCGCTAAAAAAATACCGGGATACCAAGGTGTTTGCGTTATCGACACTGCGCAGCAACGTAATGACATTTTACGCCAGCTTGCCGTTAAAGAGGTGTGGGGGATTGGCAGGCGCATCAGTAAAAAGCTTGAATTGATGAATATTCGCAGCGCATACGATCTCGCCTCTATGCCACCGAGTCTAGCCAGAAAACAATTTAGTATTCAAATTGAACGCACCGTGCGAGAACTTAACGGCGAAGTGTGTAAACAATGGGATGAGGCTAGGGCAGATAAAAAACAAATTTTTTCCACTCGTAGTGTGGGTGAACGTATTTGCGATTTTGAATCGCTATTACAGGCATTGAGTAAACATGTTGGCATCGCAGCAAGTAAAGCTCGTCAACAAGGCTCACATTGCAAAACCATGTTGTTATTTGCCAGTAATTCGCCCCACGACGAGCGGCCTGTGAGTTATAAAGTTATTGTCCATTTTCCGTGTCCAACCAATTGCACCATTGAACTCACCAAAGCCATGACAGACGCCGCCCCGAGATTATTTAGCAATGGTGTTCGTTATTACAAAATTGGTGTAGGCCTGGTTGATTTAGCCAGCGAGAAACATTTTCAATTTGATTTATTTAATACCGCTAAGGTCAATTATGCCTTGATGGATACGCTTGACGGCATCAACCAACGATATGGCCGCGATACAGTGTTTCTGGCAGCACAAGGAATAGAACAAAAATGGGCCATGCGCCGTGATTTACTCACACCTCAATATTCAACCCAATGGAAATGCTTACCCAGCATTAAATGCTAAGGTTTTATATTACTAAGGTTTATTACTAAGGTTTATTATAACAGTGGTATTGCTCTGTCATAACACATGCAAGGTTGGGGCATTCAACTATGGCTAAACCTTAAAATGTGATTCAGCTCTGATTATCACTCTAATTAAATTGTTAATGTTGAATCGTACTCATCATATGGCCGACATAATGCGAAATACGCTGTTAAACATAGCAATGATAATTTCACTACTTGGACAATTACTTGTTCCAAGTTTTGCTATGTCTAATGAAATGGCCATGTCAGACATGCAGTCGAGTAGTATGCATCAATCAACGATGATGCAAAGTGACTGCGATACTAACGATGACTGTTGCTTAAACGATATGAGTCAATGCATTAGCCATTGTCATGCGGTCGCGAATGCATTTTTGTTATCAGCAACAAACCTCACCGATGCTCTACTAACGAGTGCCAAAGTGAGTTCGCCTTTATGGACATCAACCCCCACCATTCTAGTAAGCCAAAATCCACCTCCGATAGCTTAATTCTTTATTTTTATTAGTTACCCACATTAATTTATAAAGATTTTTGTTGCTTCAACTATAAGCATCAAAAACTATAAGTATCAAAAGTTAACGGAGTTTATTATGAAAAAATTCATTGCGATCACACTATTATCTTTAGCCAGCTCAGCAGTAATGGCTGCCACTATTTCATTACCTGACTATTTAATCTTTACTGCGGTCGATGGCAAATCGACATCAAATAAAAGTGAAATGGAGGTGTCTCCTGGTCAACATTTAATAGAATTACAGTTTTATGATGTGTTTTCATCAGGAGCAGATGATACGAATTTTATTAAGTCCGATGCGTTATATTGGAGTCTACATCTAACCAAAGATGAAGATATTCACGTGCGTAGCAAAGAGATTTTCTCTTCAACCAATGCAAAGAAATTTATTGCATCACCGGTGATAACCTTAGACCGCGCCAGCGTAAAAGGTGAAGACGTCAAATTAGTTAATCACGAAGAGTTAATGGCTATTATCATGAAACAACACAGTCAAATGATGCAACAATAGTAAAATTGATAGGGCGCTTACATAGCGCTCTATCGTTATCTACATCCTCGCACGCCTTCTGACAGGTAAAATACTTGTCATCATAAATAATGTCACGCGTCACAAAACTCAAACCAGAATCGAAATTATTATTGGCATATGCTATTAATAAGTGTATATATTGCATATGCCAATTACTATTATTCGATTAATTTAAGCAGATAATGCCAAGTCTCCAAAAATAAACGAACATTCTAGGACGCTCTCGGCAAAAGCTGTTTTAAGCCCAGTGGCATGTCGATAAACCAAGTTGGAACAACTGCGTTTAATCGATTTGTTAAAAATGCACATGAGGAGACATGATGATTACTGCCATACCTATGAAAGACCAACATATTGCCAATCACTTTAGCCGTGCCGATGAGATGCTATTCATTGATGAGCAAGGCCAAGTAAAAGGGCGCTTTGCCAACCCAGCATTAACAGAAGGATATGAGGGTAAACAACAATTAGTCAGTATGATACTGGCAAATGGAGCGGATCGCGTCATCGTGCGCAACATTGGCCAACAGCTTTTATCTAAGTTATTAAGCCAACAATTGAGTGTATTTCACGCAAAAAATGGTCGTACTGCAATAGAGTATTTTGCCAGTAGTCATTTAGCGGACTGTGAGCCATTTACCGAGGCAAGTCAGGGGCGACCATCAATTAATCATATTGCTAAGAAAGCCAATGGTGGCTGCTGTAACCATGAGCATAAACATAACCATGACCATGATCATCAACACGCTCATGGTGAAGAAGACTGCCATAACCAATCTGACTCGGGGACACATAAACGTTGCTGCGAGTCTAAATCTGAATTGGCGAATGAAACCACAACAATGAAACGTTGCTGCAATAAAAAACATTCACTAATTGCTCATTAATGATCGCTTGGGGTGTTTTATCACAGCGCTGTGGTGGCTAGTTAAGCTTTAAACCATAGCGTTGTAATTTTCGATATAAGGTACGCACACTGATATTAAGCGTTATCGCTAGTTCGGCTGGCGATCCTGCATATTGCTCACATACCTGCGAAAGATACGCACATTCCATGTCATCTAACGTCATCAGTTCGGTGTTAAGTTTTACGGCAATTGTTTCATCCTTAGATGTGTGGCTAGGTTGAACGCTTTCAGGTAAATCACTGCTGTGTATAACATCCTCATTGGCGATAAGTGCCGATTGCTCAATAATATTTTTCAATTCGCGAATATTTCCCGGAAATGCATAACGACCCAAAAGAGTTAATGCATTGCTCGAAAACTTTTTATGTTTGTAATCAGAATATTTTATAAAGTGATTCACCAGCGTCGGAATGTCATCATAACGCTCACGTAACGACGGTAAGTAAATCGGAAATCCTGCAATGCGGTAATACAGGTCGCGCCTAAATTCACCTTTTTCTACTAAATCGAGTAAATTCTTATGGCTGGCACTGACTAGCCTAAAGTCAGAACGTTTCTGTTTTAATCCGCCGACGGCACGATAACACTGGGTTTCAAGTAACCTAAGTAACTTCACTTGCATGTTCATCGGTACATCGCCAATTTCATCAAAAAACACCGTTCCACCGTGCGCTATTTCAATCAAGCCTTTTTTGCTGCTTGTCGCCCCTGTAAATGCACCTTTTTCATAGCCAAATAATTCACTTTCGAACAGATTTTCACTTAGCCCAGTGCATTCAATCACCACAAACGGTTTATCATTTCGGTTGCTGGCCTGATGTACCGCTTTAGCAACTAACTCTTTGCCTGAACCGGTTTCACCTTGTAACAGAACCGCGATATTGGATTGAGAGGCTCGATTAATCCTGTTGAGCATCTGCTTAAATGGCGCCGATTGACCGATCATGGTGCCTTTTTTTGATTCTGTCGATGCGTAATCTATGGCATCTAAAATCTCTAGATACCCCAATACCATGCCACTATTATCTTTTATAGGTTTCATTAAAATGTCGCAGTAAGACTTACCTTGCACCGTGCTGTGAATATGCACGGCACTGGCAGCCCGGTTAGTACTCTGGCATTGTAATAACGGGCATTCCTCACCGTGTTTATCGCAAGGTTGGTCACTATTATGAGAGATTTGATGGCATTTACTTTGGCCTAAAATAACGTCGTCATCATAGGTTTCGATATAGGCTTGATTAACCGCATGGATCACATAATCGGGAGTAATAAAAATCGCCGGTTTATCAATAGCGTTTATCATAGATTGTACAACGGTGGTGTTATTCATTGATTACTCTCGCTTGCGATTCATATTAATCGGCCAACCTTTATAATGACATTAATAGCACGATAAATGTCATTACGATGTCATATTTGTCACTCAACAACCTAGCATGGGCATCCTGTCAATTTCAATAATGTTTAAGCTAATGATTTTAAGCGATTAAACCTAACTAGTGTGATATGGCACAAGCTTTGTATTGATTGTGTTATATCGCTTACGACCGAACGGTGCCCTAGCAGTAGTGAACCCATGTACGAAAATTATGCCCTGAAGTTAATGGGAATGACCCGACTTGAAGACGAGGATGACAAATAATGAAATTAACATCAAAGCACAAAAAAACGGTTTTAAATGCACGTAACATCAGTGCGTTATTAGTGATTGCTAGCATGAGCAGCCTTTGCCATGCCGAATCACTAACGCAACAGCAGGTGCTTGAACAACAGGCCAATCAACGCATTGCCGATTTTAGCCAAGCGTTAAAAGGTCAGTTACAAGCCGCAATTAAACAAGGTGGCTTAATCAATGCGGTGTCGGTGTGTAAATCGGTTGCACCTGCCATTGCCGCTGAAAACTCGAAAGAGGGCTGGACACTGACTCGAACCAGTTTACGTGTGCGTAATTCAGACAATACGCCAGATGAATGGGAGTTATCGCAATTACAACAATTTGAGCTGGTGAATGCCTCAGGACAACAACCTGCAGATAAGCCAATCGTGGCGAGTGAGTTTATCGTCAATGATGGCAACACTCAGTTTCGTTATATGAAGGCCATACCAGCGCAACAATTATGTTTAGGTTGCCATGGCAGTAATATTGAACCGGAAGTGAGTGCATTGCTGAGCAAAACCTATCCAGATGATAAAGCGGTTAACTTTGCCCTTGGTGATATTCGTGGCGTATTTTCACTGAAAAAGGATATCAAAAAACCTACTCCATCGGTTACTGCTAAGCCATAGCCGAAAGCAATAGTCAAAAGCCAAAGTCGAAAAAGTAATTAACAAACTACCACGGTAATAGGGCTTTATCATTAAGCCTTATTCTTCGGATTTTAAATCAAATAATGCTTATTAATTCGCTGTTTGTTGCGACTTAATCCGCAGTTTACATTGATGGTTTAATTTAACATCATGCTGTAGTGATTAACCCTCCTCAGTCATTGAATCAATGATGTTGAGAATATTACCAATATTAATCTGAGGCTTTATCTGACAAATACCAGTGTATTGTGTTGGGAGTTAATGTGTCATGAGTAGAATTCGAATCGATCCTTTTTATCATCAAGCTAGCCATACTCTTACGTATGTGGTGACCGATATTGCTACCCGTCAATGTGCGATTATTGATCCTGTTTTAGATTTTGACATGGCGTCTGGCACCATAAGCACGAGTTTTGCTGATAGCATCATTGAGCATATCGATGAACATGGATTTGAAGTTGAATGGATTTTAGAAACCCATGCCCACAGCGACCATATTTCTGCGGCCTGTTATATCAAGAAAAAACGTGGTGGAACAACCGGAATTGGCGAGCACATCACCAAAGTTCAACATACCTTTAAGCGATTACTGAATCTTGATGATAGTTTTAAATGTAATGGCGAACAATTTGAACAATTATTTGTGGATGAAGAACTCATTAAACTGGGTCATTTAGATATTCACATTATGCATACACCGGGTCATACACCAACCTGCGTCAGTTATCTCATTGAAGATGTTGTGTTTGTAGGCGACACCTTGTCAACGCCGGAGTTAGGTACCGTTAATACTGACTTCCCCAATAGCAGCGCAATAACCTTGTACCATTCAATTCAGCGAATATTGGCATTACCTAATTGCACTCGGGTGTTTGTTGGCCATGATCCACATGCACAGAAACGTACAGATAATGGGTTAGAAACATCGGTGATTGCCCAAAAACGCTATAACAGTGTGGTAGGGGGGAATGTCACCCTAGCAGAGTTTATTAAACGGCATCAACAACGCCATATTGGCCCTGACATACAGCAACTATTATTAGCCGCGATTCAAATGAATATTCGTGCGGGTAACATGCCATTAGCTGACGGTAAGGGTAACTACTACCTTAAAATACCGCTAAATCAGCTCTAAAAATGAATACACAATCAGCCATTAGCACCGTTAACAATTAATACCGTTAGCCATTAACCGCAGCCATCAGTAAATAATAAGCCATGAGCCACATAATGTTGGCTCATGTTTGCGTAATTTATATTTTATGAGGCACCAATGGAAAGCCATCTTGTTGCCATTGCATCATGCCACCAGCAACAGACAGAGGTTTGCTAAACCCCATATCCTGTAATGATGCTGCCGCCAGTGCAGAACGGCCACCAGTTCGACAAATAAGGTATATGTCTTTATCAGCTAGTTCATTTAACGCCAATACCCACTCGCAGTGATGACTCACTAAAGGATGCTCGTGTATTTTCATCTCTAATACTCCACGTGGAAAATTCACCGCACCTTCTATATGGCCCGTCGTAAACTCATCATGCTCACGAACATCGATGATGATCACATCAGGGTTAAGCATTGCCGTCAGTAATTCTTGGGTACTCACTTCAATAATGTGGGTTTTAATCTCACTTATGTATTCCTGGGCAGTTTTCATGTGTACCTCGTGATGTTAAATAATGGATTTAGTTAAAATGAATAGCGCCATTAGCACTAAAAACACGGCAAATATTTTTTGTAAAATCGCTTTGGGTAAATATTGATTTATCCATTGGCCGGCAATACTGCCGACAAGTCCGCCTGCAATCATGATGGCAATAATCGACCCATCGAACTCAAACCCTTTACTTGAAAGTAATGAGTAATATTTAGCAAAACCGACCAGTGAGTTCATTGAAATAATCAGTAAGCTGGTACCAATCGCCAACGACATTTCAATGCCGCCAAGTAACACCAGTGCAGGTACAATTAAGAAACCACCACCTACACCCACAAAACCGGTGACAACCCCAACCGCTAATCCTTGCGACAAGATTTTAGCGATATTTAGTTTGCCAGCTTGGTAGCGGCTAGATTGATTTCGCCACATCATCACCGCGCCAATGAGCATCAAAATGACAAACACAGTAAGTTGTATGTCACTGTTAAAGAAGCTGCTGAGCCATGCGCCTAAATAGGTGCCTACCATGCCAGGTAAACCAAATAAAAACACATGAGGCCAAGAGACTTTTTTATGCTTAATAAAGCCTATGCTGCTGATTAAACTGATAGCACCCACAATGCACAATGACGAAGCGATAGCTAATTGGGGTTGCATTCCAATAAGGTAAAGCAACACCGGAACAGTAAGGATTGATCCACCAGACCCTAATACACTCAGCACTAAACCAATTAATAATGCGCCAATGATTGCTTGTATCATCATGGTTACTCTTAAGTTTAAAGCTGGTTAATCGGGATTTTTAAATACACAGTGCCGTTGTCTTCAGCGTCTGGCATTTGACCTGCGCGAATATTGATTTGAATCGATGGCAATATCAGCCTAGGCATCGGCAATGTGGCGTCTCGTTGTTGACGAAGCGTCACAAAAGCAGATTTGGTAATAGTGTTATTAACATGGATATTGTGTTGTTTCTGTTGGATGACTTGAGTTTTAAATTGATGCCCGCGCCCCTCAGTAGGGTAGTCATGACACACGTAGATATCTGTTGTATCTGGGAGAGTAAATAATGCCTGAATGGAATCGTACAAAGTATTGGCATCCCCACCTGGGAAATCACATCTAGCGGTACCCACATCAGGCATAAAAATGGTGTCACCAACAAAGGCGGCTTGATCATTCACAATGTAAGCAAGATCAGCCGGAGTGTGACCCGGTGTGTGCATAACACGAATGGTCATATTACCGACTTGTAACAGCTCATTATGTTTAAATAGATGGTCAAATTGGCTGCCGTTAGGCAAAAAGCTAGCGTCTAGGTTAAATACCTTTTTAAAAGTCTGCTGGACTTTGGTGATGTGCTCGCCAATACCCATTTGGCCACCAATTTGGTCACGTAAATAACTGGCAGCAGATAAATGATCGGCATGAGCATGGGTTTCAAGTATCCATTTGACGGTTAACGCTTGGCGTTCAATCCAATGTAAAACTCGATTAGCATTTCGTGTGCCTGTTCGACCTGATTTATAATCAAAGTCTAAAACCGGGTCAATAATCACAGCAAACGATGTGGTATTATCAGCAACAACATAAGTGAATGTTTCACTGTCTTCATCTAAAAATTCATGGACACTAAAGGTTGAAATCATCACAAGCTCCTGTTAAATAGTGCACAGGGACTAAGCGTCCCAGTGCTTGCCACGGGTTAAAGCGACTTCTTACTAAAATACCAATCTACATAATCATAACCCTGGGATAATCGTGCTTTAGCGTCAGCAGTTGTTGCTGGTGGTGGCACAATAACGTCATCGCCAGGTTGCCAGTTTTCTGGGGTAGCAACGCCATTGGCATCACTGGTTTGCAGTGCTTTTACTAATCGAACAAATTCATCGATAGAACGACCATTACTCATTGGGTAATACACCATGGCACGCAACACACCTTCAGGATCGATAATAAAGGTTGCTCGAACGGCAGCTGTGTCACTCGCACCGGGTTGGATCATGCCGTAGGCTTTAGCCACTTCCATTGATAAGTCGGAAATAATCGGGAAGGTTATTTCAACGCCAAAGTTTTCTTCAATGTTACGTACCCAAGCGATATGGGAATGAACACTGTCGATGGATAAACCGAGTAACTCAGTATTAAGCTTGCCAAATTCTTCTGCACGTTGAGCAAACCCAATAAACTCAGTCGTACACACAGGGGTAAAATCCGCAGGATGGGAGAACAACACTAGCCACTTACCTTTATAGTCAGTAAGTGAGCGCATGCCATGTGTTGTCTTGGTATTAAAGGCCGGAGCGGGTCGGTTTAATTGCGGAAAAGAAACAATAGAATCAGTCATGTTATTACTCCAAAAAAATGGTTAAGTTAATGCAACTCTAATCTGTAAAGTAGATTGCAAACATACTTAGTAATAGCAATTGCTAGGCCAATATCGGTTAGATGATAATAAATAACGTAAATAAAAATAAGTATCTGATTTTATTAATTAAAAATTTAGATGTGATTAGTTGTTAGATAATTTTTATATTAGCCACACAATAAGTTGTGTTTAACTCGTGTCATAAATGGCACAAAAGACAAAAATGACCACGTTAATTGTCGCAATATCACAACCGATCAAGCGATACTGGTGTTAGCAGTAAGGTTTCTGAAGTGAGTAATTAACAAGTCTGTGCATAAAGCCGCATTATATGGATTAGAAATAGAGCTGATAGCGGAATAAACATTTATTTAACCGATAGCAATGTGAAGCGGGTCTTGATTATGCTTGTGAAGCCTATACCGTAATATCATTTAGGTTTATATTTTCGTAAACAAATACATGACTTATAAAGAGTAATTCGTAAATGGAATTGGCCAAGCTTTCACGTATCAGTATGAAACACTTGATCACTTTGCATGTGATGCTTGATACCCTCAGTGTCACAGCCTGTGCTGAACGGTTATGTCTAAGCCCATCGTCGGTGAGTAAAACCTTAAGTCAGCTAAGAGAAAGTTTGCATGATGAATTATTCTATCGTCATGGCAATTCACTCATCGCCACTGCATTAGCACGACGACTAGGCCCAAGTGTGAAGCAGATGATTAATGATATGAATCAGATCATGAACCAGGATGTGTTCAAGCCACAACATTATCAAGGTAGCTTTTCACTGGCGATGCGCGAAAGTACATTTGAGTTGTTAGCCGCCACATTAACGGCTCATATTCTCAACCTGGCGCCTAATATCCATATCGATATTTACAATAAAGACAACATCGGCTTTGACGGCTTAGTAAAGGGCTCGTTGGATTTTATTCTATTGCCACATGACTTAAGCCAACCAACCAATGTCGATGAAGACTTAGTCTGGGAAACCTTAATCAACGATGAAATGGTCTGCCTAATGAGTGCTAGCCATCCACTGGCGTCACAGCAGACTATTAGCCTTGATGACTACTTAAATTTCAGCCACATCGGCATAACAGATACTGATTTGAGCACACCATTTTTTGATATTTTACTGGCACAACAATCTAAAAAACGGGCGATACCGATTTCGGTACCTGACTTTGGCAGCGCAGCGTTAATGTGCCATCACAGTGAACTGCTATTTACCTGTTCGCGCCACTGGGCCTCAATAGCCAAGCAAGCCCAAGGATTACTGATTAAACCGTTACCGATCGATTATGGCAAAGTTGCTTATAGCCTTGTGTGGCATAGGCAAAGTATGAACGATCCTGCTCATCGTTGGCTGTATGAACAAATATTGCTGTGCAGTCGTTAAGCGCACCAATACGATTTTAAGTATTGATTAAATGGTACTTTATCAATGAATTGATTTGGTATTAAGTTGCAGCAAAGCCGTCCTAGCCATATGTTCAACCTCAGTTGCATATAGACGTTACTTAAAGAAGTTACCTATGGACGGTAAATATAGCGATTGGATATATAGAGATTAAATATACAGCGACGGCAAGACGATATTGGTTACTCCTCGCTGAGTAAGTTGATTTGCTAAACGTTCTATATCCGCTTGAGTACATTGTGGCCATGTAGAGCCTATGCCTTTAACACCATGATGATGAAACGCATTTAACTTCACCCGAGTCTCTGTGGGGAGGTTGGATAAATACCCGCCTAGGGCGTCAACATCATGCTCATAATCCGTGATGCCGGGAATGTGTAACAGTCTTACTTCATACAATTTATTGTGCTGAGTCAGTAACTCGATTGACGTAAATACCGAATGGTTATCACGCCCAGTGATGTAATGATGGGTATCTTGTTGCCATGCTTTTAAATCAACCATTGCGCCATCTAAAAATGGCAGTAGCTTATGCCAACCTGTTGAGCTCAAACTGCCATTGGTGTCGAGCATACAACTGAGATGGGATAAATGTTCTGAGGACTTTATCGCACTAAAAAGCTCAATAATAAAAGGCAATTGTAAGCTCGCTTCGCCGCCACTGAGTGTAATTCCATTGATAAAATGACGTTGTCCGTAGATAACCTCTAGCATTTGCTCAACGGTGTAATGAGACGTTTTAGGCGTCGATTGTCTAGGGCATACCGCAAGGCAAGTATCGCATTGGCTGCATTTGGTGCTGTCCCAGACAATATGGGGCTTACTTGGAGAACTGCATGGCGAAATACATGGATAATGATTAACTGGTATTGGATCTCCATGTAACGACATTTCTTGTGACCGCATTTGGGGTAACGGCATTGCTTGTGAATGAATAAGACTCAACGCCTGTTTAGGGCAGCTATCAATGCAGTCACCACAAGCATCGCACAAATTGATGGTGTGAGGATTATGACAATTTTTGCATTGATAGTTGCAGCTTTGCAAAAATATCACCAAACGACTGCCAGGCCCGTCGACACAGGAAAATGGCAATATTTGACTGACAACGGCATGTTTACTCATGAATAAAAGGAGCTTGTTCGTGAGCAATTACCCGAGCTTGGCGTTGAAATATCCCCGTATTGATTGCGGCTTCAGCAGCTAACCCTGTGGTGTTGGTGCGTGAACCGCATTGCTTAAAAGTTTCAATGTCCGAGCGTTTAACCATATAACCAGTAACACGGACTAAATCGTTATTAGCAACATTGGCACTAAACTCTCTAAAACCTGAGCTAAGGGCACCTTTACAGAGTTGGAACATCGCTTGAGGATTCGCTTTAACGGTTTCATCTATGGTTAAAATATCGCTTATCCCAGCAGTATAATATTGATGATGTTTAGCTAGTGCTTGAATATGACTAATAGGGTCTGGTTCTGAGCCATAGGGAATACGCACGCCAGGGGTGACATTTTTATCCAAACTAATGCCACTTTGAGAATGCAATAACGCGCGACCGTTATAACCGTAAGTGACCGGGGTCGACTTTACTATGTTGTCTAAAGCTGCAGATATTCTGAGTCCAAGTTCATTAGCATCAAGGTTATGGCCGTAGCCTGTATTGGGTTTACTTGCGACGTTGGTAGTTGAAACCTCAGCAGCACTAGGTAATAAGGCTTGTAAAATATTGACCGCTTCAGCCATACCATAAATACCGAACATAGGTGCAAAACGAGATTCATCGATCAACTGTTCCTTAACTAAAAAACTGTCAAAGAAATGAGATTGTTGGTGTAAAAATGCCGAACGCGCTTCAATAAGCTCGAATGCTAGTTGGCTGTAATATGGCAGAGTTTGGGCAAAAAAATCATCAATACTGTTAGCGTTTAGAGCGACTTCTTTGAGGTTAACCCGCACCAAGGTATTGGCGCCGCCAGCTAACGGTAATGCGTTATAACAACTGACAATCCCAAAACCACGAGTATCGAAGGCGTCGGCATGTAGCGGATAGTTGGCAATGTGAGGTTTACCGCATTGACAAATATTGCTGGTGGCCTGAAATAATAAATCATCTGGCGTTACGGCAGGGTCATACATGAAGGTTAGGTTGGGGGCAATTTGTTGTAATTCTGCATCTATACGCAAAATGGTTCGGCAAATAATGTTATCAGTTGGGCCAATATTCACATGCATAAATGCATCGGGTAACGTGCGGTCGAGTAATATCCAAAACCGCTTGAGTTTGAGATAGATAGCTTCAGCATCAAGCCCTTTGGTAAAAGGCATTAATAACGCATCTAATTGGCCTAAGTAAACCGGGATATTGGTCACCGATGGCACATGAAAATAAAGAATGGTTAATGCATTTAAGGCGTCATCAAAGTCTTCGGCGGGCGACAGCTCCAAATACTCAGATCCTTGCTGCAGGTATTTGGCATAATCTGGCAACACATAACGCGGTTTAAATGGCGCATGACCTTCAAACATATCGCAGATAATACCTTGTTTCATTGCATTATTTACCTGCTCAGACACCGCCACATAAGGCAGACTGTTTTCAGCTTCTAATGCTAAATAGTTGGATTTTTGCTTTGGAGAAAGGTGAGGGTGGGTGACAATTTTCTCAATGTTATCTTGTAATGTCATGATGAAACTCACTTTTTATAGATGAATGCTTGATAACAACTAATCTACTCAAAGGCAGGATGTTTAAACAGTGAAAATAGCCGACGTTGGCATTGATAAAATCGAAATCCGATGATGAAGATCACATCCCAAATGACAGAACATGTGGACTAGTGAGTGATTAACCTTATAAACAAAGAGTGGCAGAAAAATCGCAATACGTTGCTGGGCGTTGGGCGGTTAAACCAGAAATGATGTGAAATATGGCTAACGCTTTTTAAGTAGGGTGTTACTGGCTTTGTAGCAAAACTAACAGGCTTAATCCAAATGATAAACTTCAGTTCTATTTCTTCCAAGTGCTTTGGCTTTATACATAGCCTTATCCGCTTGAGTAAATAAATCTGTAAACAGTGTTTTATCATCACAAATACTGACCCCAATACTGACGGTTAGCACGCCGTCACCCACTTTAATTTGCGTGATGCTATCTTGGAGCCGGTTACAAAATAATAAAGTATCACTTTTGTTGGAGTCTGGTAGCAAGATCAAAAATTCTTCGCCGCCAAAGCGAGAGACAAGATCGGTTTGTCGACAAAAGCCCTTCAAAATATGCCCGAGTTCTTTCAGTACTCGATCGCCTTCTAAATGACCAAAACTGTCATTAATAATTTTAAAATGATCGACATCTAACACTAATAAACCAACAGATTGTTCCGATCTAGCAGCCTGTTCAAGCGCTAACGTACAGCGATATTTCATTTCTCTTCTATTTAATAGCTGCGTTAACTCGTCAGTTGAAGCAAGCAATTTTAATTTTTCAGCTTGCTCCTCAAGTTTTTTTCTTGTTTTTATTAACTCATCATAAAGTTGGTCTCTCTTGGAGGCATTGAAAAAACTCCAATAAATACAGCCGTCATCGCTTAAACGAGCATTCACTGTTATCGGAATTCGTAGCCCGTCAGCATTAAAAATAATCAACTGCATTTCTTCACAAATTTGTTCGTGTAAAAGTGTTGGAATTAAATAACTTTGAAAAAATATGCGGGAAGATTGGGTAAAGATAATATCCGCATTTTTGCCTATAAGTTGCTCTGGATTCCACAATAGTTCGTCGGTAAAGTATGAGTTTACATAAATAATAATGTTGGCTGCATTGGTGACTAACGCACCACACTGGAAACTATCTGGGGAGTGCTCAAATGTTTTATTACTTTCGATTTTACTATTTTTTGTCGTGATCATTTTGCGAATTTCATTATCGATTTTAAAATTTCTTCAGGATGAGTCATGTGCAAGCAATGACCATGGGCAGCGATAATGTTAAGTTCGCTATGGGGTATTTCGCTCGCAATAAACTCACCAACAGATGTTGCTGCTAGGGCATCATTTTCACTTTGTAAAATTAAACACGGTTGTTTAATCTCTTTTAGTAGATAACGATAATCAGATAAAAAAGTCGCTTCAGCAAAGTTCTTCGCAATAACCGGGTCGGTAGAACAAAAGCTGCCTGATAATTCACCAATTAGCTCATCAGAATTGGTTGTTCCCATTACTAACGGAGCTAAATAATTAGCCCAGCCAATATAATTTTTGTCCATTAGATTTAACAACTCGAGTAAGTCTTCTTTATCGAAACCGCCAAAATATTCAGGAGGAAAATTTAAAAAACAGGGTGAAGGACATACCATTACCAGCTTAGAAAATAGCTCAGGTTTTTGAATTGCAGCAATTGCACCAATAATACTGCTCACGGAATGCCCTATAAAAATGGCGTCAGTTAAGTGCAAAGCGTCACATACTTCGATGATGTCTTCTGCATATCCTTCAAGTTGACCATAACGTTTTCTACTGTATTGAGAGATATCAGAAGCACCTGAACCAACATAATCAAATAGGACAATAGTAAAATGCTTCATCAGTTCAGGGGTTACAAAACGCCACATATTTTGATCGCAACCAAACCCATGTGCGAGAACTAAGGTTTTGCTACCATTACCGATTAATTTAACATTATTTCTAACAAGAACAGCATTTGAATGAGACATGATTTTTCCATTTTTACCAGGTGACCAATGATGACTACCTGCTGGATTTATTGGCTAAACAGTAAAAGTTTAACGGGTAAAAGTAAAATACCAACACTATGAAAATCAAAATGAACTTTTTAATCGCCTGATCATAGTTTTTTAGGTAAACATAAATTATTAACCAGCTCGTTATGAATCACAACCAAGAGAACATAATATCTTATGTAGGCAAACCTGATTGAATCCCATTAGTTACAATAATGTTAACGTCACGATTGAAGTATACACAATGAACACTGCTATAACTATATATCCCTAAAAGGGCGTAACGTTAGCTAGTGTCGTCTGATAACGGTTTAATAAAAGCAGTTAGCACCGTGAGTTGATTAAACAGACGTTTTTAAACAGATGGATAGAACAATAAAACTAAATTACAATGTACGACTTTTGCTTTAAAAACTCACGCTATAACAAGAAAATAACGGCGTACTATCTGAGGAACACCTTTAATTGAGAGCATCAATCTTCCTTATTGCGGCAGGTTTTATCCTGTTGAGTGGTTGCCAAACTGTTGTTGTAGAAGATGCCAAAGCAGAAAAAAGTCTTGGTGGTGTGAATAAACCAACATCATTAAAAGTTCCTAAGTTGTTAGCTCGGCGCAATTATCAAGACAGCGGTGATGTATGGGAACGCATTCGATATTCAATGGATATGCCCATTCCAGATCAACAATTAGTTAACCAATATCGTGATTGGTATATTAATAATCCACAGCATCTCGAGCAGATTTCACAGCGCGCCAAGCCGTTTTTATATTTAATCGTCCAAGAGTTTGAACATCGAGATTTACCTATCGAACTGGCCTTACTCCCTATAGTAGAAAGTTCGTTTAATCCTTTTGCTTATTCCAGTGCCGACGCATCAGGCCTGTGGCAATTTACCTCACCCATGGCCAGCCATTTTGGACTAGAGATGAATTGGTGGTATGACGGCAGAAAAGATGTGCCTGCTGCAACCACCGCTGCATTAGATATGCTCGAATACTTGTATAAAAAAACCGACAACTGGTTATATGCACTAGCCGCATACAATGCTGGTGAAGGTCGTTTACGTGAGGCTATTAGATATAATGAAGCAAGAGGGCTGAGCACCGACTTTTGGTCTTTACCATTACCTAAGGAAACTCGGCAATACGTACCACAATTGCTGGCAATAGCAGATGTGATTAAACATTCTGAAAGCTACGGCATCAGTCTTAAATCCATTCCTAATAAACCACTAGTTGAAGTAATTGATGTCGGAAGCCAAATTGACATCGCAGTTGCTGCCGATCTAGCCAATATATCCATTGCTCGGTTACAAAAATTGAATCCAGGGTTTAATCGCTGGGCAACATCACCCGATGGACCGCATCAGTTGATAGTGCCAGTGAGTAAAGTCAGTGAGTTTAAACAAGCTCTTGCGGATACTGATATTAGCGCTAGAGTAAAATGGTTTAAATATCAGATTAGAGCTGGCGATAATATTAGTGTCATTGCAAAACGTCACCTTACAACGGTGTCAGAAATAAAAGCGATGAATGACATTAATGGCGATAAGATCGTTGCGGGTCAATTTTTGTATATGCCACAAGCTGCATCGGGCATGACACCCTTAGTCGAACTGGCTACAACACAAAACGCCCAAGTCTCTACACCAAAGCAAGCTGCACCAAGCAAACCGCCAAGGATTATTACAACATCTAATCAGTCAACAGTTCAAAGCGATCACACGGTAAAATATGGCGACACACTGTGGAGTATTGCCAAAGTGTATAAGGTCAGTGTGGACCAAATTATCGCTTGGAACAAAATGACAGACAAAGACAAATTAACGGTAGGTAAAACCCTGCAGTTTTATCATCAACCCTTCAAACAACAGCAGAGCCAGTTGTAAGCCTGTTGTTTAAAAACTCATAAGCACAATAGCTCAAATGTTGTAAAAGTTGAGCGTTACATAAATCTGAGTATTTACCGATTTAACCTAGTGAAGCACATCGAAATCCAGCTGTGCATATAGACACTTTTGATTATAAAAATCGATCATTCATGTTTAATAGAGCGATACACAATGCTTGAGGTCATGTTAAATCTTAGTGTTCATATTTTTTCATATTTGTTTCCGATCAGTTCATATCCAGCTCAATAGCTATTCACAAGTTTTGAATATAGTCACTCTATCAATAAGAACATATATTTTAGGGTGATGAATATGAACATTAGAAAAACTCAATTAGCTCAGTCAATTTTATTAGGCAGTCTACTTTTATCGGCGACCTCTTTTGCCAACGCTGCAGACGATGATGTCTTCGGTGGAGCCATAAGTGGTAAATTAACCTTTGCTTCAGATTATGTTTTCCGTGGCGAATCAGAAACAATGGATGCAGAAGTACCAGTGGTACAAGGTACCCTAGGTTGGGGCAATGATCTGGGTTGGTATGCTGGTGTATTTGCATCCAATATCAAATTTGCAGACCCCAATTTAGAAATTGTTACTGCACCTTATATTGGTAAAGCAGGCGAGTTTGGCAATAGTGGTATCAGTTACGACGTCATGGTTTTTTCTTACCTGTATCCAGGTGCCTCATATTCAAATTATACCGAACTGTGGATTAAAGTCGGTAAGCAATTTGGTCATGCAAATGTGCAGTTAGAAGTGACTCCAACAATCGATGATTGGTTTGGTGTAGAGGGCTGGCAAGGTGTTAACTATGCCGTTCATCCGAGCTATCAGTTTGACAATGGTTTATACGTATCAGCAAGTATCGGCTACCAAGATTTAGATGGTCATGGTGCAGAAGGTTGGGGGCACTGGAATTTGGGTGTGAGTAAAGCCTATGCCGGAATCAATTTTGATGTTCGTTATCATGGCAGTACCATGGATAGCGATCATAAGGTCTATGGCACTCAAACAAAAATCTTTGATGACCGAGTGGTTGTTGGCGTCAGCAAAAGTTTCTAAATTGATAATATAATCTTTTTTATTATTGGACCTGATTCTACGCATTCCCATTGTGTGACTCAGGTCCTTTTTTATAAACTATTTTGCTAGCTGTCACTCATTCCTGACAAATCTTTATAGGAAAATATGAAAAGTTATGAATAATAACGGCCATTATTAGCAACACTATCTGGATAGGATGATGGCACATACTGGTTTAACAAATACGGTACTCGTCGTTGACGATGAAGCCGTGATCCGCGCTCGATTAAAAGGTTATTTTGAGCGTGAAGGTTATCGTGTACTTGAAGCTGGAGACGGCGAACAGATGTGGCAACAGTTTACAAATCAACATATCGATTTGGTGATGTTAGATATTAACTTACCCGGTACCGACGGTTTGAGCTTGGCGCGTGAACTAAGAAGTCGTTCGGACGTTGGCATTATATTAGTCACTGGTCGTGATGAAACCATTGATAAAATCGTTGGCCTTGAGATGGGTGCTGATGATTATGTGACTAAGCCATTTGAATTAAGAGAACTATTGGTAAGAGTTAAAAATTTGTTGTGGCGAATTTCATTAGTTAAAAAAGCACAACAAGAAGTTGTAGAACAATTTGAACAGTGTGACGATATCATTGCCTTCGATAAATATATTCTTGAGTTAAACAGCCGAAAACTGAGTCGTGGTGACGAGGTGATAAAGCTGACTAAAGCAGAGTTCGAATTACTTACCGCCTTTGCATTGCATCCACAGCAAGTACTATCACGTGAGCGGCTAATGCAGCAAACAAGCCACCGTAATGAAGATGTAAATGATAGAACCATTGATGTCATTATTCGCCGTTTGCGAAATAAACTACAGGCAGACCTGTTTGTAACGGTTCATGGAGAAGGCTATTTGTTTGCGACAAAGGTTAAAGATTAGTTTTTGTCGTCACGCGATAAATGGGGTAAAAGTCTGCAGGGGCTAAGCTGTTGTTAAACATATTGAGTTGCACAGCTCCTTGTTCTAACGCCTGTATTTGTGGGCCAATATCCCCAAATGAGTGTGTCCCCTCCAGTAGTTTTACCGCAATATCTATTGCCAATTTACCTTGTAACACCACTTGATCATCACTACTGAAAGCCACTTTATTGCGATAAAGTCCGCGCAAGGTCGCTGGCGATAAATAGCTGCTCACAAGTTTTACTTGGCCAGTTAATCGTTTATGTTGCAATGTTCCTATTGCTGCTTCAATAGCAACGGCACTGCCTAGAATATAACTAGGAACATGATCATTAAGTAGATTATGAAGTTGGTCACGATAAAGGTCACGATTATTATCGGTATGACGAATTGACGAAACCACAATAGGACTATCGGCAATAGCATCTTGAATACCGAGCTCAACCCAATCGCTGCCGCCAACACTTTCTGGGCCGGTGAGTAGAGCGAGTGTTACTGGAGACGATGGCGGTAAATTTTTTACAGCTTTGGCGATAAAGCGGCCAGCTTTCCAGCCCATTTGATACCAATTGACGCCTACACGAGTTGTTATAATGGGGTTATCGAGTCTATTCACTAACGCTATGATGGGTTTATTAATTAGCCCCGGATATTGATCAAGTAAATTGGGGGCCACAGCACCGAGTAAGATGGCATCGAACGGTTGATTAAGGCAGTATTCAAGTTGTTTTAGTTGTTGCTCTTTTCTGTAATAGCTACCAGCTTCAAATAATTCTAAATTAATGCCTAATTGGCTGGCTTTTGACACCAAACCATAATCAATGCCGATCCAATAAGCGTCTTTAAGGTGAGGTACTAAGGCACAGATTCGCCAAGCCTTTTTGGCCGAGGTCAGTTGATTATATTGTATTGATTTTACTGTTTGAATTTTGGCATTAAAGGGCGTGCGCTGCTGTAATGTCCAGCTAGAATCGGATGTTGCTTCAGCAAGTAATGGTATTGTCCCTAAGCAAGCTATGAGCAAATAAATAAGTCGGCGCATTATATTGTCTCGATTAAGGTTTCTAAACAGAACACTAAAAAATTTTCGTAATTATAACATTTTAAGGAATGACTGTGAGCACTTTATCACTATCAGGCAAGAGCTTAGTGGGTCGCCTTATGTTGGCATTTTGTCTGCTCGGATTGTTATTGTTAATGTTAGTTAGCCTTGGCAGCATTTCGCTTTATTGGGTAAAGCTTGCTGACCAATATTTATATGAAGAGGCGTTACCTGCATCTGAGGCTGCAAGGCAATTGATGCAGTCTTCTAATGGCTTGCTCGACAATGCCCAAGCGCTTGAACGAGTGGAAGAAGAGGCTCAACGCGCTTTCCTTGGGCGTAAGTTATCACTGGAAAGCACTAATTTGCTTTCTGCTATTGAACGACTCAATTCGTTAAATCTACAAAATCATGGTGTTAATAAAGATCAGCATTTAGCTTTATTAGCTGGCGAAATTATCCATGACTTATCGGTATTCGGCCGCCAAGTGGGTAAACGTTTAGTGTTGGCGGCGCAATTGATTAATAAAGGAGCCGCACTGGCGGAAGCGGCCAGTAACAGTGGTGTTTTACTTGAAGCAGAACAAGCCGTGGTCGATTCAACCATTTTGGCCAAGTTGAGTTTAGCTTACCCTCAAGTGGTTGGCGCTGAACAAAGTGCCAAACTTTTGGACTCCATCATAGAGCAAGACTTGGATGTCCGTGAACGTTTAAATCGAGCTTTGGGATTGATCCATCACATTGAGTTAGTAGGGCAGTTATTACAGTCTCCAGACCAACAACTCGGATTAAATAACGTACTCAACAGTATGGCTCGAGTACTGTCTCCAACGACTTATACCATTAATTCTACTCGCGATAACTCACAAAGCGGCAACGAAATACCGAGCCCTTACACAGGTTCAGGAACGAATGGGCAAATTGATTTAATGCCTCTAGAATTACTTAAAGGCTTAATTCGAGATCCGGTTAGGGCAACAGAGCTTGAGCACCAATTGATAATGTTAAGGGAGGTGAATGTTGGCTTAAGTTTGCAGCAGCAATATGCGCAATTGCTAACAAAACAAAATGCGCAACTGTTAACGCTGACGGATAAATTAGGCCAACTGAATAAGTCAGTCGATAGTGCAATGAAAGCACAACAGCTACAGGCAGAACATGCCCGAAGTAATTTTTTACAGCAATTACTGTGGGCTAAGTCAGGGCTGTGGGCGACAGGTATTTTGATGTTAATCATTATGCTGTTGGTGGTTTATCGGGTTATTTATAAAGGCATCGCTTTACGCCTAAGTGAAGCAACTGCTGCATTATCTAAATTAAGTCAGGGCAATACCGAAGTAGTACTTGATCCTCACGGAGACGATGAACTCACCGCGATGGCTTCTGCCATTGAAGCTTTTAAACAAAAAACCGCGCACAATCAAGCACTGCAATCTGAATTACAACAAACGGCATCAGAATTATTTGCCCATAAAGCCTCACTTGAAAGTACCGTGCAGGCACGTACACTCGAACTGGCTGAAACCAACCGTCAACTAGACGCTGAAGCAAAAGGGCATTCGACGGCTAGAGTGATGGCAGAACAAGCTAACAAGGCAAAATCGCTATTTTTAGCGACCATGAGCCATGAAATCCGTACTCCGCTAAATGGTCTTTTAGGCACCCTGACTTTACTGAGTCACTCGCCATTACCTCCAGCACAAAAACAAATGTTGGCATTATCGCAATACAGCGGCACCTTACTGCAAAATGTACTTAATGATATTTTGGACTTTTCCCGTTTGGAGCAAGGTAAATTAACTAACGAACCACGGGCTGTTGCGCTTAATGAGCTGCTCGATGAAGTGATGGCAATCATGTTAGCTGGTGCGGGATTGTCAGGTATCTCGTTATATTTAGTTCGCGGTAATTTACCTAAATGGATAACGGTAGATGGCCCCAAATTGCGCCAAGTGTTGTTTAATTTGCTCGGCAATGCCATTAAATTCACTCCAGCAGGAGAGGTTACATTACGGGTAAATGTGGTCGAGAAACAATTAACCTTTGAAGTGGCAGATACTGGCGTTGGTATCAGTGAAAAGGCCATGGATCAATTGTTTATCGCCTATGGTGTACAGCCTAATCAAGGCAGAACCAGAGGCACAGGACTTGGGCTCGCTATTTGTAAAGAATTAGTCTCGTTAATGAATGAGGCTAACACTGCCAATGATTCTATTCGGGTGAGTAGTAAAGTGGGTGAGGGTTCCAGCTTTGGTTTTAGTTTACCATTACACATTTGTGAACAAACGTATGAGGTTATCAGTGCAGAGTTACCTAAAGTTGATTCTAAATGTGTACTCGTTATCGAAGACAACAAAGTGAATTCCATGGTGGCCCAAGGGTTTTTAGCACATCTTGGACATCATTCCGTACTGGCTGATAGTTGTGCGCAAGCAAGAGCGTTGTTTAACGTCGATAGTGCGTTGAAGTTTGACGGCATTATGCTTGATATTCAATTAGGCGATGGCTCTGGTATTGAGTTATTACTTGAGTTGAAGCGTATTGCTAACGCAGCCCAAAAAGACATCAGCATAGCCGCATTTACGGCACAAATTCAACATGATGACATAAACGAGTATCAAACAGCAGGCTTCGATGACGTATTAGCCAAACCGCTTAATATGAAGTTTTTAGCCAATTGGATTGGTGATGCGAGTGACAAGTCAGCAATCAACAGCGACAACACGAATAAGTTAATCAAGATGGATAAACACAAAGGCTTTACACAAACGACCATAGATCAAAAATTTTCAGTTTGTAATGAAGACAATCAGCCTTTAGTCGATGAAAAGCAAATTAATGAAGACTTACAATATCTTGGTACAGAAGCTGTTAAAGAGATGTTAGCGTTATTTAAAGTCAGTAGTACACAACACATCAATGCTCTGGCAGCTTTACCTACAGATAGGCCAAAAGTGTTACACGCACTTAAAGGCAGTAGTGCCAGCATTGGCTTTATTCAGTTGAGTCAGTTGTGCAAACAATTAGAAAAAGATGGCATTAGTGATGATTCATATTTGTTGCTTAAGCAAGTATTGCAAGCATCCATTAACGCACTTGAGTTGAAGCTTTCTGTCTAAGCTTTTGTAAATTAGGGATATAAAATATAGTTGAGTGTGTATAATCCTCACTCTATTTATCCTAAGCTCAAACATTACATATAAAAACACCGAGCTTACTCGGTGTTTTTATATGGGGGGTTAATGATATAGATATCCTGTTACTGAGCACCTTTTAGTCCTTCACAATCGCTTTCAACCCAAGCCAGAGTGAGGTGAGCAATGGCTGAATAAAACTGACCAGTATCCACAGAGGTAAGTCTATCTACAAAACGGGATAACCAAGCGTGGAGATATTGCCTAATAAAGCTGAGCTGAGTGTTATCGTCACAAGCACACGCTTGGTGAGCGACATAAGCCAAAATAACGGCAATATGGTCAGACGGTTCAGGAAATTCACTTTGAACCGTTAATTGGCTTTGTTTTAGATATGTTTGCATTTGCTGATGCTGTTCACCAAATAAGAGTACATCGTCCTTGGCAACTGCATTATCGTTAAGATATACACTGGCATAAGGGCTGGCGCTATGCTTTGTACCTACTAAAAATAGGCCACAATAATCGGCAGCAAGCTCTAATAAAGCATGATCAGTATTGACGCTGTTAAGGGTTGAATTAAGCACTGAGTTTATGGTTTCAATGTCTTGACTCAATAACGGGTCACTGGCCAATTGAGCAAAGAATGCCTGAGCCTGACTTGCAGTGAGCTCTTGTAATAGCTGTTGATCTAGCTCTTTTGCAAACAGTGATGAGAGCAGCTTATACACCATCGAACGACCCTGGTTCATTGGCGTGTTATACAATATCTTGTCATTCATCTATGTTATCTCCTGAGCCTATTATGGCCGTTAACTTAAGCGCCAAGAATTAAATCGCTTGGCGCACAGTGATAATACTTACACGTTATAGCTGCGTTTCTATTGGGCCACTAAAAGAACTGACGTCAGGTAACTTACCTTGATACTTCTCGAAATCGACCAAGCAAGTGTATGCGGAGCAAGCCTGGGCAAGCTTTGATGTACCAATATCTTGCGTTAACGTATTAGGGTCACCATAGCTGCACAACGCCCCAATTTCACTACCGCCTTGTTTAGACCCATCTTTACCGACTGGGCCATACCAAGCCCCTTCATGAATTCGGATAACCCCACTAGGGAAGCTGTCGGATACCACTGCACCCGCTAACAGTTGACCTCGTTCGTTAAACACACGAACAACATCGCCATCTTTAATGCCGCGCTGTTTTGCATCGGTAGGATTCAAGTACACGGGTTCACGATCTTGTACCGTATAGGTTTCCCGATATTGCTGCGACTCACACATTTGTGAATGTAAGCGTTTATCTGGGTGGCAAGATTGCATCCACATTGGGTATTTATCTGAACCAGGACCACCATGGCTGCGCTCTGACTTTTCTATCCAAGTAGGATGGCCAGGACAGTCATCGTAATTGAATTGGGCGATTTTACGGCTGAAAATTTCAATCAAGCCCGATGGTGTACCCAATGGATTCATTTCAGGATCATCCCTAAAGTCGGCATGGCGAGTCCATGGTTGGCCTTCACCAAAATGTACATAACCTTGTTTCCAGAACGTGTCGAAATTTGGCATATCGAACTTACCGGCATTATCGGCTTTACAGTCGTTATAAAGTTTCTTAATCCAGTCAAATTCAGACATGCCACGGGTATATTCTGTCTCTTTACCCATTATTTTGGCAAAGCGGGTAAAGATATCAAAATCAGACAAGCTATCAAATAATGGTTCAACCATTTTTTGCATCGCTAAAACACCACGGTTAGCGTAGCTGCCATAAACGTCAATGTCATTACGTTCAAATGTAGTACAAGCGGGTAAAACGATGTCAGAGAAACGGCACGTTGCTGTCCAGTTAATGTCGACAGTGACCACACATTCAAGCTTTTGAAATGCTTGCTTCATCTTATTTCTATCTTGGTGATGACTCCATGGATTATTACCTGAAAATACCATCATCTTAATATCAGGATAAGTGACCTTAGCCCCGTTGGCATCGATGGTTTTACCCGGTTCTAAAATGGCATCAATCCAACGTGCAATCGGAATGGTGCTACTCGCGCCTTTAAAATCATTACTGTCGAATAATGGCTTTTGGCCTTCATCAAGATTACGAGGAAACGCGCCCGGTGCAGCTGCGCCCGATGAAGGAACGCCAATACTTGAGTAATGATGGCCATAGCTGATACCACCACCAGGTAAACCAATTTGGCCAATCATAGTGGCAAGTACAGCTGCCATCCAATAAGGTTGTTCACCGTGTTGTTGACGTTGAATACACCAACCCATCATGATTTGAGTACGACCTTTGGTCATCACTTTAGCTAAATCACGTATAATTTCAGGGCTAACACCAGTAATTTTACTGGCCCACTCTGGTGTTTTAGCTACGCTATCTGACTCGCCTAAAATATAAGGCACGAATCTGTCGAAACCTAGGCTGTAGCCCTCAATAAATTTTTCATCGTGTAACTTACTGGTGATCATTTCATGGGCAATACCCAGCATTAACGCAACGTCAGTTTGTGGGTTGACGTAAAGTTGCTCACAGCCTAAGTATTTTTGGGTTTTAGTGACTACAGGGTCGATACTGATCACTCGGATCTTACCTTGTTTTACTTTTTCTTTAAGCTCCGCTAGATAAGCGAACGATTCATGGGTTTCGGCATTCCAACCCACTTGCAGGTTTTTATAGGGATCATTTGACCACAAAATGATGGTTTTAGATTGCTCAAGGATTAACGGCCATGAAGTACCTTGGGCATAAACTTCAGTTGAACCTAAAATATAAGGCAAAATAGTCTGGCCAGCACCCGTTGAGTAGTCACCAATTTTTTTGACAAAATTACCGTGCATACCAACAGCGCGTTGCATGTGACTGGTACTTGAATGCAGTTGTCCAGTGGCGCGCCAGCCAGTTTGACCCGCGTGCAGTCCTGATGGGCCATATTGAGTTTGCACCTCATCAAGTGAATCTTTAAACAGGGTCAATGCTTTGTCCCAAGTGACACGGACAAAGCGAAAATCACCGCGTTGACTGGTGTCGCTTTTATGACCTTTCAATAAAAAGTCTAGGCGTACCATAGGGTAGCGAACCCGTGATGGGTTGTAGACTAAGCCTTTAACGCCATTGATCATATCGGTAGGGTATTTGTCCAACTCAAATGGAATCACCTGGTCAATCACGCCATTCTTACGTTTCATTTTAAATGCACCAAAGTGCGAACCGGTAGTTAACCAGTCGTCACCTGCTTTAGTGCTTGCAGCTGCAAGGGCATTGAATGGCGCCAACACTGATGTACTGCTTAGTCCAACATAAGAAGTCGCCACTAAGCCTTTAAGAAAATGTCTTCTGTTCATGATGATGTCCTATTAATGCGCCGACTTATTGAAAGTAGATGAATGCTCTTGTAAGTACTTTTGTACAAGCGCTTGAGTGTCTTGGTCCATGTTGACGAATGCAATCATGCCTTTAAACATTCCAGGCCAACTGTTAGCGTCAAAGTGTGCTTCTGCTGGTTGGGTATGACACACGCTACAACTGCTGGTATAAGTGGTGCGGGCATAATCCCAAAGTGGCTGTAAATCGTTAATTAGGTAGTCAGCATCTGTCCAAATTTTGGCTTCAACACGCTGCCATGTTAATCCGGTCATAGGGTCTTCTTTCTGTTCAAAAACATTCATTACGCCTTCTTCTAACGCAGCATCTTTTGATAACTGAGCTGACAGAATGTTAAGACCAAAATCGAAATAGATAACACGACCAGCACCAATTTTTTTACGCCAACCATTAATACCAACTAGTACACGACTGCCATTGATTTCAAGTACCGTCACTTTAGTGGCAATGTTTAACGTGCCAGCTTCAACATCTGTTTTTTGATTAAAATAAAGGGGTTTAGTCAAGGCGGTAAAATACTGAGCACCAACCACAAGACCGGTTTCGCCAGATCCGACTTGTGCAATGAGTTCTGGTGCACGGGAAGTGCCCATGTCAGGAAGTTTGTGAGCAATACCTTTATGGCAATCAACACAGCTCTGGTCTATCTCTGCTGCACGCTTCATTTGTTTTTGCGCCAACTTTGACATGTCATCCCATTTCATCGAGTCATAGTTATGGCAGTTTTTACACGCTAAAGAGTTATCACGGTCGAAGCGTTTCCACTCACGGCTAGCCATCTCTAGACGTTTTGATTCAAATTTTTCCTCAGTATTAACGGTTTGCATCAACCAGCCCCACATATCATGTGATGCTTCAATCTTGCGACCAATTTTACGACTCCAGTTATGCGGCACGTGACAATCAGGGCAAGTGGCCCGAACGCCAGAGTGATTAGACCAATGCACAGTTTGCTGTAGCTCTTGGTAGGGCTTGCTTTCCATACTGTGACAGCTAATACAGAACTCTTCAGTGTTGGTCATTTCCAGTGCGGTATTGAAACCACCCCAGAATATAATCCCCATTAAAAAAGCTGATAGGCTAATTGTGCCTAAAGTAAGATATTTGGCAGGCTGATTTAGCGTCCGCCAGGTATTAATAAACCATTTCATAACAGCATCCTTTATAAGATTGACTCATAATTTGTTTGAGGATTAGTGCGCAACAACGCCACCAAATGCTTGGATCATCCAAATGACAAAACCGTACGCACTAATGCTGGTTACGGTGATAATGGGAAAAAATAAAAAAATGATAAATCCAAGAGCTTTCAGCTCCTTAGACTTAACATTACTTTTGGGGTCTACTACGTTTTTTGTTGTCATAGCTTGCTCACTTAAAAAATTATCTTTGCTGATGACAGCTATATTAGATAATAATTGTTAATGGCACTCAGACCGTGGATGAATGAACGTAGACAATATATGAAAGATTATGAACAGACTGAGTGAGGGGTAATTTGCGGTGAGGATTAACAGTAAACTGCTTTATAAAACAAGTTCAGAGTGTTATCAATCGAGGGGCACATATCGTTGTTTAAGTAGCGTTGATTCATAAATCGATTATTATTTACTCAACTTTATGTTTATGAATACTATGTATCATTACCATTTTCTCAAGGATTAACAGAGCAATTCTGATACATTTTCGCTACAATATGAAAGTTAATGTTTTTGTAATCATCAATATATGATCATGGTCTTATATTGTTAAATGTGCAGTATTAATTTAATCGGTATTAAGTAAGATGATGCTGTTAGCATTTAATACCCTCTCTATGCAATAAACAGCTGAACTTAAACACTTAGATAAACGGACTAAAGAGAAATAAATGAGTCTATCAAGTATTAGTAAACTACTCATAACATCAATATTTATGATTTTCTCTAGTGCAGTATGCGCTGAGAATATTAATATTTATACTTGGGAAGATTATTTTTCTGATGATGTTCTCGCTGAATTTGAACAAAAAACGGGTCACAAAGTAACCTTGACCTATTATGACAGCGAACCAGATCGAGATGCATTGCTACTCAGTGAGAAAGCTAAAAATTTTAATATTGTGTTGATTGATAGTTTAATGCTGGGCATTAATTCAAAAAAACAACCTATGTATCGGTTTTCCGAAAAATCTCTGCCAACCATAGTGAACCATAATCCTAAATGGCGTCAGGCATGTGGCGATGTTGGTGTGCCTTACGCGAAAGGAACTATTGGCATTGCCTATCGGGAAAGTGTCAGCAAAACACCTATTACTTCCTGGACTCAGCTTTTTAAACCACCCGTAGAGCACCAAAATAGGGTATTAATGATAAAAGATAATCTTGATACCGCCGCCATTGCTTTGATTGCCAATAATTTACCTCCGTTTTCTGAAAATAAAGACGACTTAAAAGTTGCGTTCGACACATTAAAGCAACAAGAGCCTTATTTATTAGGATATCAATATCTATTAACGCACACAGCCATTCATCAAGAAAAAAGCCAAGCCAGTTTGGCTATGGTTTATGGTGGCGATATTGCAACAATAACTAAAAATAGTGGTCAAGATGATTGGAAGTATGTTGTTCCAGATGAAGGTACACTGTTTTGGGTTGATTGCTTAGCTATCCCGTTTGAAAAAAATGCGACACAAGCAACCTTATCGTTTTTGAATTATATTAATGATCCACAAGTAGCGATTAGGGTGGTAGAAGAAATTTTATTTTCTACGACCAATGATGCTGCTGTTGCGTTAGGAAGTGAAAGCTACTTATCGAATCCTGATTTGTTTATTTCTCCAGAGATCCAAGCGCGGAGTAGTTTTTATCAGCCTATTAGTAATGAATCAATGTTATTGCGTCAGCGGATGAATAACTTGCTAAAAGATAAATAACTCATGAAGCTAAGAAAACGGATTAATTTGATTTTACTGCCCGCTATCGCGGTAGTATTTTTTACATTTTCTTTTTTCTTTTATCAATCAGCTAAAAATAATATTGTTGATGCTGCTCTGAGTGCTTTCTCATATCAATTTGAGCGCATAGCAAGCCGTGGTGCTGCAGAGGTTATTGCGGTTGAGAGCATGATTAATTCTCAACTGCAAAGTAAAGAAGCGGCTGATTTATTTCACAATGCTAAAGCAGATGAAATTGATATTAGAGTAAGTGCGCAGTTTTTAGACCGGTTGATTAAATCGAGTGACAGTAAGATTATTCAAGACATTGCTATTTTTAACTTACGTGAAAAGCCTATCAGTTACATCAATTTTGAAGATCCTTTTGTGGATGCTTCAGTGACAGATTCAACTCATTTTTTGATAAACAAAATCAATGACGCTATAGCAAAAAAAAATCGTCAACGGATATATGCTCACTACTACCAAATTACCGCCACAGAGACTGAGCATGATGAGATCCAGTTATTTCGTATTTTTTCTCCTTATCTTTTAGTGTCACAACCTTTATATAATTACACCAACGATTTAGTCGTCATTCAAACTAGGTTAAAACCGAATTATCTTAAAAGTATTTTTAATCAAGAGATTAGTCAGTATCAGGAATACCTTTCGGTTAAAATGTTTACACTTCCTTTAACAGAGAAAGCGCTTAATAATGATATTGTTGTGCAACAGATTGAAGGCGTAGATTCATATCATTTTACGGTAAAAGTATTTGATGGAATTGTGAACATCAGTCTAAAAAAAGCATTTTTTAACTCATCATTAATGAATTTAAAAATCAAAATTGGATTAGGCGCCCTGGCATTATCTTTATTTTGTTACTTTATTCTACATTTGTTGATCTATAAACAAATCATTCGCCCAATCACTGAATTGGCAGAAGGTGTTAATGGCGTTAAGAAAGGTAATAGTGATTCACTTATTCTGTTAAATACTAACGATGAAGTTGCAGAACTCAATAATAGTTATCTTGCATTAATTGAACGTATTCAGCAGTTAGCCAACAATGATGAGTTAACCAGCCTTGCTAATAGAGCATACTTCAACCGAGAACTAGATCATAAACTCGACTCGTCTGAGGCTGAGACTAGCACGTTAGGTTTGTTGTTTATCGATTTAGATAATTTTAAATACGTTAATGATAATTTTGGCCACGAGGCCGGCGATCGTGTTTTGGTCAACTTTGCTAACAGGTTGACAAACTCATTAAGAAAAACTAGCCGTGCATTAAAACAACAACAATATCAATGTATCGCGCGTTTAGGTGGTGACGAGTTTGTGGTATTGCTTGAAGGACTGCCTAATGTGGAAGAGCTAGAAGCGATAGCTCAACGCATTGTAGGGCTGTTTGATTTGGGATTTGAGGTTGACGGTAAAACTTATGATGTCCATGCCAGTATTGGCATAGCATTCCAGTTTGGTAACAAACTTAAAGCGGATACATTTTTACAGCAAGCGGATAGTGCCATGTATGCTGCAAAAAAAGCGGGGAAAAATAGTTATTGTACTTATGACGACTCGTTAGATAATCAATTAAAAGAGCAGAAATATATTGATTCTGAGGTATCAAAAGCGTTACGTGAAAATTCCTTGTATCTGGTTTATTTACCATACTACGATACTGAAACACTTGAAGTGAAAGGTTTTGAGGTGTTGCTAAGGGCCCCAGAGTTAGAGAAGAAAGGCATTGGCCCTGATAAGTTTATTTCGATAGCAGAGCAAAGTGATCTGATTACAAAAATTGATTTATGGGTCATCAATGAAGCATTGAGTAAGCTAGCAAATCTGCGAAGTATGCAAGGGTTTGACGGTACACTTGCTATCAATATTTCATCTCGAGAGCTGTTTAATGATGGTTTCGTAGCCGAAGTTTCGTCTTTAATGGATCAATATGAAACACCGCCTTATAAAATTATATTCGAAATAGCAGAAGCTCCGCTGCTTACGAAAGATAAAAAAGTATTAGTTAATCTCACTAGGCTAAAAGCATTGGGGATAAAAATTGCCATTGATAACTTTGGGATAAATTATTCAGCCTTTAGCCATTTAAATCATTTTAGATTGGACTCATTAAAAATAGATCGCTCATTCCTACTGCAAATGAGAGATGTTCAAATGGGCAATAAACCGCTGATTGATATTATTTACGACCTTGCCAATATCCATGGGTTAGATGTTGTCATAGAAGGGGTGCAAAGCGAACAAGAATTAAATCATGTCAAAAATTTAGGCTGCAATACTGTCCAAGGTTTTTATTTGTCAAAACCATTAGATTGGAGCCAAGCTCAAGCCTTAGTGAATAAAACAAATGTAAGTTATTTAACCACGAATAAAAGTCGCTAACTATTTTTTGTGATTAAAAACTAGGCTAATAAAGGGCTGAATTTTGCCAGCTCGGCAGCATTATGTACGGCTAGTTTCTTAATGATTTTAGAACGATGTACCTCAATCGTGCGCAGAGAAAGGTATAATTTGTCGGCCATTTGTTTGTTGGTTTTGCCTTCTATTAATAGATGTAATACTTGGATTTCACGTTCTGTTAAGGTGTTATATCGTTGTTTTAGCAGAATAGATTCAAACATTTTATGGCTACACGTAAAGGCTTTTTCTATAGCAACAACCAGTTCTTTCCCGTTAACGGGTTTTTGAAAAAAATCACAAGCACCTTGT
Source organism: Shewanella sp. S1-58-MNA-CIBAN-0166 (assembly GCF_040310085.1). Classification (NCBI taxonomy): domain Bacteria; kingdom Pseudomonadati; phylum Pseudomonadota; class Gammaproteobacteria; order Alteromonadales; family Shewanellaceae; genus Shewanella; species Shewanella sp. S1-58-MNA-CIBAN-0166. The sequence continues at coordinate 27,982 of NZ_JBEOPN010000028.1, read as the reverse complement.
CTAAATGCATTTACCGCCATCGGCAGATCACCGTGACCCGTTAAAAAGATGATACCTAGTGGACTGTTAGCGGCAATTAATTTTTGTTGTAGTTCTTGGCCAGTAATTTCTGGCATTTTGCTGTCCACGATAAGACAACCTGGTTGGGTAGTATCAATGGTGTTAATAAACGAAATGGCACTATTGAAAACCTGTAAGTTGTATTCATATTGCAATAGCATAAATTGCATAGAATCAAGAATTGCTAGGTCATCATCCACCATATAAATATCTTTAATCATATGTAGTATCGATTTATTAAATGTTAATACAGTGTAATCATTGTTGGTTGTGGATCAAGTTGTTCGGTTGCTTTTGTGCTGTGCGTATCTGTTTTGTTAATTAAGTTGCACTACACTGAGTTTGTTGCATAAAAACGGATTACTTTGTTTATTAACTAAGTACCGATTAACTAAATGTTGTCAGATGGCTAAAAGGTTACGGATGCGAATTGAAACTTTGCTGATTGGAGCACTTTCATTAATTCTTGCTGGATATTTAACTCAAGCAAGTGCGCAGCCTGTCACACCAGATGCGGTCATTGAAAAACCCATTACGACTCAAGCTCATGCTGAAGTACATTACCGAGTTGCAGTGCTTGCCAATTATGGTGTGGCTAAAAGTATTGAACGCTGGCAGCCATTAATGGACTATTTAAGCCAAAATGTTGCCAATGCCAGCTTTGAGGTTGTGCCGTTAGACTTCAACAACATGAATAAAAAGCTAATCAGCGGCGACATACAGTTTGTTGTCACCAATCCTGGCCACTACTTTAATATGAGTGGCGACTATCCCATTTCCTGGTTAGCCACCATGAAGAGCAATCAACATAATGGCAGCACTTTTGCGATAGGTGCGACTATTATCGTCCGTAAAGACAGTCATTTGCTCAGCGTAGACGATCTTGCTGGCCATTCAGTGGTGGCCAGTGATCCTAATGCATTAGGAGGGTACCAAGCCGCGATAGGGCTTATCCATTCGATGGATTATTCGACCAGTAACTTCTTTTCCAAAGTGACGTTTCTCGGTTTTCCGCTTGAACCGCTTATTTATCAAGTCCGCGATGGCACAGCAGATATAGCCATTACTCCATTTTGTACTTTAGAACAAATGGTAGCTGAGGGTTATATCAAGGCTAGCGATTATCGGGTAATAAATGATGTCACTCCTGCCGATTATGAATGTGCCGTCAGCACCCCTTTATACCCTAATTGGTCGTTTGCATCGTCGGATGCGGTGCCGTTAATGGTGAGAACGGGGATAACCCGAGCATTACTGTCTATAAGTATGGATGACCCAGCGTCAATTATAGGACAGAACCGAGGATGGGCTGCCCCCATTAGCCAGTTTCAAGTGGTTAAATTGTTTAATGACCTAAACTTAAATGCGGATGATAGCCCTGTGCATCTTCAAGTGTGGCAATGGATAAAGCTCAATCAAAAATGGGGCTTTAGTTTATTGGGTCTATTTGTTATCGCGACCATTTACCATCTTTGGCTGGAATATAAATTTAGACAAAAGAGCGAGTTCTTAATCAATACAGAGCGCCAATTGAAAAATAAAGCATTGCAGCTTGAGCGCATGCAAAGCGCAGCAATATTAGGTGAAATAGGAGCAGGTTTAGCTCACGAGCTCAACCAACCCATTGCGGCCATCACGCAATATAGTGAAGGCGGGATGATTGAGCAGGCAAAAAATATTGGTACAAACTCAGTACAATACCAATTACTTGAAAAAATACACCAGCAGTCAATGCGTGCCGGAGAAATTGTTCATAGGATCAGAGAATTGTTGCAACGAAAAGGTACTGCAAGTACTGAGTTTGATGCACAAGAACAATTAATGGTTTGCCTAGACTTACTCGAACATGAATTCGAAAAAGAAAAAATCAACATCAAAACTCAATTGACTACCACTGAAATTAAGCTGCAAGGCGATAAAGTTGGTTTTTGTCAGGTGTTGATTAATGTGTTGAAAAACGCCATTGATGCGGTGTCTGAAAAAGAATTCTCGCTTCATAGCCGCAAACGAATACTGATAGATTTACACATTGTTGATCAAAGTTTACAGCTGAAAATTTATGATAATGGTATTGGGTTAACCTGTGCCAACGATGATTTTAAAACAAGTTTCTTTTCTACCAAAGCCAATGGATTAGGGCTAGGGTTGGCCATTTGCAGTGATGTTATTGCTCTTTTTGGTGGCCAGATTAACTTATCAAAATGTAAAGATGACCCGAGCTCACCTTGGCGATATGGATGTCGGGTTCTCATTGTTATCCCATTAAATGCTATGCCCGATTAATCAATCAAATACCCCTGGTAACTTTTATTCCAACCTGTCTTTTTCGGTTTATCTCATTTTATTGAGATGTTAAACCGTGACATCAATCAAATCATGCCCCTCAATGTGGTTTACCACAATACCCTTAGTTTACTTATGGAATAACAATGGTGTTAGCGATGATGCTGACTACAGTTTGGGTTTGGTTAGTACCATTAATAATAAGTAAACAGAGAAAAACTTCGTGCTTCGTTGAAGATGAAGGGGGGCAATCATGATTGAGTTAAATCGACGTCATTTTTTAAAGGGAGCGGGTGCCAGTGGCGCCACATGTGCTTTAGCAAGCATGCTTCCTGGTTCGCTAGCTGCATTAGAAAAATCACCATTAAAAGGTGTTGCTTCTGAAGTGGCCAGTATTTGTGAAATGTGTTCAACGCGGTGTCCTATTAAGGCGCGCATTGTAGATGGCAAAAACGTATTTATTACGGGCAATAAAGAAGCTAAATCATTTGGTGGCAAAGTCTGCGCTCGAGGTGGAGCTGGCCATAGCTTACTTTACGATCCACAGCGTATCGTTAATCCACTAAAGCGTGTGGGTGAACGCGGCGCAGGTGAATGGGCAGAGATTTCATGGGCTGATGCTTATAAAGAAATTGCCGCTAAAATGAACCAAATAAAACAACAATATGGTGCCGAAACCATAGCGTTCTCATCAAAGTCTGGTTCACTTTCAGATCATATATTTCATCTTGCTGAGGCTTTTGGATCGCCCAATACATTTACTCATGCCTCAACGTGCCCGGGCAGTTATGTAGTTGCTGCTAAGGCAATATTTGGCACCAAAATGAAGCGTGATTTGAGCAATGCCAAATACATCATCAACTTTGGGCATAACTTGTATGAAGGCATCAACATGTCTGAAACAAGAGGCTTGATGCAAGCTCAAATGGATAGAGGAGCCAAGTTAGTTGTATTTGAACCTAGATTCTCGATTGTGGCAGATAAGGCTGATGAGTGGCATGCAATACGTCCGGGTACCGACGTCGCGGTCGCGTTAGCGTTATGTCATGTGTTGATTAATGACAATTTATATGACCATGACTTCATTGAAAAATATGTTGTTGGTTTTGATGAGTTCGCCGCTGAAGTACAAAAATATACCCCAGAATGGGCAGAAACTATTTCAGACGTGTCTGCCAGTGCCATTCGACGTATTGCACATGAATACGCAAGCCACGCTCCACACGCCGTTGTTGATTTTGGCCATCGCGCTACATTTACCCCTGAAGAGTTCGATATGCGCCGTGCGTTATATGCAGCCAACATATTGATTGGCAACATCGAACGAAAAGGGGGCATTTACATGGGCCAGAAAGCACCTGGCTATAATAAACTTGCCGGTGAAAATGTGGCCCCAGCGCTAGCCAAACCGGGTGTTAAAGGCATGCCTAAGCCAACGGCAATCCGCATTGACCAGGTTGAAAAGCAGTATGCAATGATGTGGTCAAATGGTGGCATTTATCAAACCATTTTAGATGCAACATTAGACGCCAAACCCTATCAATTAAAAGCATGGGTAATGAGTCGTACTAACCCAATGCAAACCCTTACAGACCGAGCCAAAGTAGAACAATCGCTTAAAAAGCTAGATTTAGTGGTGTCATGTGACCTGTATATCAGTGAAACCGCAGCATACGCAGATTATATTTTGCCAGAATCGACTTATCTTGAACGCGATGAAGAGATACAAGATAAATCAGGTAAAAATCCGGCTTATTATGTTCGTCAACGTGTGGTTGAAACCATTGGTAATACTCGCCCAAGCTGGCAAATATTTAAAGAATTAGGCCAAGCTTTGGGGCTTGAACAATTTTACCCTTGGGACAATATAGAAACGTTGCAATTAATGCAGTTGAATCGCGATCACAGCTTGTTGGAACACATCAAAAAAATGGGTTACGTCAGCTACGGTAAGCCATTGATGTTGCGTGAACCAGAAATGGTTACCGAATTCGTTAAGGCTTATCCCAATGCCAAAAGTGTTGATGCAGACGGTACTTATGCCAGCTCAATGAGCTTTAAAACACCCAGCGGCAAGATTGAATTAACCTCACCAAAAATAGAAGGCATGGCTCCAGGTCGAGGTGTGATTAAGCATCGCGATGTACAACTAAAGCAAGCCGATGAGTTGTACTTTATACAAGGGAAGGTCGCGGTACACACCAATGGCGCCACCCATAATATTCCAATGCTAGCCAATCTTATGTCGAAAAATGCGATTTGGATCCATCCAATAACGGCTGGGCGACTCGATATCCATAGCGGTGATGCGATTAGATTAACCAGCAGTGTGGGCAGTGAAGAAGGAACCGCTTTGGTCACCCCGGGGATTCGTCAAGATACTGTGTTTGCATACATGGGCTTTGGCTCCAAAAACAAAGAACTGGTGCGAGCAACAGGAAAAGGTATCCATTGCGGCAACCTACTTCCTAATGTCATCGCTCCCATCTGTGGCATGAATTTACACACCACAGGTGTCAAGTTGGTAAAAATTTAGCCGGTAACTAATTGATTTGGAGTCTCCTATGAGCAAACGATATGTCATGGTGCATGATGAAAACAAATGCATCGGCTGCCAAGCTTGCAATATAGCTTGTCGTAGTGAAAACGAAGTCCCTGAAGGGGTAACACGCCTGCAAGTTAGGGTGGAAGGTCCTTTTGGTGAAGCACCAAACTTACATTTTAAATATCACCGCGTGTCCTGTCAGCAATGCGAAGACGCACCTTGTGTCAGTGTTTGCCCTACAGGTGCCGCTTACATAGACGAAAATGGCTTAGTGTCTATTCATAACGATAAGTGCGTTGGCTGTATGTATTGTGTTGCGGCATGTCCATACAAAGTGCGCTTTATGAATCCCATAACCAAGGCAGCAGACAAATGTAATTTCTGTAAAGACACGCGCCTAGCCAGAGGTGAACAACCCGCTTGTGTTACAGCATGCCCAACAGATGCATTGTATTTTGGCGATGCTAACGACAGTAAAAGTGAGGTTGCTCAATTACTGAATACAAAAATAACCTATCAAGACAAAACGCATTTAGGTACCAAACCACGAGTGTACCGTGTTCCGACTAAACGAGGAGGGATAGAGTCATGAACAATATATGGGGCGATATGGCGCAATATGATCCAGTGACATGGAACTGGGTTATCGCCGTTTATTTATTTATGGCCGGTTTATCGGCAGGTAGCGTACTCATTGGTATTGGTATGCGTTGGTACAGTAAAGGGGGCAATATTGAAACTTCGATATTAAAAGCCTCTGCCATTATCGGGCCAGTAGCCATAAGCTTAGGTTTGGCCTGTTTAGTGTTTGATTTAACTAAACCATTTCATTTCTGGCTCATCTTAGTCAATTATAACTTTACATCTGTAATGGCGATTGGTGTGTTGGCCTTACTAGCTTATTCACCGTTAGGTATTGCTTATGCATTGATTGTATTGCGAGATGATTTACCAAAGTGGAAGTTAGGATTTTTAGCCCCAATAGGGCATATGCTATTGCCAATGCGTAAAGTAATTGAAATCCTACTGTTTGTACTTGCTATAGGAGTTGGTGCGTATACTGGCTTTTTAATCTCGGCCATGAATGCCTACCCAATGCTCAATACTGCAGTATTACCTGCATTGTTCTTAGCGTCTGGTTTATCAGCGGGAGCTGCGGGTAACTTAATCGTTGCGTTAACCTGTTTTAATAGCAGCCCCCATGATAACGATGTGGCAAAAATGCACAGCCTAGATTTACCAGTAATCGTGTCTGAAATGATGTTTTTAGTGATGCTGTTTAGTACTCTTTATTTCACAGGAGGCGCAGCTGCTGAAGCATTAGCATCAGTAAGTACCGACATTTGGGCTAGCGTGTTTTGGATAGGCGTAGTCGGAATCGGGTTTATCGTTCCCATTCTGTCTATGTTTTTACCTGCCAATGCTCGTCACACTAAAGCCATCATGATATCAGTTGCCTGCTGCAGTTTGACGGGTGTTTTAGCATTACGACACTTCATCATCTATGCTGGACAAAGTTATATAAGTTAACCAAGAAATAAGTAGATAAGTCATCTTTTGCCCTCCAGTAGACTTAGGTTGATTGGAGGGTAAAAACTACGCAATAGGCTGCAGTATTAGGTTGTAACAACAGTCAATATTGGTCAATTAACTTAAGACACAACACTAAAGTCGACCGTATTCACAATTAAATCCATAAATTAGAAACGATAATCGTAGAATATTCAACTTTACCGCTAACGTATACTTGAAGTTATTATTTAAGCTGCTATATTGGCTTTATGAAAACATCAATATTCACATTTTATTCAATTATTTTTTTAGGGAGCTTCGCCCTAAAATTCCCCGATTAAGCGGGCGTATCATTGCGCCCATCTGTTTTTACAGAATATACAATTAAAATTAACATTTAAAAAACAGCTTGCATTTATATGTTGAGGCTTAGATTTCGTTAAACTATTTTTAATCAATAGGAGTAACCCAATCTTTGCTTTATCTATATGTAAATAATTATTTGTTTTTAAAATTCTGCAATTAATTTAATTTTAATACTATAAAAATAAACCCAAAAAGTTCTAAACGGAGGGCGGTGGATTATTTATTTCAAAAATGAGTTTATTGCATTAAATAAACGTTATTAATTTTTTATTTATAAGGTAATGATATGTCTAAGCATGAAATGAAAAAACCATTGTTGTCGCTAAAAGAAAAGCGTAAGTTAAAAAAAGAATCAAATGTTACAGAGGTAGCCAAGATTAGAAAGAAAAAAGGCTAGTAAACTGGATACGAAATACTTTACCTCCTTTAATTAACTGAACACTTTGTACATAAATGTCAGTAATAACTGCTTTTTGTGGGGGCTAGGAACAATAACGTAGAATGTTTTTATAAATAGGCTGAAGATGATTTTTATGTTCAGCCTATTTTATTTTTTTAACATACAGAATCTTTTTACATTAACGTTATAGACAATTTGGTTTTAATAACTATCTGTTATTGTTTGTTAATTTACTTTGTGGTAGTGATTTTTAAAATGGATAATGATGTTAACTTTCTCTATAAAAAGATAGTGAAGGAGTCTAGAAATGACAGCAAATAATGGTGAGATTAAGTCACATCAAGTTGGAGTCGGTGGCACTAGAGCACGAATAGCTAAGCGACCCAAAAAAGTGGCTATAAGGATACCTGAAAATTACATTGGTATTGTTAAACAGCTAGTTAACTATTTGGATGAATTTACAATAATTAACGGGCAAAAAGTTCAGGTAAAATCAGAGAAATTGTTACTCAATTCTATACAAGATAAGGCTCAAGAGATCATGTTTAATGCATTAATATCTAAATAGGCTTGATCATAAGTATTCATTAAACTTTGAATATAATAAATATATCAGATTAAGAAATTAATGTTCGCTGTAATACTCCCGTCCTTTAAGGCACTGTACAGCTTATTAGTTTTTTGTTGATTTTATGTGTTTTCGTCTTATAAATACACCTTTAGCGTAATATATTTATTGGTTGTAAATATAGTCGTGGATATTCACTTTGTAGTGGCTTGTATGTCACCTGTTTTTAGGCGCAGATACTCAGATATTAAGTTATTTTTAATAAACTAGGGATAATATTTGCAATCGCGTGTGTGATTTTTAAAATTAATATCACTACATTAATAATGTTATTTTACCTCATTAAACCTTCTATTATTCAAAGTTTGATCGTTAGGTAAAATACTTAAAGCATGAATTATTAGAATTTTTGAGGAAAAAATGAATAACAGACCTGAAATAACGATCTCATCACTTGATGCGCAGAGACTATTTAAACTCATCGAGTCCTTACCTACAAAGAAAATGGTAGGTATAAGTGAGCTTGAAGAGGAACTCGCTCGAGCAACAATCGTGGATCCAACAGAAATACCCACTACAATTGTCACCATGAACTCAACGGTTAAATTTACTGTCGAGTCGTCTCGAGATGAGTTTTTAATGACGCTTGTTTATCCCAAAGATCTTGATTTGAATGGCGATAAAATCTCTATTCTGGCGCCAGTTGGGAGCGCGTTACTTGGGTTGGCTCAGGGAGATCAAATTGAATGGCCAAAGCCTGGTGGTGGGTTAATAAAAATAACCATTAATGAAATTTTTTATCAACCAGAAAGGGCTGGTGAATACCATCGTTGATACATCATTTATTCAATAGCTTGAAAATAAATTACACCAGATCAATGAAGACACTCTATATAAAAGAATGTAGTAAATCCTCGTTACATCTGGTTTAAGGCTATTAAACAATAAATAACTAACTAACTTCGCTAGCGGTTTGATTCAACGATAATTATAGATGGCACCTAGAATCAACATACTAGTACTGCGTCTTAGAATACTGGTGTACAGGTTTATCTAAGCGGTTTTTTTCATGACAGTTGTCGCTTAAATGGTTAAACAGCTTCTTTTTGTTGCTCTTAATTTAACTCCACAGCCTATGGCTGACAGTTTCTGTTCTTTTTGATCATTGCTCTAGATGTTCATTTCTGTTGTCTGATAGCACACTTTTCGCTTCGCCAGTATCCCTACATCAAGACCATCATGTATCTGATTTGGTGTCACAAACTTAATCCTGCTATGGCGATGTTCCGTTGTCTTACCCATAAACAAATTCATTTACTCATGTACGCGCTTCATCTAACGATATAAAAACTTCACTAGGCCAACGCGGATGATACTTTACCGTTCTAAACAGTAGATTCTGAGTACGGATTATCATTATTCATCCTTGGACGACTTCATTTGGTCACACCCACTAAATTTTACATCCTCGCTCGCATCGTCAGGTTTTTCATGGGATCACCATTATCAGAGTGCAACACAACGTCTTTCTATAAGCATTTTTCTGCCCAGCGTTTATCTATTTCAGATACGTTCCATCTAAAAAATAGCACGATATTTTCAATGAGCCTGTTGACCTCTTTGAGGATATCGCCACGATGAGCCGATAATTCTAATTGCCCTATATTGGTCATACTTCTTCTCAGTAAGGTTTGTAAATATCTTGATTAGACAGATATTTATGTCAAGTTCAGTGCGGCAACGAACAGAGTGAAAAGTAAAATACACGTATTATGACCATCAACATCATGAGTTAAATCGTGGTTGCTAATTTTTAATTATGTAGTAAATACATAGTGTTGCATAGACTAGATGAGTTAAAAGCGATTGAAATTCAAGCCGCAGATGGTGATATTTTTTTACCATTTTTTTATTTTTATGCTAGGCAGGCGATTCACTTTCCACCCAGAGTGACCTAAAAGCTTTAATTTTGAGGATAATATGCAAATAGAAACACTTCACGATGTTATGCAATGGACTAAAAACATGCACCAAGAACTGCATTATTTTGCCGCCAATTGTGCACAAAAAAGCGATAGTGTAAGAGTTGGTTTGCTGCTTAAGTACATTTCAGAGCACGAAAAAAAAATGGCGCAGGTAATGAAAAAGTTTGAAGACAATGGTAATAGCAGTGCACTCAACACGTATAGCCGGCATTACTACGAAAAATTCACTATTTCTATTCACACTGAAGGTGAGCATCCGTTTGAGAAGATGGATACGGATGAAATAGCAATTGTCACTCTTGAATATCACAAAAATATCGTCGGACTATTTGAGTATCTGCAAAAATGCAGCTGTGCACCTTCGGTGACGGAATTTCTTGATAATATATTGTCGGTTCAAGAGGCCGAGGGGCGATTACTGGCACGTAACATGAAACAAATTGACGATTTGTAGCATAAATGTCTCACAAACAAAAAATCACATAGCGTCATACTGAGTGATTTAGTACTAGCAACTTTTCAGAATGCACTCCTGTGGCAAGCAGAGCCTTTTTAATGACTAACTTTAGGCGTTATTTTAGCTACCAAAATAACGTTAAAGTTGGTAACAAAGGCCAATTCATATCAAGCCATATATAGATAATGCAACCTTTCAACAAATCTAGGCCGAATTTATGGGTTGTATTACCTCAACGTAGGTATCACTCCACTTAAACTCAGCGATAATGGCAAAACCAAACGATAGTTTATCAACGGCATATAGCCTGATAAGTTTTTGAAAGTATGAGTTAATGTTAAGAGTTGGAACCACTGTTAACCGTGTTTTATAGAAAGTACGCTAACGCACAGAGTCTAAAACTAAAGAGCAGTATAATTTACTCGTTAGTTATCAAATCTTAGGTATCTCTTAGATATCAAATGTCTCCAGTCATTGCAAAATACAATTTATTCATGCTGAGGTGAAGCACATGCTTTTTAATAATTCGAACATTACGGACTCTCCTATTCGTCAGAAAATTCGCGAGTTCTATCGTATTGATGAAAGTGTTGCGGTAGAGCATATTTTACCGTTAGCAGACGTTAACGATGAAGCTGCCAGCAGAGCGTGGGAAAAGGCACGTAAAATATCATTAAAAATACGTAGAGACGAATCAGGTAACGGTGCTGTAGATGCCTTACTCGCAGAATACACATTATCCAGTGAAGAAGGTGTGGTGTTGATGTGTTTGGCTGAGGCCTTATTACGTGTACCAGATAAGCACACTCAAGATGCCCTCATTAGCGACAAAATTTCTCAAGGTGAGTGGCGAAGTCATTTGGGCAGCAGTGATTCACTGTTTGTTAATGCCTCATCGTGGGGGTTATTAGTTACCGGCACTATGGTTGATTATGCTGATGAACGCGAAAAAGATAGTTTTGATTTATTGAAAAAGATTATTGGTCGTTTAGGTGAGCCTGTCATTCGTAAAGCAATGAACTATGCCATGCAAATTATGGGTGAGCAGTTTGTTATGGGCGAAACGATTCAAGCTGCAACAGAGCATGCTACCAAACAAGATCGGCAAGGCTTCGTATATTCTTACGATATGCTAGGTGAGGGTGCGCGCACCATGGGTGATGCTGATAAATATTTTAAAGCTTATCAAGTTGCCATAGATGCTATTGGCGCGGTTTCACTCGCGTCAGGTAAGAACGATCCTCGTAGAGTTCCTGGTATCTCAGTTAAGCTTTCTGCTATTCATCCTCGTTACGAATTTGCGCAAAGACAACGGGTAATGACTGAAGCTGTTCCCAAACTTAAAGCGCTTTGTTTGCAAGCTAAAAAATACAATATTGGTTTAACGGTTGATGCGGAAGAATCTGAGCGATTAGATTTGTCCCTTGATGTTATTGAGGCGGTATTTAGTGATGACGAATTAGCGGGTTGGAATGGCTTTTCGATGGCTCTGCAAGCTTATCAAAAACGGGCTATTTTTATCATTGATTGGTTACATGAGCTAACCATTCGTGTTGACCGAAAAATGATGGTGCGTTTAGTTAAAGGTGCTTATTGGGATACTCAGATTAAAAACACTCAAAAAGGTGGCTATGAGCATTTTCCGGTATTCACTCGCAAGGCTTCCACTGATGTTTCTTACCTCGCCTGTGCAAAAAAATTATTAGAATATAGAGATACTCTCTATCCACAGTTTGCGACACATAATGCTTACACAGTGACGACTATTCTTGAACTGGCGGGCAATGACAAAGCAAGTTTTGAATTTCAATGTCTATATGGCATGGGTGGTTCTTTATATGATCAAGTTGTTGCCAGTGAAAATGTTCAATGTCGGGTCTATGCACCGGTTGGTCCTCATAAAGAGCTACTAGCCTATTTAGTCCGTCGTTTGTTAGAAAATGGCGCTAATTCTTCTTTTGTTAATGCCATTATTGATGAGTCTCAACCGGTCGAATCTTTACTTGAAGACCCGGTTAAAAAAATGCATCGCTTAACAGACAAATATAACGGCCAGATTATCAAACCTATTGCCTTGTACCATGATGAAAATGGTGTTGGTCGAGATAATTCCAAGGGCTTAGATTTAACCGACATAAATATGGTAACCCCGCTAAAAACATCACTAGATAATTGGGTTGAAAATAACCAGTTTTCTGAAAGTGACACGCCAGAGGGGGCTGTAGCCATTAGAAACCCAGCAAAGCAAAGTGAAATCATTGGTTTCCAGCGACATCATAGCAAAGATGACATGCTCGCGATGATCGATACGGCTCAAACTGCATTTGCCTCATGGTCACAAAAGCCTGTATCTGAACGCGCAGCCTTATTATGCAGTATCGCCGATATTCTTGAACATCATAGGGACGAGCTCATTGCCTTATGCATCAAAGAAGCGGGAAAAACGACTCAAGATGGTATTGATGAAGTCAGAGAGGCTGTTGATTTTTGTCGATATTATGCACAACAAGCGATAGTACTTGCAGAAGATGATCGTTTAGAAGCTCGTGGTGTGGTGTTATGTATCAGCCCTTGGAACTTCCCGTTAGCGATATTTATAGGGCAAGTGACAGCTGCCATTTCTACGGGTAATACGGTGTTGGCCAAACCAGCCGAGCAAACAAGTTTAATTGCATTGCGCGCTATTGAACTAATGACGTCTGCTGGATTACCTCATGGCGTTGTACAAGCGGTTATTGCCAAGGGCAGTGAAGTGGGCAGTATTATTATTCCTAATGCACATATTCAAACGGTTATTTTTACGGGTTCGATTAAAACAGCGACTATTATTTCGCAAACGTTGGCTGATAGAGACGGCGCAAAAGTCCCTTTTATTGCTGAAACAGGCGGTCAAAACTGTATGATAGTTGACTCCACAGCTTTGCCTGAGCAAGTGGTTGATGATGTTATTTCTTCAGGATTTCAGTCTGCAGGTCAGCGTTGTTCTGCGCTCAGGGTATTATTTTTGCAAGAAGATATTGCCGATACTGTTATTACAATGCTTAAAGGCGCATTAGCAGAATTGCATGTGGGTAATCCAGAAAAACTCAGCACTGATGTAGGTCCCGTCATTGATCAAAAAGCGCTAGATTCACTCAATGCTCACAGTGACTATATGAAAACTCATGGTCAATTATTGTACCAATGCGCGATATCTAATGAGACAAATGAAATAGCAGAAAACGAACATTTCTTTTTTGCGCCGCGACTTTATGAAATAGACAATATTAGTGTGCTCAAGCATGAAGTATTTGGTCCCTGTGTCCATATTATTCGTTTTAAAGGCGATGAAATAGAAAAAGTCATTGATGATATTAATGGCACCGGTTTCGGTTTAACGATGGGTATTCATACGCGGATTGAACAGCGAGCTTTTCATTTGGCGACACTATCGCGTGCAGGTAATGTATATGTAAATCGCAATATGATTGGCGCTATTGTGGGGGTGCAACCTTTTGGGGGGCGTGGTCTTTCAGGTACAGGGCCAAAAGCGGGTGGGCCATATTATTTAACACGTCTAGTGAAAGAGAAAGCCACTCCCGATGCCGATAAATTTAACTTATTACCATCGCAAGTTGATGCTTTAGTGAGCGATTCGAGATCGAAAGCAGAAGCAGAATTAATGATGGATAGGGCGGATATAGCAGAAAAAACCTGGCGCTTGACCGAGTTAGATCAGCGTATTTCTTTTGTGAGTCAAATGTTAGCCGAAATGGCTGATATCGATATTGTTGATGATTTAGCCGATGACTTAAATAGTACTTTGACAGCGGCTAATTCACAATTAGTGTGTGTTGAAAAGCATCTGCAAAAGCCAACAACGCTTCCAGGTCCGACAGGTGAGTCTAATATACTCTATTTGGAAAATCGCGGTAATATCATCTGCTTTGCTGATGAAAATGTGACTTTTCACTTTTGGATACTCTCAATTGTAACGGCTTTGACAACCGGAAATACCGTTATCTCGGTCGTTTCTGATTTATTTTATGATCAAGCGTTAGCCATTAGAGATAAGTTTGTTACAACAGGCGCAGATGAGAATGTGTTTCAAATTACCCGCTTATGTCATTTAACCACTTTGTTGGCGCATCCTGCGTTATCAGGAGTCGTTGTTGATAGTCACTGCGGCCGAAAAAATTATATCAGTGACAGATTAGCCGAACGTCAAGGGGCAATTTTACCAATGATCAGTTCAGAATATTTTGATAATCTCATTCAACGTTTATTAACAGAAAAAGCCGTTAGCATTGATACTACCGCATCTGGTGGTAACACGTCGCTGATGACTTTAGATGAAGAGAACTAACTATTTTTGAATGTTATGTTTAAACAAAAATTCAAAATATTTATAAATCATCAACTGAAAAGTTGATGATTTATTCCCCTAATGTTTCGGTTTATTTGTCATAACTGATAAAAGTGCTAATGAGTGACAACAGATAATACTTTCGGTGCGAAGCTAACTTGATGGAGTTTATATTGTTTTTTACATTTCATTTTGGCAAAAAATTAAGCCTGATTAAATGAGTGAACGACCAAGCCAACAGGATTAAGCGACCACCCAGCTAAGGTCTATTCGCAGTAGGTTACGGTGATGAATCTATTCTTATTGCGATTAATAAATCTTTATTCAATATCTCCATTCCTCATGTTAATCCACTAGCCATTATTGTTGGTTCGATATCGCACAGAGCTTAAGTCCGTAATGGAGTAAAGTGTTGCTTGGTGTTACGGGAAAATACTTTTCTTACTCTGCTTTTATTTCAGTAAAGAATATTAATACTCGACCATGTCATTTCGTCTTGGTTTAAGGAACGACGTTGAGCTTTATTACTGGGACAACGATCAATCACCTACGCTATACAATATAAAAATTAATACATGTAAGGAATAAGTGCTAGCTGGATTTTAAATTTTTTAATTCAGCATGCAGAAAAATCAGTATGAATATATCCATTAATAAACTAAAAGGAAATTTAATATGAGCAACATTAATATTGGCATTGATAAAAAAGATAGAAACGAAATCGCTGAAGGGTTAAAGAAGTTATTAGCCGATACTTATACGCTTTATTTACAGACGCATAACTTTCACTGGAATGTGACTGGGGTGAGGTTTAGGGAGCTGCACTTGATGTTTGAAGAGCAGTATATGGAATTGGCCATTGCTGTAGACGATATAGCCGAACGTGTTCGAACTCTCGATGTTGCTGCGCCAGGCACTTATAAAGAATTTTCCAAGTTAAGTTCAATCCATGAGGTAGATGGTGTTCCCAATGCAACGGAAATGATGGAAGTATTACTCGTTGGTCACGAAAAAATTATACAGACTGCTCGCGATGTTTTAAAAGTGGCCCATCAATCAGACGACGAATCAACGGTATCTCTTGTATCTGATCGAATGCGAATACATGAAAAAACATCGTGGATGTTGAGAGCTTCAAATAAGTAGATTGAGCGTTTCAAACTACCAAGTTTTTGAAATTAAATGGTCAGATTATTAACGTTATTTACTTATTATATATTAACTAAAAAGGATACAGATTGGATGGGCACTTTCTCACGCTTCGCAATTGCTATCGTTCTGCTCCTTGTCGTCATCGGCAGCATCTTCGGCTACAAGTTCTATCAAATTAACCAAATGCAGGCCAAATTCTCTCAGCCACGCCCCGCAACCGTCGTTGAAACTACAGAGGTCTCTAGAGTATCTTGGCAACCGAGTATCCAATCAATCGGTGGCATCAGAGCTATCAACGGCGTCATGATAGCCAATGAATTGCCCGGTGTAGTGACAAAAGTTTTGTTCAAATCGGGTCAATCCGTCAAAAAAGGCGATATCCTGATCCGCCTAAACAGCGATATAGAGCAAGCCGCTCTTACAACACGTCTAGCTGAGGCACAGCTTGCTTCGAAAGCATTTCAACATAACTCAGACTTGATTTCCAAACGGGCTGTGTCACAGTTCGCCTTAGATGAAACAAAGGCTGCGCTAGATGTAGCCAGAGCACGAGTAAAAGAAGCCGAGGCCCAGTTTGGTAAAAAAATACTCACGGCTCCCTTCGACGGCATAGTAGGGCTACGTCTAGCGGATATAGGTGAATATTTATCTGTGGGTACACCTGTCGTTGAAATCAATATGCTTAATCCAATTCTGGTCGAATATACTCTGTCTGAACAGGAACTGGCCAGCGTTGATATTGGTGATCTCGTTGAAGTCACTGTGGCGGCAACTGGCTCAGAGGTATTCAAAGGAACAATTACCGCAATTAATAGCTCTATCACGCCAGAGACACGCACCGTTAAGCTGCGCGCCCAACTTCTAAACCCCCAACAAAGCCTCAAACCGGGTATGTTCGCTACCATTAAAACCATGGCAGAGGGTGAAAGGCAGGTCATTGCAATTCCAAACATCGCATTGTCATTCAACACCTACGGCGATTTCGCCTATGCATTAACTAAAAATGAAAAAGGCCAGCTGGTCACTGAGCAGCGGACATTGGAAACAGGCGTTACACGGGATGGCATGACTGAAATTAACAAAGGGTTAGAACCCGGTGAACGTATCATTGCCTCTGGTTTGCTGCGCTTGAGGGCTGGTCAGCGAGTGAAAATAAAGCAAAATGACAAGATTGCAGACAGTACAGGAGTTAAATAAACATGCGTTTTACAGACATTTTTATACAACGGCCAGTGCTGTCCATTGTTGTTAGTCTACTAATATTACTGGTTGGGATTCGCTCTATTATGGAGATGGAGATCCGCGAATACCCTGTATTGGAAAACACTAAAGTCACCGTTACTACTGCATATCCAGGCGCCAGCAGTGAATTGATCCAGGGATTCATTACCCAACCTTTACAGCAGGCTATTGCCGAAGCAAAGGGCATAGACTTTCTGAGCTCATCGAGCATACAAGGTTTTTCAACCATCGAAGCACAGATGGAACTGAACTACGATGCTAATGACGCACTCGCGGAGATTCAATCTAAAGTTGCCAGTCAACGTAACGAGTTGCCTGACGAGGCTCAGGACCCTGTTATCAACTCAACGACGGGAGAAGGTCGTGCGCTCATGTACATCGCTTTCTTTAGCGATACCATGAAAGTCCCACAGATCTCAGATTATCTTGCCCGAGAAGTACAGCCAAAACTACAAGCCCTATCCGGTGTAGCCAAGGCCGAACTGCTGGGGCGTCGCTTTGCGCTGAGAGTCTGGCTCGATCCTCAAAGACTTGCAGCGGTTAATCTCACCTCGACAGATATTGCTCAAACCCTGCGTCAGAACAACTATATTTCTGCAGTTGGGCAAACCAAAGATGAATTCATCAAGATCAATCTCACTACGAATACTGACGTTGCAAACACCAAACAGTTCGAGAATCTGATAATTAAATCGACCGAAGATAGTATCGTTCGTCTCAAGGACATCGCCAGGGTAGAGCTCGGATCACAAACCTACGAGAACATAGCACTGTATAAGGGTAAACCTTCAACCTACGTAGCCATTAATCTATCTCCGGGTTCTAATCCACTGTCTGTGGCAGAACGTGTTAAAGAACTCCTGCCGGATATAAAGTCTCAGCTGCCCTCGGGTCTGCAGGTCGAACTCCCCTACGATGCATCAGCATTTATTGATGATTCAATTAATGAGGTGATCAAGACGCTTATCGAGGCAGTGGGTATCGTTCTTGTCATCGTGTTTCTATGCCTAGGATCTCTGCGAGCGGCAATCATTCCCTCAATAGCAGTACCGCTCTCGCTCATCGGTGGAGCCTTCATCATGCTGGTGCTGGGTTTCTCGCTCAATTTACTGACGCTGCTCTCACTTGTGCTGGCTATAGGCTTGGTCGTCGACGATGCTATTATCATAGTCGAGAACATACACCGGCATATCGTTGATGGTAAATCAAAGAAGGAAGCGGCGTTGATCGGTGCTCGAGAAATGGCCAATCCAGTTATCGCTATGACGATAACCTTGGTTGCAGTCTACGCGCCTATTGGTTTCATGGGTGGGCTGGTTGGTTCGCTTTTTACCGAGTTTGCTTTCACGCTTGCTGGTGCCGTCGTCATTTCAGGCATCATTGCCTTGACGTTATCGCCTATGCTAGCCAGTAAGGTTCTCAAACCACATGGACAGTCGACCCGCTTCGAGAGTGCAATTGAAAGTTTGTTCGACCGACTCGCCAATACTTATCAGCGCTCGCTGGCTATCATGGTCAAGGCCGTCTCACCTGTAATTATGTTTGCGGTAGTCGTACTAGTGTCGATCTTTTTTATGATGATGCTAAGCCAGAAAGAGCTTGCACCGACTGAGGACCGTGGCATCATTTTGTTTCAGGGTAAAGGACCGCAGACAGCCACACTCGAATACCTGCAGAAGTATGGCACAGAAATGCAGACAGCCTTCGAGCAGGTACCAGGCTACGACGAGACGTTCATGCTGGTTGGTATGACGAGTCCCAATGCGGTGTTTGGCGGTTTCAAAATGAAGCCTTGGAGCGAACGGGATATATCGCAGTTTGATATCATGCCTCAACTGCAGGCTTCTGTGGCAGGGATTACTGGTTTGAAAACAGCTTTATTCCCAATTCCATCGTTGCCTGGTTCGAGTGGCGGTCTACCCTTTCAGTTTGTGTTAACTTCGGGCAGTGATTTTACTCAACTCGATCAAATAGCAGATGAATTCGTAGGGGCTGCCATGCAGAGTGGCAACTTCACATTCGTGCAGAAATCGATCGACATCGATAAGCCCGTCACCCGAGTAAAGGTCGACCGTGAACGCGTAGCCGATCTCGGTTTGTCGATGCAGGAAATTGGTCAGGCGCTTGGCGGTATGCTTGGCGGCGGGTTTATTAGTCGTTTCAACATGGAGGGGCGCTCGTATGAGGTTATTCCCCAGGTTGAGCGCTACGCGCGCCAAACAGCAACGGCGCTCAACGATTATTTCATCCGCGCCGACTCTGGCGATTTAGTTCCGCTCGGCTCGGTCGTTAGCTTCGAGCATGATGTAGAACCCTCATCCAGAACACAATTCAATCAGCTGAATTCGGTCACGATCGAAGGCATTCCAGCGCCATCAGTGTCGATGGGAGATGCCATCAGTTTCATGAAAACCAAGGCGGTCGATATCCTACCTCGGGGTTTCAGCTATGATTTTAAGGGCGAGTCTAGACAGTTCGAAAATTCTGGCAGTGCGTTAATCGTGACTATCTTTTTATCGCTACTCGTTATCTATCTGGTGCTTGCTGCGCAATTTGAGAGCTGGCGTGATCCTCTTATCATTTTAATATCGGTGCCGATGTCAATTGCAGGGGCAATGGCCTTCATTATGCTTGGTTTTGCATCGATGAATATCTACACACAGGTTGGTCTGATAACATTGATTGGCGTGGTCGCGAAGAACGGTATTCTTATCGTGGAATTTGCCAATACACTTCAGGAAAGGGGACGCAACAAGCGCGACGCGGTAATCGAAGCCGCAGCGATTCGACTTCGCCCTATTATCATGACTTCGCTGGCGCTTATCGTCGCCATGATCCCGCTGTTAATTGCAGCGGGCCCAGGAGCAGAGTCGCGCTTTGCGATTGGTATAACCATTGCTACAGGACTCGGTATCGGTACTTTGTTAACTATGTATGTGTTGCCTGCTTTCTATATCGTCCTGGCAAAGAAGATTGATACTTCAGATCTTGAGGGGCAGGGTAATGCCGCTGATCAAACTCCGACTTAAACAACGAACATGTGATTGTCGTACTCATATTTTCGTAGCGTTCAGTTTTGATTGATTGGCGCAGTCACCCAAGATTTGGCTAATCTTATTGATTGAAAACATTGTAAAAGAGGACTTGAAAATGCAGTCTGTTCGTTGCCGAACAGACTGCATTTAGTTTTATGGGTATGATTTTACTGTGCGATTGGGAACATTAAGTAACCAATAACTTCAGTTAAAGTCCAAGACAATTTCGCTTTCTGAAGCTTGTCAGATGACTGATTGCTCATTTATAAATAGAAGGGCTTGTACTGAGCTCTGAGGGGAAACTATGATTCAAACCAACCAAATTAAACCTGACATGCCTGTTGTCTGCTCCGAAGATGGTCAATTTGCTACTGTAGATCATATGGAGGGCACTGATACCCTCAAGCTTAAAAAAGACAAGGGCGGTCAACACCATTACATTCCATTAAGCTGGGTAACCTCAACTGAGGGCGATAAAGTGAAAGTTGATCGTCCAGGAGACCAGGCTATGCAGGAATGGTCTCAAACTCCGCCAACAGGTACAGGACACTAAAGTCTTGTTGTAGTGCTAAACAAAGGTGGCATTGTACTCATGCCACCTTAAGACTTGAGCGGGAACCACGGTTTTTATCTCCCGCCTTTACTTTTCCCCAACAATTCACGTGAAAATGATAGACATCAAAAACAGTGTTCAAGTTTTAGCTTTCGCGCCGTTCAAAATGGCAGGAGACTTGCGTAATGAGTTTCGCATTCAGCAACTAACATGATAATGGCTGATCTCCGCGACAACATGCCCCGTCATGGCCAATAAGCATGGCGAAAACAGCAACACGGTTTAATGTGGTCTATTTTGCTGCTCAATATACTGCTTAACAACATTGATAGGCGCAGCCCCCTACGTTTACAGCAATGTAGCTAAGGCTCCATAACGCATTTTCATGAATGCAGGCTCTATGAGTTCAGGGTAATGCAGTTTTTTTCCGTAAAGCGTTTTTGTTCATTAAAGTAGTTATAAAACAATCGAACAAACGTAATTTATAGTATTTGTTCGAACTCCTAAAGCCTAAAAATATTTTCTACTCAGAAGATAAACATACTTCTTAGGCGAGATGATGACAGGTGATTAATATGGCAAACGAATCTAAAAATATATTGCAGCGTGGTTTGGAATATATGCACGAACCATTTTCGGGTTTTATTCGAGCGCAGACTACCTCCAGTCTGTTTCTTCTGTTATCGACAATCTTGGCCCTATGGTGGGCAAATTCAGCCTATTCTTCTACCTACTTAGATCTTGTGCACACCCCGATTGGAATATTTTTGGGTGATGTTGAGTTACGATCTTCACTTAAACACATTATTAATGATGGTTTAATGGTGATATTTTTCTTATTGATTGGACTTGAAATCAAACGCGAGGTGCTAGCCGGAGACCTCGCTAAACCGGAAAATCGGCGCATGTTGATTATTTGTGCCATAGGCGGAATGATTTTACCGGCTACGATCTATACTTTGTTCAATTGGGGACTTGATTCACAGATCGGTTGGGGTATCCCAATGGCAACCGACACCGCGTTTGCGCTAGGTGTACTTACCATAGTGCGAAAATACATACCTGCCAGTCTTTTGGCTTTCATAGTTGGGCTCGCCATCGTTGATGATGTTGGGGCGATACTCGTTATTGCACTATTTTATACCCAGGAAATATCCGTAATATATCTGTTTAGCGCATGTTCACTTATTACTTTTTTGGCAGTGGCTAACTATGCGGGCGTAAGACAGCCAATTTTCTATATTATCATCGGTATTGCAACCTGGTGGATGATGCTCATGTCTGGTGTTCATGCCACTGTTGCTGGCGTTGCAATAGCATTGACGGTGCCAGCACGGCCGAAGTTGGCGTCGGCACAGTCGCTTGATAAGGCTAAAACAACAATTAGCTCTCTTCAGCAAGAAATAGAAGAAGTGGACGTTCTTGGTAGTCAGGAGGACCATAAACAGGTACTGGAAGTGCGCGATTTAGCAGAACATGCTGGCACTCCCCTGCGTCGTTGGGAAGATGTACTGCATCTACCTGTAGCACTCTTCATCTTACCGCTGTTTGCGTTGACTAATGCTGGCGTAGTGTTTAGTTTTAGTTCGTTTATCGACAGCCTCCAATACCCAGTTGGATTAGGGATTATTTTTGGCCTTGTAGTCGGTAAATTTATTGGCATTTCCGGCGCGTGCTGGTTGGGCCTGCACTACAAAATAGGTAAATTACCCAAGGGAGTTAATATTCAACACATTATTGGTGCTTCACTGATAGCCGGGATAGGCTTCACCATGTCCACATTTATTGCGACACTGGGGTTTGACGGGCAACCTGAACATCTCCATAACGCAAAAACATCCATCTTGGTCGCATCGGTTATGTCTGCATTTTTGGGTGCGTTATATCTTAGATTCATTGGTTCAAACAAACGAAAAAAATGACTCAATGAGACATCATAAGTCGGTTAACATGAATGTTACCGATATTGCAGCATCGTTTACGTTAATAGAAGAGTATTATGTGGTACTTGAGCGGGTTAATACTTTTAGTTTAATGCATCGGGGTTATGGCATTAAAAAATGTTTTTTATTGCATAGTAATATTCATTCTACTGGTTTACAAAACAGGTATAAATTAATTTTATTATGCTTAGATCATGCTTAGATTATGTAAAGTGTTTACAGCACAAAACGTTTTTGAGTCTTCAAAAAAGCATTACCCGCAGTGATACCGGCAAGATAATCATGTTGTAAATCCATATCAGTACTCCCTAACAATTTACTTTGAAGATTGTCTTCCGCAAAAATTTGAATAATTTCGACATCTTCAGGAGGGTTAGTGATAAAGGCGAGTTCTTTTTGATAAGCTTGCTCATGCTGTACCAAATAATCAATCATTTTTGGGCAATACCCAGACACGTAAATCCATGACTTAAGTTTACGTACCCAAGCAGCCTGAGTATGACAGTCGGCATTCACCGTTCGAATAACCACAATTTTTTTAGCACCACGGCGATAGGATTCTCGTACAGGTAAAGGCTCAGCAAGTCCACCGTCAAGGTAGATGTCTGTTTTATGGTCATCAACGTTTGCTTTGGCCTTATTTGTTGAGCTAAAGGCCTGCCTAGGTGTGAGTTTGACCCCTTGTTTATACAAAAAAGGAAATGCACTCGAGGCTTTAAGTAATTGGCGCCAGTGACTTGTATGACCGTTTGGGCTTAAGAAATAGCCTTGTCTATCGCGTGAATTCGTTGCGCTGAACAATAATTCTCGTTGACCCAATGATTTAGTTGCTGTCGTAAAGTCTAATGCAAAATTACCTTGAATGGTTTTATCAAAGTACCAATCCAAATCAATAGCATTGCCACCTGCTAATCCACGGCCTAGTTTGTAAAAATTATTACGACGTGTTAATTCACCAATTAATCTCTTGGCATAACCTTTCTGACGAGATAAAAAGCTTGTAATATTTTGTGAGCCTGCAGACGCCCCTATAAACAAATCGAAAGGATCAAAATCATTCTCTAACCACGCATCTAATACACCGGCTGTGAATATTCCTCGTTGCCCACCACCTTCTGCAATAAGTGCCATTTTAACACATGACTCTTCACAAGGATTAATTGGGGGGGGTGATGCAATGACTTTCATAGCAGGCCTTTTTATAAAAAATGCTGAATAAAATAACGTCGTAGAACTTGCGATTAGATATCTGTTGGCAGTAACAATGAGCTCGGGTGTTTAAGCAGTACAGTTCCGAGATCGCTAACTTAACCGCGCGAACAGAAGAGTCGTACCATGAACGCGAGTCCTGTTAGGATTTTGACATGGTGTTTAACTATAGTGTTTCACGATAGCAGGGCATTCGCTGTGGATCAGATTCAGCGCTTACTCACCGAACAGGAGTTTATGCCTAGGAGCGAATATAGAGGACACAAGCCTACCGCTCCGGTAAGCAGCGGCACAACGCCAATATAGCCCCATATGCCAATTGTTTCGGTGGCAGCAAGTCCAATAAGAACTAGCCCGGCGGTAACGCGGAGCGAGCGATCGAGCATACCTTCATTCGTCTTCATCGTATTTCTCCTTTGTCGAGTCACTGGGCCACTCTGCTAAGTTACAGATAAGATCGAATATCGTTCCAGCCTTACGCGAATCGATTAGATGTCTCTAAGCATAAATCGTAACTGTTCCCGGCGTCTGTTCGCCAGCGCACGCGAGATAATTTTCAAGAATGGTTAAATCGAGCGACATGGCGAATAGGCTAAATTATTTTCTGCTAGGGTTTATCATTTGAGATAACGTTACTTTAAAACACGGTCAATTGTATTTAACTTGTCAACATTCGTGAGAAAGCAAAAGCCAGAGGGTACGGTGACGCACAGAGTCAAAGTTCGTAGCACAGTATGATGTGTTATTGGATCTTAAATAAACAGTTAACCATTAATAAAATGCTATTAAATTCAGTAACCTATTAATTTGCTTAATTAAGTGTATTTCGTGAAGCTTATTTTAAACGGAGAGAGATATTTATGGCTGCAATAAAAAAACGCAAAGTTGTCGATCATATCGTAGAGACGATTTATCAATATGGTGTCCGTCATGTCTTTGGCATTCCAGGGGATGCTATTAATGATTTGATGGACGCCATACGCCGCCATGGAGAAATCGAATTTATACAAGTTCGCCATGAAGAAAGCGGGGCATTCGCCGCATCAGCCCAAGCAAAATTAACCGGTAAACTTGCCGTTTGTGTTGGTACTGCTGGAGGTGGGGCTATACATTTGCTCAATGGTCTGTATGACGCTAAGCTCGACCATGCCCCCGTTCTTGCAATAACTGGACAGTTACCACGCAGTGAAATCGGTAATCACTCGCATCAAGAAATTAATTCATCAGCTCTGTTTTCTGATGTGGCTGTGTTTAATCAAACCTTATTTGCCTCAGATCGTGTTCCCGAGATTATTCAGCAAGCGTGTAATAGCGCGCTGATTGAAAAAGGGGTTGCTCATATTGCTCTGCCTGCTGATGTTGCCACTGAGCAAGTTGAAGCTGACATTACGGGTCATCCAATAGCGGGCGCTGAAACGGGACCAACTAAACCTTTAGCATCAGCATTAAACAGTGCAATTAGCTTAATTGAGCAAGCTGAAAAAATTGTTGTTCTAGCGGGTGTTGGGGCTATACCAGCACGTCAACAGTTACTTACTTTGTTGAAAAAATGCAACTCCCCACTTATCAGAACACTAAAAGCCAAAGTACTACTTCCGGATGAGCATGAATATTCCTTAGGAGGGCTTGGCCTACTTGGTACGCGGCCATCAGTTGATGCGATGAATAATTGTGATTTACTTGTGATGCTAGGGACTGATTTTCCCTACAAAGAATATTATCCAGGAAAAGCCAAAGTTATTCAGGTGGATAAAGAAATTCGACATATTGGTCGACGTTGCCCTGTGGATGTATCGATAGTCGGAGATGTAAGTGAAGTACTAGACCAATTAATCGTTGATTTACCTCAAAAAGAAAACGACAACTTTCTTACTGAATGTCGGCGTCAGAAAAGGAGTTGGTCAGAAGAGCAAAGCGAAGCAGAAAACTCGCAAGATATGCCAATAAAACCCCAGTGCCTGGCTCGAACCGTCGGCGAGCTTGCGAATAAAGATGCCATTTTTCTTTGTGATACGGGTACAGTGACCGCATGGGTCGCACGACATCTACCCGTTACTGAACAACAATTATTTACCCTCTCAGGCAACTTGGCCACAATGGCATTTAGCATGGCTGGTGCGATAGGCGCGCAATTAAAATTTCCTGAGCGGCAGGTGGTAGTCCTTATTGGTGACGGTGGTTTTAGCATGTTAATGCAAGAGTTTATTACTGCAGTCAATCTAACATTACCCATAAAGGTTATTATTTTTAACAACGCCAAACTAGGGTTAATTCAACTAGAGCAAGAAAGCAGCGGTTACCCTAATTATAAAACAGCATTAAAAAATCCAGACTTTTCAGAGTTTGCTCGCTTATGCGGTGGTGAAGGTTGGAGTGTAGATCGCCCTGAGCTGCTAGTAAAAGCGTTGGGAGAAGCATTTGCTAGCAAAAATGCCTGTCTGATCGATGTCCATATCGATCCTAATGAACTCGTCATGCCGCCAAAGCTCGAATTGGCTCAAGCGGTAAATTATTCGATTGCTAAAGCTAAGGAGTTTTTAAATTCAAATGACTGATTTAAAAATATGTGGGAACGATTCCGAAATACTATTACCTCAGTTTATGAGTTGTGCAGGCTAGTAGAACTATTGTGCAGGCTAGTAGAAATATATCATCCTCAAGGTGAATATGCCGAAATAGGTCAGTCTTGAAATGGTTAAGAAATGTTGGCTAGACCGTTAGTCGTTAGGGATACATTTTCTCATATTTTGAGGCTACATTTAGTTGATAACACTAAAACGTTTATGTCCACAAATGGGTTAAGGGCTTAACCCATTTGTGCTCATTTAAGTGTTAGTCGATGATATTGTCAGCTCAAAAAAATTCGTTTCAGCGTACAACATCCAATCAGATTATCAACACAGATAAATCTTACTTTACCTTAACGTTACGTTATTGCCTGCAACACTCGAATAATTCGGAGTTTACTCTATGGCTTGCACCATGCTTGCGGCATAATGGCGTTAAATATTTAACAGAGTCGTTATAATGGATAAGCAGCAAGACAGTTACATGACCGAAGAAACACTCATTGAAGTAGTCGAAAATCAAATCGCCGACGGTGAACCCAGAAAGGTAAAAGAAACCTTGATGCGTTTAGTCATGACAGGTACACCGCGTGACGAAGCTATTCAAATGATGGCTTGCGCGTTGGCTATCGAAGTTTCCGATGTCATGAAAAATGGTTCCTCTTTTAACGAAATACGATATGGCCAGCATTTGAATGCACTACCGAATATGGATTGGATGGAAGATTAATAGCAGCTCATAAATTCGTGTTTTGTTAATCCCGATAAGTGACATTATCGGGGGCTAATTGAAAAGTCTAAAGAAAGATGTTGGATTTGCATCTTCGATGAGTAGTGTTGGAGCCTGTTTAGATCTCCTAATCACAACGAACAATAGACTTAAACGGTTTAAAGCTGTTGGTTTTGTTCGTGCATCAAAAGTACAGCCAACTGTTTTAATACGCTTAGTGCGATATTAGCTTACTGCGTCATTCGTTTTATCACTACAACGATCCTCACACTGGGGGCGGCTATTTAACAAGGAGTGGCAAGCTTAGTCTTTATTATGCTGATGTTGCTCTCTATTTATATAAAAGTAAGTTCACAGGTCAATGTTAACTAATTTACGAAGATTCAAATGGGTTATTAATGCTTAGATTCGAACACTGTAATGCCAAAACGTGTACTAATGAATTACTCGCCTTGGGTCAGGCCGACATGAAAATGTGGTACATTTTTGAGTGGTTAGATAAGCACGAGGAATTACAAAACGGGACTCAAGCAGAAATAATTAAACTTTATGTAAATGATGAATTGGTAGGGTACAGTCTTTTTGAAAACTTTGAAGCCCGTGCAGACAAAGTCACTTGTCATCAAGGTGTGAACTATAAAGAATTGGGTATTATTCATTTTGTAACAGTCATAGAGCATCGTAATAAAGGTTATGCTACGTTGTTGGCTAATGCGTTGCTTAAAAATATTATTGAACCTATGTTGGCACGTTATAAAGATTTTCATGTTTACGTCATTGCGACGGGTCGAGCGGTCCCATTAATGGAACGGACTGATATCCCTTCAAAATACCTAATCAAGCAATTCTATTCTGATATATCGTTTGAAGAGAAAGTTGTAAATTACCTAAGCAAACAAGAACAAAATGTATTGAATGCAGTTACTTATAAAATTTAAAATAAACAGCTAACAAATAAGGATAGGCCGCGCGAAGCCGCGTCCTTATCCCAAGTGTTGAACAAGCCCGAACACCTGAGAGTGACTCTTTA